>NZ_QRGB01000001.1:1892113-2207465 GCF_003449035.1 Pedobacter indicus
TAAAAAGCTTAAGTTGATCCCTGCTCCTTTAGTGGTTGTCCTTCTGGGCTTAGCGGCATTCTATCTATTTAAAGGAACGCCATTAGAAATTCAAAGTAATCAATTGGTGCAGATTCCAATTGTCACATCGATGGATGATTTCCTAAATCTGTTTGTTTTTCCTGATTTTAGCCAGATCCTGAATAAGGATGTATGGATCGTTGCTTTTACAATTGCGATCATTGCTAGTATTGAGACTCTGCTAAGTATTGAGGCTGTGGATAAGATGGATCCGATGAAACGAACATCGGATACAAATCGCGAATTGCTCGCGCAGGGAGTTGGCAACATGACCAGTGGATTGTTCGGTGGCTTGCCGCTGACATCAGTAATCGTGCGCTCTTCAGCAAATGTAAATGCAGGCGCCAAATCAAGGCAAAGTGCCATGTTCCATGGATTGTGGTTGCTACTGGCATTGGTTTTATTCCCGGTAGTCATTAACATGATTCCTTTAGCTTGTTTGGCGGCAATTTTATTGGTAACGGGCTATAAATTAGCAAATCCTGCTTTATTCGTTAATACATTTAAACGTGGCGTTGATCAGTTTGTGCCTTTTATTGCAACGGTTATCGCAATTATTCTGACCGATTTGCTGACGGGTGTTGGCGTGGGTATCGTTATTTCACTACTCTACGTGCTTCGGAACAATATGCGGAATTCATTTGATTATGAGGGTCAGGAGTCAGATCAGGAACATAAGGTGGTCGTGACCTTGTCTGAAGAGGTTTCTTTTTTGAACAAGCCGGCTATCCGGTTCTCGCTCCAGAATATACCAAGAAAGGTTAATGAGATTGTTATTGATGGGCGGAAAAGTAAGTTCATTGATAAAGATGTGATCTTGGTGATCAAAGAATATGAGGCGCTCTATATCAATCGCGGAAAAATTGTACAACTACTTGAAGTGGAAAATAAACAGAATTTTAAATCTATAAAAAAACATAAACATGTGTCAAAATAATAATATTATATCATACGAAGAATTGTTAGTAGGAAATAGGGAATTTGTTGCCAGCTCGTTGAAAGAGGATCCCGAATTCTTTGATAGATTAGCCGAAGGACAAAAACCACCGGTTCTTTGGATCGGTTGCTCGGATAGCAGGGTGCCTGCTAATCAAATTACCAACACAAAGCCTGGAGAGATATTCGTTCACCGAAATATAGCAAACGTTGTTGTCAATAGTGACATGAACATGCTCAGCGTACTAGACTATGCGGTGAATGTTTTGGAAGTCCGCTATATTATTGTCTGTGGACATTATGGTTGTGGTGGGGTTGCTGCTGCGATGAGTAATAAGCAGTTCGGATTAATAGATAATTGGTTGAGACATATCAAAGATGCGTATCGTCTGCACAGTTTAGAGCTTGACCAGATTGTTGATACGGAGGAAAAGTTGGATAAGATGGTGGAGCTTAATGTGGTCGAGAGCGTTTATAATCTTTCTAAAACTTCGATTGTACAAAATGCATGGAGCAGGGGCAAGGAGCTATCTTTACACGGTTGGACATATAGCTTGAAGACCGGATTGATTAATGATTTGGATGTGACCTGTGAAGGAATGGGGCATCTGCCATCTGTGTTTAATTTTGAATATCAAGAAGGTTAACGCTTCCGTACAATAAATGTCCAAAAATAAAAGAAGCCTCTCTCTGGATTAAAAAAGAGAGAGGCTTCTTTTTGAGAAAATTCAATTCCTATAATGCTGTTTCGACAATACTATTTCGACCCACCTCCGAGGGAGCGATAAAGATTTACGACTGAGATTAGCCGTTCCAGACGGTCATTAACCCCTCCCAACTCGGCTTGTAACAAACTTTGTCTGGCCGTAATAACTTCCGTATAGTTGGCAAAACCATTTTCCAAAAGTTCTTGAGAATAGTCCACCGCTTTTTCCAATGCATCTTTTTGTTTTTGACGGACTACGATCTTTTGATTCGCGGTCTCATAAAGCGATAGGGCATCGGAAACTTCGCGACCGGCCTCCAAAAGCGCCGTTTTGAAGTTCAGCAATGCTGTTTTTTGTTGTAATAAGGCAACTTCTAAACGAGTTTTGTTCAGTCGCTTGTTGAAGATCGGTTGTGCCAGTCCCGCACCGATGCTTGCGACAAATGAGGCGGGATCAAGCAGATTGGAAATATCTGTTGTATTAAATCCAGCTGAACCGGTAATGGAAATGCTAGGATAGAAATACGTTCTAGCCATGTTGGCCAATTCAAACTGCTGTCTGAATTGCAACTCTGCTTGCAAGACGTCGGGTCGGTTTGCCAATAACTGTGACGGTATCCCCGTATTCAATGACATGGGTAGTAATTGTTGGCCAAGATGGCCTCTGTCTATTGCATTCGGCTGTGAGCCAATTAAGATGCTCAGTGCGTTTTCCGTCTCACGGATTGCTTGTTTAAGATCCGGTATGGTAACCTCGGCTGCATAACGTTGGGCTTCACTCTGTACAACCGCAGCTTCTGTAACGGTGGCGGCTTCTTTCAGCGCGCGCATGGTCTCCACCGTACTATTCCAGTTTATGATTGTCTTTTCGGTAATAGCCAATTGTTCATCCATAGCTAAAAGCTGATAATAATAATTGGCAATCGTTGCAATCAATCTCGTTTTCACAGCTTTGGCGGCCTCGGTGGTAGCTAATAGATTGGCTAATTCTGCCTTTTTGCTGCTCTTGAGCTTGCCCCATATATCGGCTTCCCAAGCTGATGATACCGTGATATTATATTGTGTGATATTGCTGCCGCGACCAAAGCGCTGAGCTTCAGGAAGGCGACTTTCATCGATACCAGCGTTCAGGTTAAGGTTAGGGAGAAAGGCTGCTTTGCTTTGATTGAAATAGGCTTCCGCTTGTTGTATGTTTAGGTAGGCTATTTCTAGGTCGGGATTATTTGCGAGCCCTGTTTTTATGAGAGCCTGTAACATGGGGTCGGTGAATACATCTTCCCATGCTAAATAGGCGATCGAATTGGTGTCTGTATCTTGAATATCACGGTATAGGCTATCGATATTCATCTCAGGTTTGGAGTATTCTTTCGTAACCCCACATGATGATAAGAAGGCAATACTTATCAGTGAAAAAAATAATCCGTAGTTTAAAAATCTTTTTGACATGATTCTTTTAGCTATTATCAGAGTTATCATTCGGTTGTGCGTTCGCAGCAGTCGGCAAAGGCTTTTTGCGGAATCGCTCCTGTATTCCCTGAAAAATAATGAACAGAATAGGGATTACAAAAACCCCAAACAGGGTACCTATTAACATTCCCCCAACAGCGCCGGTACCAATTGCCTGGTTGCCGACAGCACCAGCTCCCTTAGAAAGCATGAGTGGGATAAGTCCAAATATAAAGGCGAAAGAGGTCATTAATATTGGTCTGAAACGTGCCTGTGCACCTTCAAGCGCAGCTTTGACGATCGGCATTCCCTGTCTTCTTCTTTCTGCTGAAAACTCCACGATCAGAATGGCATTCTTGGAGAGAAGCCCGACGAGCATGATGAGGGTAATCTGCAAATAGATATTGTTTGATATGCCGAATAGGGTTGCAAAAATATATACACCAGCTAAACCGATTGGTAGGGAAAGGAGTACTGCAAAGGGCAATATATAACTTTCATATTGGGCGCTTAACAATAGATAGACGAAGACGATTACCAATAAGAAAATCAATAAAGTTTGACTACCGGCTGAGATTTCCTCACGGGTCATCCCTGAGAACTCATAAGCGTAACCGACCGGCAAGGAAGTTGCGGCAACTTCCTCAATAGCCTGAATAGCATCACCAGAACTATAACCCGGGTTAGGAGAACCATTGATTTCGATCGCGGTGAATAGGTTGAACCGGGAAATGGATTGCGGTCCGTATACGCGTTCCAGCGAAATAAAACTGCTGATTGGCGCCATTTGTCCATTTGCATTACGAACAAAAATATTGTTTAACCCTTCGGGGTTAGCTCGGTATTGTGGTTCTGCCTGATACATAACGCGGTATTGCTTACCAAATTGGTTGAAGTTGGACGCATAAACTCCACCGTAGTATCCCTGCATGGTTCCTAGAATCTCGTTTACTGTGAAACCAGCTTCTTTCGTTTTTTCCACATTGATGTCAATCTGATACTGTGGGAAATTAGGGTCGAAAGATGTCGAGGCATATTGAATTTCCGGACGTTCGTTTAAGGCTGCTATAAAATCATTACCCACTTTGGTAAAGGTAGCAATGTCTGCTCCTGTACGATCCTGAAGCTGGAATTCGAAGCCTTGTGAAACACCGAAACCACTGATGGTTGGTGGTGCGAAAAAGATTACCTTGGCTTCAGTAACTGAACGTGTTTGGGCAAAAAGCTGGCCGATGATAGCTTCGACACTTTGATTGTCTTCTTTTCGTTGGGACCAATCTTTTAATCTGATGATCAGCATCGCGTAATTACTTCCCCGACCACTGATTAAACCATTACCGCTTACGCGAAGTACATTTTCAACTTCTGGGATATTCCGCACCAATCTTTCCACTTCGATCGCTACTTCTTCAGTTCGTTCTACGGACGCTGAAGTAGGAAGAGCAATATCCGCCATAATTGAGCCTGTATCCTCGTTCGGAACGAACGCTGTTGGTGTTGTCTTCATCAGGTAAACGAATGCTCCAGCAAAGAGGGCGATACCCAGGAAAGCGATCCATTTACGATGGATAAGAAACGAAACGGACTTTCTATACTTGTTTGTTGTCGCATTAAACGCGGTGTTAAATGCTAGATAGAAACGCTGTAAAAGGTTTTTCTTTTTATGTTCTTCATCGTGAGGCTTAAGGAAAATAGCACAGAGCGCCGGACTTAATGTCAGAGCGTTTACCGCAGAGAGGAGGATGGCGACAGCCAACGTTAATCCAAATTGCTGATAGAAAACACCTGCTGAACCGGAAATAAAGCTAATCGGAACGAACACAGCAGCCATGACCAATGTAATGGATATGATAGCTCCAGTGATTTCGCCCATCGCATCCTTTGTGGCGTCTAATGCGGACGTATAGCCTTGATCGAGCTTTGCATGGACGGCCTCGACGACGACAATGGCATCATCGACAACAATACCAATTGCTAGAAGCAGAGCGAATAAGGTTAGTAGGTTGATCGTAAACCCGAATACACTTAAGAAGAAGAAGGTACCAATGATTGAAACGGGTACGGCAATGGCAGGGATTAACGTTGACCGGAAATCCTGTAGGAAAATAAATACAACCAGGAATACGAGGATGAAGGCTTCGATCAACGTTGTGATTACCTTGCTGATTGATGCATCTAAAAAGTCGTTTGCATTAACCAGTGTTACGTACTTAATGCCTTTGGGGAAGTTTTGAGCGGCTTCGTCGAGTACCTTCAAACTTCCTTCGATTACTTCCTGAGCATTTGACCCTGCTGTCTGGCTGATAGCGACACCTACCGATGGGTTGCCGTTGGTGGTAGAGGAGGTAGCATAATTCATTGCTCCGAGCTCCACTCTCGCAATGTCCCGTAACCTAAGAAGCTGGCCATCGCCACCTGCTCTTAGTACGATGTTTTCAAACTCTGTTACATCGGCAAGCCTGCCTTTGTATTTGATTGTGTACTGGAACGACTGACCGCCTTGTTCACCAAATTGTCCTGGCGCGGCTTCGATATTTTGTTCAGCCAAAGCAGCGCTGATATCATTTGGGACGAGGCCATAGGTAGCCATAACATCGGGCTTGAGCCAAATCCGCATGGAGTAGTCCATTTGTCCGAAGGCTCTTGCTTCACCGACACCGTTTACCCTTTTCATAAGGGGAACCAGGTTTATCTCTGCATAGTTTTGCAGAAAGGTCTGATCGTATGTTGGGTCTTCACTGTATAAGGAGAAAATAATCAGGTTACTGCTTTGTGTTTTAAAGGTGGAGACTCCTGAGCGTGTAACCTCTTGGGGTAACAGGCTGGTGGCTCGGGCCACTCTATTCTGGACGTTGACGTTGGCGATGTCTGGATCTGTGCCTGTCTTGAAAACGATTGTGATACGTGCACTACCATCGTTCCCGGCTGACGATCTCATGTACGCCATATCTTCTACACCATTGATCTGTTCCTCAAGTGGAACGATCACACTATTAAGAACAACTTCAGCATTGGCTCCTTGGTAGGATGCTGAAACAACGATGGTTGGTGGTGCTATATCGGGGTATTGTGAAACGGGAAGAGTAAGCAACCCTAAACCTCCTAATAAAACAATTAAAATGGAGATTACGGTAGCTAGTACAGGTCGTTCTATGAAACGATTAAACATAATTCTTTGTCAAGTTTGTATATTATCGAACAGTATCTTTGGTTGTAACGGGTTGAAATAAGCTGTCGGCGTTCACAGCAACCGGCTGTACATTCAGGCCGTCGCGGAGGGTCGCAAGACCTTCCATCACGATTTTGTCGCCAGCTTTCAATCCTCCACTTACGACGTAAAATTTGCCGTCATCGTTATCCATTACGGTAATTGCTTTGCTGCTTACTGTGTTGTCGTCTTGAAGTTGATATACAAATTTTTTACCTTGGATTTCGTAGGTTGCCTTCTGAGGGATGACGATCGCAGAATCAACCTTTAGTGGGATGGTGATTACACCGCTGCTACCACTTCGAACGATATTTCCAGGATTGGGGAAGGTAGCACGTACGCTGATGGAGCCGGTAGCTGTATTGATTAATCCACTGGTTGTCTCAATCTTACCTGGATGCGGGAACCTTGATCCGTTCGCTAAAATCAGAGAAACTTCAGGGATATTCGCCAGGCTGTTCCGGGCGGCTTCGTCTGTCTCTCTGCCTGAAATTTCAAGCATCTGTTTTTCGTTGATTGAAAAATAAGCGTATATATTGGTAATGTTGGAAACAGTCGTTAATGGCTGTGGGGTATTGCTGCTCACTAAACTTCCGATTTTATAGGGGAGTGTTCCAACGACCCCGTTAGCCGGACTGGTTATCAATGTATACCCTACGTTGGTTGACGCGTTTACAAGGTTGGCCCGTGCTTGCGCGAGCTGAGCTTTCTGTGATTCTAAATTAAATTGCGCAGACTCGAGCTGGTAGCGGCTAATGATGTTCTTCTCAACTAATGGCTGCACCTTGTTTACTTCCATTTGAGCTGTATTGACAGCTGCTTCGGCTATCTTAACAGCTGCTTCGGCCGATCTTTTCTCTTGCTCATATTGCGGGGCATTGATGCGGAATAGTGCCTGCCCTTCTTTAACGGTCGCCCCTTCATCTACATAGATGTGCTCGATAAAACCTTCGATTTTCGGTCTGATTTCGATATTCTGCTGACCTTCAATCGTTGCCGGGTAATTGCTGTTCAATGTAGTTGACCGGGGCTCGATGGTCAGGATAGGGTACTCAGATACTTGAACATCACCGTCTTGCCGGTTTTCTTTGTTGCCGCCGCAGGCAATGACAAATAGGATGGTGGGTAAAATAATGGCTTTTAAGACAGTATTTTTTTTCAACATAGTTAGTATTGTGATAGTATGATTATCAAAAGTACAATAATTCACCTGTTTTTAACGTTAGCGATTCGTTAAAGCGAAGAGGATTAAGTAAATTTTGTATTACAATGATGATTTAGTCATCTGCTAATTTGCAAAATTGTTCGATTTGAGGGAATGCTAGCTTAAACCAAACTGTGTATTGCTGGGGGCTATGTTTCAGTTCAGTCTTGATTTGCTGAAGAGGGAGGTATTTGAAGCCATTCGCTTCTTCAGGGTTGATCGTTGGCAAAGCATCACTTTTGCCGACATAGATATAGTCGAGTTCGTGCTCAAAGAGCCCGTTGTCAAAGCGTGTTTTATAAGCAAGTTTTGAAATGAAAGTAAGGTCTGCTGCAAGTCCCATTTCTTCTTGAAGTCTTCTGTTGGCGGCCGCTAGGCTGTCTTCGCCCGGGCGTGGATGACTACAACATGTATTAGACCAGAGACCTGCTGAATGATATTTGTCAAGAGCACGCTGCTGGAGTAATAGTTCATTCTTGCTGTTAAATAGAAAGACAGAAAAGGCGCGATGCAATACACCTGTCCGGTGGGCTTCTAACTTTTCCATTGTGCCAAGAACTCGGTCGTCTTGGTCAACAAGAATTACCTCTTCTGTCATTCCCTTTATAAATTAAATTATGAAATAGCTTGGATAGCGGCGTCGTAGTTAGGTTCTTGACCTATTTCCGGTACCTGCTCTTCGTATGTGATTTTGCCTTGTGGGTCGATGACTACTACAGCGCGGCTATGAAGGCCTTTAAGTGGACCATCTGCCATTTGGACCCCGTACTCTTCTCCGAAGTTAGACCTGAAATCCGATAGCATTTCAACATTTTTAATGCCTTCAGCGCCACAGAATTCAGCTTGTGCGAAAGGCAGGTCCTTTGAGATGCATAGGACAACTGTATTGTCTAGCTTTGAAGCTTCTTCGTTAAACGTCCTTACAGACTGAGCGCATACACCGGTGTTGATACTGGGGAAAATATTGAGAATAACATTTTTTCCTTTATAGTTAGACAAACTCTTATCAGATAGGTCTGTAGCCGTTAGAGTAAAGTCTCTTGCTTCTGTTCCTACAGCAGGTAATGATCCGACAGTATTTACGCCGTCGCCTTTAAATGTGATTTTTGCCATGATGTTTATTTTTAAGGTTAAACTATTTTGAAAACTGATTGTTTTACCAAATATATAATAATAGGTGATCTGTTCAAATTTACGAACCGAAGATTACATTCGTGTGAATCAATAGTTACGATATGATGAATAAACAAAAAAGACAAGTGATTGGAGCTTGGCTGCTCGGTGCTTTGTTTCTTGTTGTCTCAGCCTGTGCTAATCAATCTCAAAATGAATCTACAGATGATAGCCTCTCGACAGACAGCGCAGGGTTGACTGACTCGGTTATAGCGGATACTGTCATTTCGAAGTTTACTGACCAAGAAACGATTCGTGTTGTTGCCGGAAATTCTATTGGTGATTTCCTGATAGGGCAAGAAGTAGAAGAATCCAACCTCTTTAATCGCTTGGGCGAGGTAGACAGCGCAGATGCAGCTATGTGTAAAAGCTGGAGTATGTGGTACTTTGATGATGAAGTAAATGAGGCAAAGAGAGAGTTTGACTTGTATTCAGCATGTGATGTTGATATTGATATGAGGAAATCAACTCAGGTTATGAGGTTAGGTAATATTGACTTTGAATTGGATAATGGTATATCTTTAGGAGATGACTTATCCGTGCTTAAGGAGTCGTATCCCAATGCTATTGAGCTAACATATACTGATGCAAGCAATGGCGAAATTATTCAGGTTTTCGACGATATTGCAGAAGGGATTGCTTTTGAAGTAAGTAATGGTGTGGTGCGCGCTGTTATTGTACATGTGCCAGATCAAAGTATAGAGAATATGTATTTGCCATTTTACCAGCAATAAAGGTGTATCAGCAATAACAGAATAATTTGAACATTACAATTGCGGAGGAATTTTAAGTTCCTCCGCATTTGTAATGTTGTCTTTTTTCTTCTGTGCTTAGAAGTAGAATTGAATTCCCAAAGATGGGGCAAAAAAGTCAGCTCCAAATGAGAAGCTATCGTATCCCGCACCCTTAATGGAGTTGCCATCTCCGTCTTCAACTGAATAGTTGTTATATGATAGTCCATTGATGGCAAATTCGATCCCGATTTTGTTGCTTGGGAAATATGCGAATCCGGGTGATAATGCCACGCCAATTGACGTTGAGCTACCGGTTTTGCTACCA
Source organism: Pedobacter indicus (assembly GCF_003449035.1). NCBI lineage: Bacteria > Pseudomonadati > Bacteroidota > Sphingobacteriia > Sphingobacteriales > Sphingobacteriaceae > Albibacterium > Albibacterium indicum. The sequence goes on from NZ_QRGB01000001.1 coordinate 1,901,906, forward strand.
GTTTCTAAATTCTCATCAATTGCTTTAACATTACCGAAGGCCATTGGTACCGATAATTGTCCGAAAAACTTAAAGTTGTTTGTGATTGGTGTGTAGTATCTACCAAAAGGCGCAATTACAAACGCTTCAGTCTTACCAAACTCACTAGCTTCATCTAATCGGGCTGTCTGGTAACCGATCCCGGTTCCAACTGCGATATTGTCGTCAACGAAATATCCGATATTTGGGACGATGGATAGGTCGTAAGATGACTTAGCGCCCGAAGCGTCAGATTTGATTGTGTTAAAAGAGACATTTCCTCCAAGCATGAAATCTCCTTTATCTGTTTGAGCCTGTGAAGTGAAAACTACTCCACCTAGTAATGCGAATGATAATAATAATTTTTTCATTTTTTTCTATTTTAGTTTTTATCAATTGAGACTCCGTTGAGTCCCGTTGTGTTGATACAAAAGTCAGTCTAATTAGAAGATTTCACAAGGTCAAGAAACCGGTATGATTGGTCAAAATGTCTTATTTTAGTGAATCTGAAATTCCCATGACATTTCTCTTTATTTAGCAAAAGAAACCCTTTCCTAGTTACTGGAAAGGGTTTCTTTTGCTATTGATCTGATTATCAGTTGGTAGAGATTAAGGTCTTTTAGCCTTATTGACAGGTATCGATAATAAGGGGATTTCAGTTTGTGAAGCCATGATTCTTGTTTTGCTCCGATGGATGATCGATTCCCAAAAACCATAACGTTGTGGAACCATAATTAAAAGATCAGCTTCCATACGTTTCGCCTCATTTTTGATTGCCTCGATAACCTTGTCTGATTCAATACTTTTGTAGTAGTGTGGGACATCGCCCAAGCTTGAATCGATTTCCTTTGTAGTCGTTTTCCGGTGCTCTTCATCAATCGCTTTTAGTTTTCTTTGCACATGAAATACCTCAACCTCTGCTGCTGCAGCTCGCGCATACTCTCTAACATTCTCTAAAATACGAACATTGATTCCACGTAGAAAGTCGACTGCGAAGAGGATTTTTCGAACAGCTTTAAACTTAACATTTGGTGGAACGGCCAATACAGGCAGGTCATGTTGCATGATTAACGTTGTCGTTGTATTGCCAAACAGCTCCTGTCCCAACGAATCGGGCGCTGTACCCATGATGACCATTTGTGCATCATACTTTAAGAATATGCTTTCAATCTCTTCATCGAGCTGCGAAAAGCGGGTTTCATAATCGACCTTGATCGAATATTTTTTAGATAATTCGGCCGCTTTTTTCTCCAATAATAACTTGTTGTTGTCCATCAGTTCCTTGAAGACTTTCGCGGAGAGCCGAGCGTTCGACACATGTAAAGGAATGTGATAAGCGTTGAAAAGTACCACATCCGTACCCAGGGTAGCTGCAGCAAAACATGCATACTCGACTGCATTGTCTGCTTCCTTGGAAAAATCTGTAGCTGCGATTAATGTTTTCATACGCCTCCCTTTTTAATTTAATGTAATTTATCTTTATGGTCTTCAGGGTTATAGTTAGCCTGAAGCTCTGCTAATTTCTTTTTACCATAAGCTATTCTGGTAATGAATACAAATAGTACAGGTACAACAAAGATAGCAAACAAAGTAGCGATGGTCATTCCCGAAGCAACAGTCCAGCCGATCGTTTGCCGTGAAACAGCACTGGCGCCGGCTGAAAAAATCAAAGGTAGTACCCCTAAGATAAATGCGAGGGATGTCATGATAATCGGACGTAACCTTAGCCGTACCGCTTCTAATGTTGCCGCAATCAGTTCCATGCCCATATCTACACGTTCTTTTGCAAATTCAACGATTAGAATCGCATTCTTCGCCGCTAAACCTATGAGTGTGATAAACCCGACCTGCGCGTAGATGTTATTGTCCAGATGTGGAAGGAAAGTAAGAGCAAAAATTGCACCGAACATGCCCAGAGGTACGCTTAGTAAGATTGAGAACGGAACTGACCAGCTCTCATATAATGCTACCAGAAGCAAGAATACAACGACGATGATCAATGCAAAAATTGTTGTTGTTGCATCGCCAGATTCCTTCTCCTGCTGACTTAAACCAGAAAAACTGTACATATAGCCACTAGGTAATGTCTGAGCGGCTGTTTCTTCCAAAGCTGTCAACGCGTCCCCACTACTAGCACCCGGCGCAGCACTACCACCTACTTCAATTGAACGGAAAAGGTTGAAGTGATTAATAACCGATGGGCTTTCTTCCTTATGATAAGATACCATGGTGCTCAACGGGACAGGGGTTCCCTGAATATTATTAACATATAAGTTGTTTAATGCTTCGATGTTGGATCTGTAAGCTGTGTCAGCTTGAGTTACCACACGGAAGTTGCGTCCAAATCGTGTAAAGTCGTTTACATATCCGCTACCAAAGTTATTGGCGATGGTACTGTATACGGAGCCGACTGAGACGCCCATTCTTTTCACTTGATCTCGGTCTACTGTGACTTTGTAATTCGGTGTTCTGGAATTGAAAAGTGTATAAGCCATTCCAATTTCCGGACGCTGATTTGAAGCGCCGATGAACTGACCGGCTATCGCTTCGAAGTCTTTGATATCACCTGTTTGCTGTTCTTGTAATTGCAAGGTAAACCCACCGCTAATACCGAGTCCCGGAATTGGAGGAGGTTGTACAGCCATAAGCATACCTTCCTGATCCAGTGCGAATTCTTGCGAGACGCTTGCCAAAACCTCAGCAACGCCACGATCACGTTCACCCCAAGGTTTGAGCTGAACAAAGAAGGTTGCCGAGTTTGATTTAAATGCACTATTTAAGATGTTGATACCGGTAATGGCTGTAACGCCAGATATTTCTGGATTTTTCTCGCGGACAGTTTGTGATACCCGATCTACAAATTCTTGTGTCCTGGCAGTCGAAGAACCTTCTGGTAAAGACGCGCCCATAATAAATACACCCGCATCTTCTGTAGGAATGAACCCTGATGGTTTAGCAGAGAACAAGCCGATAGTTGCGACGTAAACGCATACCAACAGGATTAAAACAAGTGGTGTTTTTTTCAAACACCATTTAACGTTATCAGAGTAGTTACGCGTTACTTTTTCAAACCAAACATTAAAACGGTAGAACCAACGATTTAAGCCCTTAGCTTCTTTGTTCAGTTTACTCGGTCTGAGCAACATCGCACAAAGAGCTGGTGTTAAAGAGAGAGCTACGAAAGCTGAAATTAGTACTGAAATCGCTATCGTGATGGCAAATTGCTGATAAAGTTGCCCAACCATACCAGGGATAAATCCGACTGGAATAAATACAGAAGCAAGGATTAACGCGATCGCAATTACTGGTGCGGTAATATCCTTCATTGCTTTCATGGTTGCTTCTTTCGGTGAGGAGCCCTGATCAATATAATGCTGCACGGCCTCGACGACGACGATCGCATCATCCACTACAATACCGATCGCTAATACAAAACCAAACATTGTCAGTACGTTAATCGAGAACCCTAATAAGGAGAAAAAGACAAAAGTACCAATAATGGAAACGGGAATAGCGAGTACCGGAATCAGAGTCGCCCTCCAGCTTTGTAGAAAGACGAATACGACTACAGTTACGAGAATAATCGCTTCGATAAGGGTGTGTAATACAGAGCTGATCGACTCATTAACGATGGATACAGTTTCATAACCGATTACGTATTCTATGTCGTCCGGAAACGATTGTTCCAATCGGTCCAGTGCGTCGTAAATACCTTCGGCTGTTTGCACCGCGTTACCTCCTGGAGTCTGCATAATCCCCATCATGGCAGCGGGGTCGTCATTCAGCTTCGCACTGATATTATAGGCAAACTGGCCCAATTCAACCCTTGCAACATCTTTCAAATAAACGGGCGAGCCGTCCAGATTGGTTTTTACGATGATATTTCTAAATTCCTCTTCGGTTGATAGGTCGCCGTCTAGAATAACGGAGTATTCAAAAGTTTGTCCTTGTTGTTGAGGTGGGCCACCCACGCTACCACCCGGCATGCGGTTGTTTTGTTCCTGGATCGCCGCGGTTATTTCTGCGGGGGTAATTCCCATAGAAGCCATTTTGCCGGCATCCATCCAAATACGCATACTGAAAGGTTGACCGAAAGCCATTACGTCACCAACTCCATCGACACGCATCATCTCGTCTTTCACGTATAAGTTGACATAGTTTGCCAAAAACTGCTGGTCGTATGTGCCGTTAGGAGAAATTAGACCCATAACCATTAGCATATCAGAATTGGCCTTTTTGGTAACAACCCCAAGTCGCCTTACAGGTTCTGGTAATGCCGGTTCCGCTATGGCAACCCGGTTTTGTACATCCAATGCCGCGATATCAATGTCAGTTCCTACTTCAAAAGTTACGGTAATGGTTGAACGGCCGTCGGCAGTACTAGACGAGGTCATGTATTTCATGCCAGGGGTACCGTTGATTTGGCTTTCAATGGGAGTAGTTACTGTTTGTTCCACTGTTTGAGCATCAGCACCTGTGTAATTCGAGGATACAGTAACAGTAGGAGGGGCAATGGTTGGATATTGACTGATCGGCAACCCCGTTAGGACAATGGTGCCCACCAATACAATCAGTATTGATATAACGATGGCCATGGCCGGTCGTTTTATAAATATTTCTGAGATCATAATATTTTACTAATTATTAATAGAAATTAATTGTTGGGTGTTGTGGTTGTGGTGCTGTCAGTTGCTTTCGCAGGCTGAACGACTGCACCGGGGCGGAGCTTCATGATTCCATCAGAAACGATTACATCACCTTCTTGTAATCCTCCTTTGATGACGATCATTCCTCCAACTTCAGAACCAACTTCTACTATTTGTTGATTTACTTTGCTACTGTCTCCAACTACATATACTGAATATTTTCCAAGTTGCTCAGATACCGCTTTATGAGGAATCACCAGCTGCGGCTCTGGGCTTTTGTTAAGAACAGTGACATTACAGGTCATACCAGCAACCAACGTTCCGTTCGGATTAGGGAAACTGATTCGAACGGTAATGGTACCCGTGCTTGGATCTACAGCTCGGTCAATTGCTTCAATTTTTCCGTTCATCGAGTATCGGTTGCCATTTTGCTCAATACTAAAAATTGAGTCACTTACCGTAGTCGACGGATTTTTCTGCATTTCCATGAAACGAGATAAATCACGTTGGTTTACGGCAATATCGACAGCAATCGGATCATTCGTTGAAACGGTATTCAATAGTGTAGATCCCGGTGTTACCAATGCGCCTAATTTGACCTGTGAAATACCGATAGTTCCGTTTAAAGGCGAAACAATAACAGATTTCCGATAATTAGCTTCGGCTGAAGTCAGACTTGCCTGTGCTGCCGCGACCTGTGATTTGGCATTCGCCAAATCTGTTAAAGCATAGTCGACACGTTGCTGTGCAATCGCTTCTTTTTTGGCGAGGTTTGTATAGCGTTCAGCATCTTTTTCTGTTCTCGCTAAATTGGCTTTTGCAACTTCTAAATTAGCTTTTGCTGAATTGAATGCAGCTTGGTAGTTCGTTCGGTCTATTTCATACAGCCGTTGTCCTTTGCTTACCTTTTGACCATCTTTTACAAAGATTCCAGTAATATATCCACCAACCTCACCGCGCAGTTCAACCTCTTGTAAAGGAACAACCACGCCCGGGTAGTTGTCCGGAACGGTTACTGCTGCTTTCTCTACAGTGTAAGTTGTTACAGGCATCGGAGGTGGCGCTGCTTGTTGTCCACCACCTTGTTGTGAATTTCCACATGATGTGATCAATGCGGCACCTAAAGCTATAATTCCTGTTTTTATGATATTCGAGTTCATTTTTATCTTTTATTGGTTTAGTGAAACTGTGCCTAATGCTTGTTGTACGTCAAGTTTAGCAGAAAGCAGACTGTATAATGTGTTTAAGTAATTTAATTGTGCTGTGCGCAGATCCGTCTCTGAAGTCATCAGGTCGAGATATGTTTTAATGCCTTCATCGTATTGTAGTTTAATCGTATTATAAACGTCTTCCGATAATTCTACATTTTCAGCGGCGACTCTCCAATCATTTAAGTTCGCTTTATAGGATGCCATCGCTAGTTCATATTGGCTATTAATCTGGTTTTTTGTGTTTTCGATATCCAAGTCAATACGTTCTTCCAAGAGCTGTGATTTTTTTATCTCCTGAATGCGTTTTGTTCCAGAGAAAATTGGGATACTTAAGCGTAGACCTACAACGGAACTAGGGAAAGATCGACTATACAATTCGCTGAACTCATCATGATTATAAGCCCAGCCATAGTTAATGAAGCCCGATAGACTTGGCATAAATTGTAACTTATTGTAGTTTGTGTTTATTTCCTGAAGCTGCTTGCTTGTCAATAGTTGTCTATATTCTACCCGGTTTTGGTAGTTTAGTACTTCTGTGGTGTCCAGTAATACATTGCGTTCCATTTCCTGGCCATCAAAAGAAAGTGTCAGGTCCGCATCGGGGTTATATCCGATAACTGATTTTAGAAACGCGTATTTGTAGATTAGTAGCTCCTCAGTGCGTTTTTTGTCGGCTTTGGAATTACTGAGGCTTATCTGTGCTCGCTGATAATCTGTTTTGTCCACCAAACCCACGTCGAATTGAGCTTTTGCATCTTGAAATTGTTTTTCCAACCGCGCGATATTTTCAATAATAATTTGTAGTTGTTCTTGACTTGTCAGAATGTCATAGTAAGCTTTACTAACTTCAACGATGGTATTGATGCTTTGGTTTTCCGTATTTAATTCATGCTGTTCCGGAAAATATTTGGCTGACTTTGTTGCCTGTATCAAACCCGCATTTAAGAGTTGTTGATCAGCTTGCACTGTTATGCCAGACGAATTCTTTGTTCCCATGGTAATATAGGTGGTTTCACCACCCATGGTTAGGGGGCTAACCGCCTGTTTCAGGTTATGGTTGAAGTTGGCATTAGCGTTAATTTGAGGTAACCAACCAGACAGAGCTGAGTTGATATCCCGTTCACCGATCTCCTCATCAAGCAACGCCTGTTTTATTTTGGGTTGGTTCTGCAGCGCGTATTCTACAAGTTGCGGCAGGGTAGCACGTTGTAGGGTACTTCTTTCGACAGATTGTGCTTTTAGTCCTGTGGGTGTAATCAGAAAGATTATAACTAACAAGACTAAACCAGGTTTTAAAATTTTCATTTCCGTATGTTAGATTTGATATTAATGTGCATAGAATTCAGGATTGATTCACTAAATCCGTTTTTTTATTAAAACATCCGCAAAGAACGATAGAAGTGAGCTATTAAGAAAGGCTTCTTGATCGGTTGTTTTGGTCAAAATGTCGTATTTTGGTCAAAATTATATTCTCATGACATTTCAGTATTAGGCTTGTTCTCTACATGTGAAGTTAAGAAGAATCTAGTTCGTTTTTGTTTAAAAAAATAATGTAAATTTTGAAGTGCGTAAGTTATAACGAATATATTGTCTTGTTTTGTATGGAATTTTTAAGATTTAATGTTTAATTGATTTTTAGATGACATTTGTCACCAAACGAACGAACTCAGTCAACAGGCAATGACTGAAAGTATAAGATGAATAGGTCTTTTATGGTCAATATTGGATATAATTGCAATTTAGAACAAATAAAGTAAAAACATGTCAATGGAAGGGGAAAAGCAAAAAGTCGATCAGGTCCGACAACTTGCCGATCTGAGTCACGATCGATATAAATTTATACATACCGTAATGGATGGTTTTGTCGTTATTCAAAACCATGAAATCAAAGCAAACGATGAATGGTTGAAACAACGGATAGAGAGTCGTCGCTCAGAGCGAATGTCTATTTTTATTGTAACAGGTGGTGAGGCTCGGATCAATCTGAATATGCAAGATTATAATATAAAGGAGAACACCCTCGTACTGATGTCGCCAAATACGATTATGAGTATGTCGTCTATCAAGAAATCATGCACGTTGTCTGGTGTGAGCTTTACAATTGATTTTATGTCCGAAATCGGTATGCCTGAAGATGCAACAGCTATATTTTCTTTTTTTTCCAGCCGTTTTTCCCCTATTTGGAATATTGAGAAAGAAGATACAAAATTAATCAACCAATTGATACAGCGCCTGGTTGAACACACTGCGAAGTATGCGATACACCCTTTTGGCAAAGAGATATTGATTCATAATTTTTTTATCTTTCTTTATGAACTAGCTGCTATGTCGCAGCAGTACTCCAAGATGATCCGGATGAACTTTACTCGCCAGGAAAGGCTGATCATCGCATTTGGTAATTTAGCTCGTGAGCAGTTTAGGGAAGTCCGCACTGTAAAGAAATATGCAGATCAGTTGAACGTATCTGCTAAGTATCTCAGTGAGATCGTAAAAGAATATTCTGGGAAAAATGCTAGTGAAATTATAAATGATCTTGTTATATTGGAGGCAAAATTTTTATTGAGCCGATCGCAGTTAAGTATTGGCGAAATTGCTGATAATCTAAATTTTAGTGATCAGTCTTTTTTTGGGAAATATTTTAAAAGGCACACGGGGATGTCTCCAAAAGCTTACCGTGAGTCTGAATTTTAAATTGCCTTAGATGAAATACCTTAAGTTTTTAACATTTTTAATCGTCTCATTTTGTTTGTTTAATCATACTGCCTCTGCTCAGTTGGACAAAATCCCCGTTGGTAAAAAACTAGGGGAACCTCAAAAGGTAGAAGAAGAGAAGCCGGTTGTTTTAACAGACAGTATTGCAGTAAAAGCACTTGTTGAAAAAAACAACGAATTTATCACGAATATTCCCTCAGAAAAAGTCTACCTGCATTTCGATAAACCCTATTATGCCGTGGGGGATACCATTTGGTTTAAAGCATACGTTACGTCGGTTCAGCATATTCCATCACCTTTAAGTAAAATCGTGTATGTTGATGTTATTAGTGAAAAGGATTCATTGATGGAAAGTATCAAACTGCCGGCAATAAATAGTACGGCGCATGGAAGTATACCGTTAAATAATCTCACCTACAAGCAGGGTAACTACCGTATCCGGGCTTATACAAAATGGATGTTGAACTTCAATGAATCCTATTTCTTTCACAAAACATTGCCTGTGGGTAATTCGATTAATAAGGATGTCATTACCCATGTGAATTTCAATAGCGACAGAAGCGATAAATCGGTTAAGATCAAAGCGACACTCGAGTTCCGGGATGAGCAGAATATGCCCTTGGTCAACAAGCGGGTGAATTGGGAAGCACTGATCGACTTTGATCGGGCGGGGCGGGGAAGAGGAACTACCAATGCCCAAGGCGTATTAGCTGTTGAATTTAATAGCTCATCGGATGTCGACCTAAGTAGAGGTAAATTGGTTACAAATATCGAATTAGATAACCGAACCGTCGAAACGACATTCCCTCTCGAAAAAGCTGCACCGAAAAAAGATGTCCAGTTTTTTCCGGAAGGAGGGGATCTGGTAGATGGGATTCCGACAGTTGTCGCTTTCAAGGCTATACAAACAGACGGTTTAGGTGTTTCTGCAAGTGGAGAAATTGTTGATTCAAAAGGCACCAGTATCGCGCAGGTTGAATCGCAACATGTTGGGATGGGTAAATTTAGCATGACTCCAAAGCTCGGAGAAACTTACTTCGCTAAACTTAATTTCCCCGATGGTAGCAGTGCTACGTATAATTTACCGAAGGTTGAGGCTGAAGGAGTTGGCCTGAGCGTTAATGGTAAAGATCCCGAAAATCTAAAAATATCGATTAAGATAAACCCTGCTTTTCTTGCAAAGCATCAGAACAAGGGCTTTTATGTTGTCGGTCGAAATGGAGGTATAGTTTATTACGCGGCCCAAAGTGGTATACGCAATACAGAATTCACTTCGACCATCCCCAAGATGAATTTCCCGACGGGAATTGTACAATTAAGTGTACTGGCATCTACTGGACAAACACTCGCCGAAAGGTTGGTCTTTGTGCATCGCCCCGATACACTTAACATGCAATTGACTTCAGATAAACAGTCTTATGGTCCGCGTGAGGCTGTTAAAATGAAGCTTGATATCGGAAACACAGCACAGGATTCCAGCTTGGGTAATTTTTCAGTTTCTGTTATCGATGAAACTAAAGTGCCAGTTAATGAGGATAAAGAGACCACAATCTGGAGCAGTATTTTATTGAGTTCGGAAGTTCAAGGCTATATTGAAAAGCCAAACTATTATTTTCATGATGTTAATGAGAAGAAACTGGATGATTTGGATTTGCTGCTCATGACTCAAGGCTACCGTAAGTATAAGTACAGCGATATTGTGTTAGATAAGATGCCCAATATTACCATGTTTCCAGAGCAAAGCCTGGCTGTTTCAGGGACGATCCGCCGTGCTGATGGTTTGCCTCTTGCCAATGGCCGTCTTCTTCTGCAAATTCCGGAAAAATCTTTCTATAAAGATGGTACAACAGATGATCAGGGACGGTTTGAGTTTACTAATCTTGCGTTCGAAGATTCGCTACAAGTTGTTGTCAATGCACGAAACAATTTAAACTCCGAGAATCTGATGATCATGGTCGATGGGGAGCCTTTCCCTTCCATTGTTCAGAATATAAATGAAGCCGATGAATTGTTAAATATCGATAGCGCTTTGCAAACCTATTTGAAAAATAACCGGATGATGAATAGTACGGGCTTCTTATTGCGTGAAGTTGCGATCGAGGGGAGACAAGCCAGAAAACCCAGTCACCGAGACCACGCGGCCCTGACTGGTCTTAGTATGCAGCCGGATTATACGATTCAGGGTTCAAACCTAGGAGGTTGTAATAACTTGCTGAACTGTGTTTCAGGAATGATGGGTTTGACTTACGTAGATAATATGTTGTATTTATCAACCGTATATAATAGTGGCGGAAGGGTGCCGGTTGAAATTTATGTCAATGGAATGCCGGTAGATGTAACGTACTTATACGGTGTAGAGCCAACCATGGTTGAATCCATCGAAATTTTTAAAGATGATGGATTAACGGGTATTAATCAGCGTTCTAATACGATGGGGGTAGTGGTTGTTAATATGAAGGAAGTCAAAACAGAAAAATTGACAGCTCAACAGATCAAAGAACTGTTTCCACCGTCCAATATGTTAACATTTAATCCGAAAGGGTTCGCTGAGGAACGACAGTTTTATGTTCCCAAATACAGTGGTCCGCGTACATCCATGCAGTCCCAAGACCTTCGCACAACCATCCATTGGAACCCCATGTTGTTGACAGATCAGAACGGGCAGGCAGAGTTTGAATATTTCACGGCAGATGATAAAGGAACCTATCGAGTGGTGGTAGAGGGGCTGGATGAAAACGGTTCACTGGGTCGGAGAGTGTACCGCTTCCAGGTAGAGTAAGCACAAGAGAGTAAGTACAAGCAAAAACGGATTGCCAATTATGACGATCCGTTTTTGCTTATGTATGAGTTATGAAAACCCTAATTTAAAGAGGGATTTTGAAGAGACAGGTCATGCCCTGTCGGTTTTGCAGCCCATGCGAACTCAGAAATATTGATTTGGTCAAATCTGGGAGCGAAGCTTTGAGCCGAAGTAATTTCCATCAGTGTTTTATAGGCTGGCGGATAAGGCATTTTTAGTAAGCTTCCAGAAGCCATATAAGGATAGGTATCCAGATAACTTTGTACTTCTTTTGGCGAAACCCGTCGGTTAATATGGGCACGGTGCAAAGTCTCAGGATCAGAGATTCCCGCAGCACCCATCAGATCACACGCACTCTTCACAGTTTCATAGTGGTAATTTGCCACTCGGATCTTTTTAACGCCAACCACCAAACCTTTTGTCAGTCTAGGATCTTGGGTTGCAATGCCTACTGGACAAGTATTTTTATTGCATTCCAAAGCCTGAATACAGCCTAATGCCATCATCATACCTCGCGCACTGTAACACAGATCAGCACCCAAAGCAATATTTTTTACGATATCAAAGCCAGTTGTAACCTTTCCGGCCGCAATTATTTTAATGTGTTTCTTAAGGTTGAACCCAGTCAATGAGTCATAGACGAAAGCAAGCGCATCGCGCAAAGGCATCCCCACGGAGTTAGAAAACTCTAAAGGAGCAGCCCCCGTTCCACCTTCACCACCATCGATTGTAATAAAGTCAGGATAGATATTCGTCTCTAACATCGCTTTACAGATGGCGATAAATTCATGTTTTTGACCAATACACATTTTAAACCCTACCGGTTTTCCTTCCGAAAGGATTCGCAACTGCTTAATGAACTTCATGAGCTCAATCGGATTAGAAAAAGCCTTATGACTAGGTGGCGATGCCACATCCTTACCCACTTCTACCGAACGAATCCGCGCGATCTCTTCATTTACTTTTGCGGCGGGGAGTAAACCACCATGACCGGGTTTTGCTCCTTGCGATAGCTTCACCTCAATCATCTTCACGTTTGGTATTGCTGCTTTTTCTGAAAACAATTCTGGATTGAAGTTACCATCCGGATAGCGACAACCAAAATAACCCGTTCCGATCTGCCAGATCAAATCACCACCACCCTGAAGGTGATAGTCACTTACGCCCCCCTCGCCGGTGTTATGAGCAAAGCGCCCTATCCGCGCTCCTTCGTTGAGAGCCAAGATCGCATTCTTACTTAACGAACCATAGCTCATAGCAGATATATTAAAAAGACTTGCTGAGTAAGGTTGTCTACATTCGTCCCCGCCGATTAAGACTCTCGGCAGCTCCTTGATCGTTGAATTGTCAAGTGCCGTCAGACTGTGGCTAAGCCATTCATAGTTATTATCATACACATTAAGTTGCGTTCCAAACGCTACGGTATCAATTTCTTTTTTTGCACGCTGATAGATCACGCTTCGATCCAAGCGATTAAAGGGTCGCCCATTCGTGTCACTTTCAATAAAATATTGATAAATCTTTGGTCGCAGACTTTCCATAACATAGCGAAGCCTCCCTGCAACAGGATAGTTTCTGCGCATCGCTCTTTTAGGTTGAACCATGTCAATGATCCCTAATGCTACCAAAGGTAAAATAATGACAAAAGTCCAAAGTACCGAGGGCCACCAATAAGCAGCGATCGAGACAGCCAAAATTGAGATGGCGGACAAAACAACAAAACTTCTTCTCATAATAAGTGTTGCATTAATGATTGCGTTAATAAATGAACTATCAAATCGCCGGCAAAATTAGCCAAGGTTTTGTTAATTTGCTAATTATTAAGTCAAATTTGACAGGATTCTTATTAAAATGTTAAAAATGGCGCTGTTGTGTGGCGCGGAGCTGGTTCGTTTCGTAATGTATTTAGATTGAAATTTTAAAACTTTTTCAAAAAACAAGTGTTTTACAGTTTTATTTAACCATTAATACCAAAATGAAAGTATTACAATTAGAAATTCACGATCCATCGGTCTTATCGAAAATTCATGAGATGGCAGAGTCTGGGCTTGTTTCTGTTAAGCAATTAACTGAAGAGGGTTTTATGGCTCGCGTAAATAAATTAAGAAATCAAGCAGAAAGCAATATACCATCAGCAGAAGAAATCCGGAAAGATTTACAGGTGGTTATGCATAGCATCATTCCGAGTAGAAAATATTTTAAAATTCGCTTCTAACTCTTATTTCTTCTGTTGATTTGTTTCTTTTAAAGACTATTTAGTAGCCAAGCTTTGTTTTGGTTAATGGATAGTCTCTCTTTGCTTTTTTAGCCAGCGATAGCGAAGAGGTTTTCGAAGAGGTTTTCTTTGTGTCATGCCAGGCCTTTTGTGTCTGTTTCCCAACCTTTTTGTGTCTGTTTTTTCTATTAAGATTTCAAATTTGTATCAATTTGTATCAAATTTTGATATAAATGAAAAAATAATATAAATTTAGAAATCAATAAATCAATTTTCTCACTTTACTGATTCGATTACGCACCTAGAAACTTAAATTAACATGACAAGACTCAACCGTTCCTTATTAGAAGGAAACGAACAAGATAGACCAGAAAAAGTATTACAATTCGGAACTGGTGTGTTACTCCGAGCATTACCAGATTACTTTATTAATAAGGCCAATTCAAAGGGTGTTTTTAATGGTAATATCGTTGTTGTTAAATCAACCAGCCGGGGTAACGCCAACGAGTTTGCTGATCAAGATAACTTATATACTATTCATATCAAAGGAATAGAGGACGGTAAAGAAGTCCAAACTACAGAACTGGTTTCTGCGGTTAGTCGCGTGCTTACAGCCAGCGATGAATGGTCTGAAATACAGAAAGTCGCTTTATCTGAAGACCTGCAAGTCATTATTTCAAATACCACAGAGGTAGGTATTGAATTAAAAGAAGATGACGATTTACAGGCTCACCCTCCGGTATCGTACCCGGGAAAGCTAGTGTCACTTTTATGGAGCCGATTTCAGCACTATAAAGACAATCCGAAAGGGAAGGGGTTGGTTATACTTCCGACAGAACTGATTAGCGAAAACGGAAAGGTGTTGAAAGGCATCGTTACTCAGTTAGCGGAGATTAATAAACTCGGTTCTGCCTTCATTCAGTGGCTGGATGAAGAAAACTACTTCTGCAATACATTGGTAGATCGCATCGTTCCAGGTAAACTTTCAGCTGAGGCTCAAAAGCAAGCTGATGAGCAGGCCGGGTATGTTGATGATTTGGCGATTATGGCAGAACCTTTTCGGTTATGGGCAATTGAAACGGACAGTCCGAAAGTAAAGGAAATACTGTCTTTTGCAGAAGTTGACAAAGGTGTTGTCATAACACCGGATATCACAAAATTTAAGGAACTTAAACTTAGGTTATTAAATGGTAGCCATACATTCTCTTGCGCCTTGGCCATATTAAGTGGTTTCACTACCGTGAAAGAAGCCATGCAAGATGCTGATTTTCTGAAGTATATGAATACACTCTTAAACGAGGAAATAGTCCCATCAATTGTTGGTTCAGTAATTCAAGAAGATGAAGCTAAAGATTTCGCAAAGAGTGTGGTTGACCGTTTCAGCAATCCTTTTCTTAACCATCAATGGCAGAGCATCAGCTTAAACTATACTTCGAAAATGGAACTGCGTAATGTACCATTGATTGAAGCCTATACGAAAAGAAAAGGTGCAGTACCGCAATGCATGGCCTTAGGCTTTGCAGCTTATCTATTGTTACTGAAAAAACAAACGAATACACAGGACGCTCATGCTCCGCGTATTTCGCAGTTATGGGAAGAAAACTCGACCGAGCAGCTCGTTGATCTTGTATTGGCGGAAGAAGAGTTAGGTTTAACCCGACTCCAATCAGTTCCCGGTTTTGCTGATGCAGTAAAACAGTTCATTAACGATTTAGAAAACGAAGATCCGAAAGCGGTTATCAAGCAATTAAATCAGTCACACCGTTAATCCATACCATTTGGCCCATACAATGAAAACATTTCTCGACGAAAATTTCCTCTTAACAACCAAGACTTCAGAAAAGCTCTATCATGAGTACGCAGCGAAGATGCCGATCATTGATTATCATTGCCATTTGCCACCGGAACAAATAGCCGAGAATACTCAATTCGAAAACATAACGCAAGCTTGGTTGAACGGGGACCATTATAAATGGCGAGCGTTAAGAGCAAATGGTATAGAAGAGAGTTACGTCACCGGAGCGCAATCCGATCGTGAAAAATTTAGAAAATGGGCCGAGACTGTTCCCTATACCTTGCGAAATCCTTTGTATCATTGGACACATCTCGAGTTGCAACGATATTTTGGAATATCGGAGCTTCTCAATGCTGAAAGCGCAGACCGAATTTATGATGAATGTTCAGAGAAATTGCAGTCTCCAGAGTTTAGCGTTCGGTCTTTATTAAAGAAAATGGATGTCCGCATGGTTTGCACAACTGATGATCCGGTCGATTCGCTGAACCATCATCAAAAGATCAAGGATGATGGGTTTGAGATACCTGTCTTGCCAGCTTTTCGGCCAGATGCAGCGATGAACCTGGATAACAATGAGAAATTTTTAGAGTACCTGCAAAAGTTAGAAACTGTTTCTGATCGATCCATTACGAGTTATGCCGACTTTCTAGATGCATTGAAAACCAGACATGATTATTTTGCAGAAATGGGCTGTTCTGTTTCGGATCATGGACTAGGGCACATTCATGCCGATGATTATACTGATGATGAAATTAGGCAAATATTTGACCGGGCGCTCATTAGCAGTCAAATAACCGAAGAGGAGAGCAGCAAGTTTAAATCAGCGATGTTGGTTCAGTTTGCAGAGTGGGATGCAGAGAAAAACTGGGTGCAACAATATCATTTAGGGGCGCTGCGTAATAATAATAGCAGGAAATTAGCTGAGCTTGGACCCGATACTGGATGGGATTCCATGGGTGATTTTGAGCAAGGCAGAAACCTGTCAAAATTCCTCAATAAGCTCGAAAATAACCACAAGTTAGCGAAGACCATTCTCTATAACCTTAATCCGCGCGATAATGAACTGTTCGCTACCATGACCGGAAACTTTAACGACGGCTCGGTTGCTGGTAAAATACAGTACGGCTCGGCCTGGTGGTTTATGGATCAGAAAGACGGCATGATCCGTCAAATCAATACACTGTCCAATATGGGGCTTATTAGCCGGTTTGTTGGAATGCTGACCGACTCAAGAAGCTTTTTATCTTTCCCCAGACATGAATATTTCCGCCGGATTCTTTGTGATTTATTTGGAAGTGAGATAGAGAATGGTGAACTCCCGAATGACATCAACTTGATCGGGTCAACGATTGAAAATATATGTTTTAACAATGCAAAAGAATATTTTGGATGGAACCAACTATGATTAACTTATAAAAGTAGAACCATCAATCACGACCATTAAACTAAATTTATGAATTCTTCCAAACCAATAGGCAAGTATAGATGGACAATCTGTGCTTTATTATTCATCGCAACTACCATCAACTACTTAGATCGGCAGGTTCTCAGCCTTTTACATCCCATCTTAGAAGAAGAGTTTGGTTGGTCAAACACCGATTATGCCAACATTACAGCTGTTTTTCAATTCGCTTACGCCATATCCATGGTATTTGCAGGTCGGGTTATCGATAAACTGGGAACCAAATGGGGCTATGCGTTGGCATTAATTCTATGGTCAGTCGCTGCCGCGCTCCATGCCTATGCTCTTCCAATTGGGGAAGGTGTAGTATCAGTTTTAACTGCTTTTGGGATTAGCGGAGTGTCCGTTTCCGTGATGGGCTTCATTGTTGTCCGTGGGTTACTAGGTGTCGGTGAAGCAGGTAACTTTCCAGCAGCCGTAAAAGCAACCGCAGAATATTTTCCAAAAAAAGAACGCTCTTTCGCTACGGGAATCTTCAATTCCGGAACAACTATTGGTGCTATTCTGGCACCATTGACTGTACCCATCATGGCGCACATGTGGGGATGGCAGAGTACCTTTATAGCAGTCGGTTTAGCTGGATTCCTTTGGTTAATCCTCTGGTTTATGTTCTATGAAACACCAGAAAAGCAAAAACGGCTTTCCACGGAAGAGTATGACTATATCCGAAGCGATGATCCGGTTGTACCAGCAGACGGCGAAGCCAAAACCGCTGAGAATATCGTTGTCAAGCGTAGGATGTGGGCCAAATTGTTAACCTACCGGCAAACCTGGGTTTTCGCTGTCGGTAAGCTTATAACTGATGGGGTGTGGTGGTTCTTTTTATTTTGGTTGCCATCCATTCTTCACTCTGAATACGGCATGTCGACCACCGACATGATGATCCCCCTCGCTGTCCTATATGCGCTGACAATGATCGGGAGTATCGGTGGCGGATGGTTCCCAACCCATTTTATTAATAAAGGTTATAACGCATATGAAGGGCGTATGAAAGCCATGCTCATTATCGCCTTTATTCCTTTGGTTGTTTTAGGCGCCCAACCATTAGGTGAGTACAGCTATTGGTGGGCTATTGTACTGATCGGTATTGGCGCATCCGCACATCAAGCTTGGTCGGCAAATTTGTTTACCATCGCGTCAGATCTGTTCCCTACCAAAAGCGTTGGTTCCGTGACCGGGATCGGTGGTATGTTAGGTGGTATTGGCAGTGCCTTATTCAGTAAATCGGCAGGTGCTTTATTTGACCATTACGAAAGCCTTAACAATATTCATATGGGCTACACGATTATGTTTGCCGTGTGTGCATTTGCTTATCTTTTTGCGTGGATCCTGATGAAAGCTTTAGTGCCCAAAATGAAAGTAGTAGACTTAGATAAATAAAACTTATTTTATAAACAATGAGCAAAAGAACAACAGTTATTAATCAAATTTTAGAGCAAGGGACTTTACCTTTATTTTTTACTCCAAGTGAGAAAGATACCATAGAGATCGCACAGACTGTTTATTCAGCAGGCGTGAAGGTCATCGAATATACCAACCGAGGAGAAGAAGCCCTTAGGAATTTCAAAAGCCTAAAGAAAGAGGCACTGAAAAGTATGCCTGATCTGCAACTCGGAATTGGTACCATCAAAACGGCGAGGGAAGCCGATAACTTTATCGGTGCCGGTGCTGACTTTATTGTTGCCCCGACCATCAACCCCGAAGTAGGCCGAGCAGCCCATAACGCAGACCTGCTTTGGATACCTGGATGTATGACACCTACCGAAATCAGCATTGCGCAGGGGCATGATGCCGATATCATTAAGATATTCCCTGCCAATATTCTGGGTGTAGAGTTTTTAAAATCGATCAAAAGCCTGTTTGCCGGACAGAAATTTATGCCTACCGGAGGTGTAAACCTAACTGAGGAAAATATACGTGGCTGGTTTGATGCTGGTGTATGTGCAGTAGGTATGGGGAGTCAGCTTATCAGTAATGATGTCATCAAAGAAAAGAAATACGATTTACTAAAAGAACGCACCGAAACTGTGCTAGAGCTTATCAAAACTATCCAGAAAAAATAAGTGAATCTAAAATTTCTACCATGTTTTGTGCAGATAATTTTTAATTTTGTCTGCACAAAACATGACTCCGTAGCTCAGTTGGTAGAGCAACTGACTCTTAATCAGTGGGTCGAGAGTTCGAGCCTCTCCGGGGTCACATTGAAAATCAGGCAGTTGCATAAAATTTCTGCCTGATTTTTTTTCGCTCGACGAACATTCGACGAACATATTACCCCTCATATTATAAACCAAAATTTATTTTTTCTTTATTTTTCTTTATTTTTAGGTCCAAATCGGACTTGAATTATGACGTTCTTCTTTGTTTTTTTTGAAGTAGTTAGCATTCTCCTCACATTTTATTATAAGATATTAGCTCCTCTTATCGCTGTGTATTTTATAGTTTATCAATTGCTGAGTATCATATACTCACAACTGCCAAGGGTCGTACCTGCTGTTCAAACTGGAAAGTTGCGATATCTTAAGGGGCATAATAAAAATTCTTCCCGTATATCGATTGTCATATCTGTGATAACGCTAGGGTTGTTTTATTTAATGACGGTGGTGTTGCCTGATGAAGAACAAAGCAGGTTGACATTCATAAGAGATATCGCCTTAACCTCGCTAGTCCTTGTTGTTATGTTCGTCCTTTACAAGATAGGCAGAGCCCACCAACCAGAATCACTCATTCAGTTGATTAGAAAGATTTATAAGAAAGGATTGAATGATAACGAGCTGTTAGCCGAAGACGATGTGGAAAACATAGTTAATGAAAAAAACAATCGAGAAGCAGACCCCTTTCTCTCTTTAATAATAAAAAAAATAGAAAAAAGTGAGCTGGACAACATCCTCAAAAAGTATACATATTTCCGACTGAATGACCGTTCTAAAATACTTCTAATGCATTTACTGGAAAACGGGAGATTAAGGTATAACGACGACGTTGAATCAAACAAAAAAGAGTTTAGGAAATCAGATGATCTAAAAATAGTTTTTGAAGTCAACGCACCAAGCGAAAATAACGTCAAGAAGGAAATCTTACGTGAATTTTTCAAGGAGATATTTGATTTTAATTTTTTTGAAGAGCCAATTAATGAACATAGAATCAACTCACATATGCATTATACGAAGTCTGACTTTTATCGTTTCATAAACGATAATTTTGTGATTAAAATGTCAGATGGTATTGAACGAACTTTCGCTCGCAATGATTTGTTTAGGTAGAAATAGCTCGGATGATTTGTAAATGAATTTTACAACCTTAAAAAAAATAAAATAAAATAAAGCAAACGTTTCTTTTGTATGCATAATGCTTTATTTTAAGATGTAAATCCCGTTTACATCTTTTAAGTCAACTCTTTACCTCCGTATTATTGCTCCATGTCGAACAAAAAAACAAAAACGATATGGACGAATCAACACGTAAACTAATTGAAAACTTAAGCTCTAAAATTGACTGCTTAAGTCAGGCGCAAGAAGAGTTTTATCAAAAACATTTTCTTAAATTATCCACAGCATCTAAACCAATCTTAACGCAGCCAGAAGCAGCCGATTATATCGGTCTGACTCCAAACTACCTTAATCAGCTTACCCATCATGGTAAATTAAAATTTATCAAAAAGAAGGGGATGAAATCAAAATACTTTCTGAAACGAGACCTTGATGAATATTTAATGGGAAATTCAATTAAGGAAGATCCGGACTCCGAAACTGAAAACGATATTCTCAATTTCCTGAAACGGGGCAAAAGATAAAGCAACTATGTCTGCGAAGTTAGAAAAGTCTCAGGTGGATCTAAATTTAATCCCGACGCCTAACCGAATCCTTGAGGTTGTAGCTCAGTTTACGGTCTATCAATGGCGTATCTACGCTACGATCATCGAGCTGCTTGAAAAGGAGACAAAAAAGAGCTTTGAAGGAGGGCAGTTGGCAATCCAGAGTTTCTTAAGCCAGCAGACTGTTGTCTTATCGATACCGCTACGGAAAATATCGACCCACGCGAGCGACTATAGACGTGCAAAAAGGTCTCTAGCTGAGATGTCTAAGATAGAATGCGAAATTACTTATTCTGAAAATGGGAAAGGGCGGGTTGTCACAGGAAGCCTATTTACAGTCGATATGCCACTTATTCCCAACTGGAAGTCAACTGCCAGAATTTATATTCACCCAGAGGTTGCCAAGCTATTTTTAACGTTTCGGCGCAATCACAAAAATGATCCGATATTCTATAGTAGGTTCTCTCCCAATGTCGTCCGAAAGTTGACAAATGTTCATGTCATAAAGCTTTATTTTTTATTATGCCTCTGGAGGAATCGAGATGTTATATACAAGAGCATCGATGATCTGTACCTGATGCTGAATATCGGCTCAAAATACGCTCGATTTTCAGATTTTAACAAACATATCATTAGACCAGCCTATAAGGCACTACTTGCTATTGGCGATGTATGGTTTGATATTGAAGATCCTGATTTCTATAAGAAAGAAGGAGCCAAGACCGTTGGATTGAATTTTAAGCTGCTGACCAAACGGCACCTTGAATCCCATCAAACTAAAGTGGAGTCAATCAAACTTATGCTGATAAACGCATATCAATTCAAGGATATTGATTTAAATAAAATAGCGGACGTGTTTGCCCATATGAGATATCGAGATATCAACCTCAAAGTTTTGGAGTTGGCAGACAAGATCAATAGTAGTCCTGAAATCAGGTCACCAAAAGAATATATAATCACGTCTTTAAACAATGAGGTCAAGAATTATGAAAAATAGTTGGTATTCTTTCCCCACCGAGAAAAATAGTTGGTATTCCTTCCCCTTAAAAGTTGGTATTCCTTCCCCACAAGTTGGTATTCCTTCCCCTAAAAGTTGGTATTCCTTCCCCTTTTTTAAATGCTTGATAGCTTCTATGTGCTGCTATTCAGTAGGTTATACTGCTATAAAATTGCCCTACAATAATCAACTGATTATAACAATATTTTATCAAATGAATTTAGACTTTAGAAAATGAGAGAATCGAGAGATAAATTAAGGCATATTAAGGGGAAACTTGCCCTTTTTTGTTTGAAAAAAAATCATCGAATTGAAATTAATCAAATTCCTTCCCGAAAGTTGGTATTCCTTCCCCTTTTGCACAGACCACGATGTTCTAAAAGTTGGTATTCCTTCCCTTTTAATTACAATAAGCTGTTATACAGCAATTTATGTGAGTGTAACTTCGATCTAGAAATACCTTTATTTATTTCTCCAAAGATAGTCTTGAGGAGAAATGCCTGTAGTGCCCTATGGATAACCAAATACGCAACTTCGTGTAAAACGAGAGATGAACATAATAATCATACCCGAAAAATTTAAAGAGGATAGCCCTTAGCTCTTTCATGCTTAGAATACATAGTAAGCTGGAATGGGCAAGCCATGGAGTGAGTCCCTCACTCCGCTTGCCGTCAACCTCGACGCATTAATAAAACCGCACTTCGTTTAGTTATGAAAAGCAGAAAATTACCCACAGAACAGAAACGGATTCATGAAATAAAGATCCGTTTGAACTCAAAAGAAAAACAGAAGCTGGATCGGATCATCAGCCTGACAAATCAGCATGCACCTGATATCTTTAGGAAGCTTTTAAGCAACGGAAAAGTTCCGGGAGCGGCAGTTCCATTGTTGGATGTTCAGACTTACTATCAATTGCGGAAGCTCGCTTCGAATTACAATCAGTATGTGAAGGCTGTTCACCAAAAGAAGATTACGGAGGTTGACAGGAACCTAGGTCATGAGCTAAATATGGTTCTCGAGACCATTAGAAGAAAGATATCATGATTGCAATCCAAAAGGTTCACAGTTTTGTCTCCGCACTAAATTATAATGACGAGAAACTTCGGTTACCAGATAAAAGTAAAAGAGCTGAATTGCTAGCGCATAACTTTTTAGGCACCGAGAAAGATGAAATTCTGGAAGAGGTAAAGTTGATCAATAGTCTTAATACCCGTGTAAAGAACGATGGTTATCATGTTGCCCTTAGTTTTTCTGAAAAAGATAAGATTGACGATGATACTCTGATAGCTATAGCCGATGATTATAAAAAGGGTATGGGCTTTACAGATGATCATTTATTCTTGCTGTACAAGCATAATGATGGGGACGATCACCGTCATATTCATGTACACCTCTTATTGCACCGTTTGGCGATCGACCCCGATAACGGGAGAGCCCGTCTTGTTAGTGATTCTCACAACTTCCAACGAAGTGAAAAGCTGTGTCGTCAACTTGAACATAAGTATGGACTGGAAGTAGTTCCTTCTTCAAAGGAAGCTTTGGACAGAGCACCTACCAAGAATGAGCTGGAAATGATCGAACGAACTGGACGAGTATCTGAACGTATGTTACTACAGGAGAAGGTAAAACTTGCATTAGACGAGTCAACATCATTGGATGATTTTATAAAAGAATGCAGTCAAAACGGTGTGTACCTTCTTTTAAACCAGTCTGAAACCACAGGGCACATATCAGGTATAACCTATATCTCAGAAAATGGCTTTATCTGTAAGGGTAAGAAATTAGGTAATCAATTTAAATGGGGAAATTTAAAATCTAAAATAAATTATGAACAAAGCCGAGACCGTACGAGAGCTAGCGAAGCAAACCGTGCAACAAGAGAAAAATTTAGAAGTTTGCTTGAACGAGATCAAAGAGGTGAAAAAATGGATGGTGGAGCTGGTCAAACTTCAAGAAGCCACCATGAAAAATCAAGTAGCTCTTCACCAAACGATGGAGGGGCTTCCAGAAAAGGAACAGAAAGTCGATCTGAGCCCCGTTATTCAGGAGCTCGTGAAAGCACAAATGGAATACAGAAAAATGAAAACGCTGATCATTATCAGTTTTCTGACAGTTATAGTTCCTCTAGCCGCAGTATTAGCAGCAATTCTTATCCCGTATCTGATGTAGACGACGAAGAGGAAGAAAGGAAGCGGAAGCGTAAATGGAGAAGAAGGCGTTAATTGTAATATATTCAATGTGCCACAGCCGAATCTTTTATTGATCTAATAATCTTTCCCACCTTTATTATTTCTCGGAGATCTATTGTACAAAGCAGGTATACAGACAAGTCTGCCTTTTCCTTCAATTGAAACGAACTATTTTTATATGAATATATATTTATACGATTATATATTCATATAAAAATGCATAATGGTATATTTATATGAATGTATAAAATACAATTGAAGGAGAGTTCTGAAATGTTAAGTGAATTTAAAATTAGTTTGCCTAGATAAGTATTGGGAAATCAGTTTGTTATACTCTGTTTTGTTTAGTTCATAGTTAACATAGTCGCTTGGTTTTATGTCTTCAAAATTTCGGAAGTGCATCAGAAAGAAATGGCCCATTTTTGGAGTTAGATCTCCACCATCAAGAAACGCTTTTAGCTCCAAAATAAACTCCTCAAAACATTGGTTCATATCTAAATGTTTCTCTCCATTCAAAGCAGACATAAATACGATGTTTTGGACGATTGTATCGTTGTCCATAATTACATCAACAATATCTTTCCTTACAGAAGAATCGGCTTCCTGACAATATTCAACAAGAGTCATTAACAGCAACTCGTGTTGATCTTCAGTGGGGTCGTCTAGAAACTGCGCATGACAACCAACGAATAGGTTGCTAAATATTAGTTTCTCCTCATTTTTGAAATAATCGTCGACGTTTGTGCGATCAAACAATGTTTGATTTATGATAGGCTTTAGTGCAAGATAACATTTGGGACGGTTCATTTGTAAACAGCTTTAACGTTTATGATATGTACTAATATACAGATTTTTACTGATACACGTAGCGGTGTTTTTGATTTTAATCTTATCTTAATTGCGTGCATGGTCAAAAAGCCTCATGCATCCGATGTCGATATTTATTTGATAGAGCGCGTAAAAGAGCTCAGAGTAGAAAAAGGTATCTCCCAAGCTCAATTGGCACATCTTTTAGATGTCTCGACTGGCTATATCGGTCACGTAGAGAGTTCAAAAGATCGAGCGAAATATAACCTTAATATGCTCGTTAAACTTGCTAAGGTGCTTGAGTGTACCTATGACGATTTACTTCCTCCCGTATGATAAGAATTAGAAAAACTTAATAGCACATCCCAGTCTGAGGAAA
Organism: Pedobacter indicus; assembly: GCF_003449035.1. Lineage (NCBI taxonomy): Bacteria > Pseudomonadati > Bacteroidota > Sphingobacteriia > Sphingobacteriales > Sphingobacteriaceae > Albibacterium > Albibacterium indicum. The sequence continues at coordinate 1,926,951 of NZ_QRGB01000001.1, forward strand.
GCCTTGCTTTAACGGAGCCCAGTTTCAATAACGAAATCAAGTATATAATAATGTCGAAATTACCGCAGTAAACGGTTTGGCGCTTGGCGCAGTGGCGGATTTCGGAGCACAAAACTGTCAATATACCACAAAAGTTGATGCGTGGTAGAATGTTCAATTAACCACGTCACCCGCCATTGAGCCAAACGCATGTTACAGGCTGGCGTTTTCGTAAACTATCTATTTATTTTCAAGCGTTTAATCCATTTATACACTTCAACCCACATCACCGATACGGCAGCAATAAAAATTGAGATTACAAATTCCTGGAAATTTATACTACTTACTTGAAAGAAAGAAGCGAATGGTGGAATATAGAGTATTGCGATAAGTAAAACCAAAGATGCTCCAAGGATTATGGGGAACAATTTATTTTTATTTTTAAAACTATCAAACATACTGTAAATGAATGAGCGATTTACCATACTCAAAAACACATTTGCAAATACTAAGGTTGTGAAAACTATTGAGCGTGTAGTTGCTTCGTTACTTCCGTTTTGTACGGCATACTGATATGCAGATAGAACGCCTGCGGTAATGACCAATCCCTGAATAATACTAATGCTTAATTCTTTCCAACTTAAGAATGTTTCGGTCATTTTACGTGGTTTCTCTAGCATTGTATTTTTTTCCATCGGCTCATTTTCATAGACAATAGAACAGGTTGGCCCCATGATTAGCTCCAAGAAAATAACATGTACCGGTGTGAAAATATGCGGATATACCCAACCCAAAAACAAGGGTAATGAAACCGTTAGAATAATTGGGATATGAATGGATATAATATACTGTATGGCTTTTTTGAGATTGGTATAAATTCTTCTTCCTGCCGCTATTCCAGTAATCAATTTGTCTAAATCATCATTTGCTATAACCAATGCTGCCGCTGCTTTTGCAATTTCTGTTCCTTTGTTTCCCATCGCTACGCCAATATGAGCTGCTTTTAAAGCAGGTGCATCATTTACACCATCCCCCAGCATTGCAACAACTTCCTCGTTCTTTTTAAGAGCGTTTACCATTGCCAATTTTGCCTCAGGAAACATTCTGGTAAACAGTGTGGTGTTTTTAGATAGTTCCATCAATTCTGTTTCTGTGTGATGAACGATTTCCGTTCCGTTTACCGCTGGTGTTTCGTTTATAATTCCTGCTTGATGCGCAATAGCCTTTGTCGTATCCGCATTGTCTCCCGTAATTACTTTTACCTTGATGCCTGCAGCATATATCTTTTTAAATACCTCTTGAATGTTTTCTTTCGGTGGATCGTAGAAAACGGTAAATCCTAAAAAGTCAAAAGAAAAATCTTGTTGTTTTTCAGGAAAGTGATTGCCTTCAAAATTACATTTAGCCACGCCCAGTACTCGGTACCCTTGCGCTCCGAAATTGATGATATGTTGTCGTAAATTGTCCTTCTCGCTATCAGAAAGAATAGAAACGGCAAGAATGGCTTCGGGCGCACCTTTGGCTGCAATAATTCTTTCACCTAAACTATTTTCAAAAAGATGCGTCATCATTGGAGGTTTCCCTTCTAATGGATATTCGTGTATCATTTGAAAATTCTTCCGCTCATCATTGGATTGTGTTTGCTCATAAATTTGATGCAGTGTTTTTTCCATGGGATCAAACGGAATGGGTTCACTACTCCACATAGCGAAACGAATAAGCTCTGAAAGCTCAGGTGTATTGAATTGCGTATCCTCAAAAACCTTGTTTGATTTGTAATCAAATAAAAGTTTCAGTCGCATGGAATTTTCAGTAATAGTTCCCGTTTTGTCCGTACAGATCACTGTAGTACTGCCCAATGTTTCGACCACACTACTACGTTTAATTATCACACCTTCACTCATTAATTTCCAGGCACCTAAAGCCATAAAAGTAGTAAAGGCTACAGGGATTTCTTCTGGAAGCACAGACATGGCCAAGGTTAATCCAGCGAGTAAACTTTCTATGATATTACCTGATTTCCAGTAGCTAAATCCCCAAACCATCAGAAACACGATAACACCAATAATCGCCATTCCCTTTACAAATTTGGTAATCTGAATTTGCAGCGGCGAATGAACTTCTTTGATATCTTGAATTGATTGACTGATTTTCCCTAGTTTGGTTTCTGCTCCAATTTTCTCTACATTAAAGATGGCCAAACCAGATACTACCAGCGTTCCGCTATATACTTTTCTATCTTCGGTTTCTTGACTTTTAAATACTGAAAAACTTTCACCTGTTAGTGAGGCTTCATTAACTGAAAAATCATTGCTGTGCACAATTTCGCCATCAGCACTAATCATTTTTCCTTCTTCAACAATGCACAAATCGCCAACGGCAATTTCGTTTGTGGGAATTTGCATCACGATTGAATCTCTGATAACAGTACTTAACGGTTCGTTCAATTTTTTCAACGCTTCCAGTGCTTTTTTACTGCGATTGTCTTGATAGAATGAAATTCCAGAAACGACAATAATAGCGCCCAACATAAAAATAGCTTCGGAATAATTGCCAACTATTATATAAATAACTGTTACCGCAATAAGCAAAAGCAGCATAGGTTCTTTCAAAATATCGAGCAACATCCTATACCACGCATTTTTTTTAATAGCGTCTATTTGATTGAAACCAAATTTTTTTCGAAAGGTTTTTAATTCCTCGGTTGTGAGACCTCTAAGGTGTTTGGGGATGTTATACCGCATCAGATGTCTAATTTTTTAAAAACTTAAACTGTTTTTTTATTTAAATTACTGTCAAAAGTGTTTTTTGTAAATTTTTTGAGTTTTTTCCACGCTTGCCTGTAACTATTTGGTAGATGTAAACCACATTGTAAACTACGGTTTCCTTGTTTTCTGCTGTTTCGCCTGGAAATATTTGGGATGTAAGGACGGTTTACAATAACCATGATTATTTTTCGTTTGGCGATGAAGGGATATTATAAGGGGCAACCCTTTAATGTCCTTTATAGGCTTTATTCATAAATTCGTCAGTTTTCGGAGACATCGAAACAGTTTTAGCTTTTCCTTTAACCATTGTTTCACTTACGAAAACAAGCTGCCCTTTTTTCTTGGAGAAATAATCTGATTGAAGTAATCTAAAATGCCCTTTTCTAAAATGCGGGATTTTAGATGTTGACGAGTTGTTAATATCCTTTACTTGTTCTGATAGCTGAAATGTAATGTTTTTATTCGTCTTACCAACGCTTTTTTCAAATAGATCTTTAGGAACACCATCAGCAACACAATCGGGGAAACAATTCATATACGCAATTGTATTAATCGCAAGCCGAAACATATTGGAATGCGTATTTGAAATTTCATCATCTTTTTTTAATACATCTGCATAGAATTTATCAGACATACGGCCACCATTTTCACCTAAAGAATAGTATAGTTCCAGACTGCCATCACTTTCAATACTTAAAGAAAATGCATATCCATCAGCTTCATAGGGCAAATGTAGAGCAAATCTGAACATTAAGGTTTGTTTTTTTTCATTTGAATAAAAATGAAACACCTCTTTATTTTGCCCCTTTGCGAGCAGGAATTTTTTAATACCATCCAAATCCGATAATGGAGTTATTTGAAGAAAGTTTCTTAATTCTTTATCTAAAAAGAAAATATGTAAAAGCTCACCTTTATTATCATCTCGCCATAAATCTAAACCCTGAATTATCAAACTTCGAGACGCTGAAGTTTCATCAAAACCCAATGGATTTGATAAGAGGTTTTTCTTAAGTACATAATATATTTGTTCATCTGTAAACTCTGGAGTAAATTTCTTTTGTGTTCCATAGAGCTGCTTCCAATAGAACTTTAAAGGTTTGCTGTATTGTACTTTTTTAGCCATATTAATTTACTTTAAAGGCAGTATGAATAAAATCACGACAAAGGCTCATGGTTATTTAGTGCTGTTTATGTCTATCAAAAATAAAGATAACTTATGGTTTGCCAAAACGATCCTTTTGGTAAACTATTGATAATTGTTATTTTTATTGGCAGATACTACTTAAACAACGAACAGTGCTATGAAACCTTTGTTGACATTGATCTTATGCGTGACGTTTCCGTGGTGCTATGGTCAATTTAGGACTAGTAAATGGGGAATGGCAGAAAAGGAGGTGGTAAGATCCGAGGAACTTGTCACACCTAAATCCGAGGATTTTTGGTATAGTCCCTTGGATTTAAATATCAATTCCTTGTCGCAAACTATCACCTTAAATAATTCAAATCGTGAAATTTCCTATCTGTTCGAAAATGGAAGATTTACCAATGGTATGTATTCATTTATTCCATTTGATGTTAAGAAAGAAGATTCTTATCTAAAGCTATGGGAACATACAAAAATTAACCGCATAAATAAATATGGCGATGATTTCAAGATGGAAGGTGAGAGCCTGAACTGGGAATTTGAAACCCCTAAAATAAAAGCGTTTCACATTCAGAGTGGTATTGAAGATATTGAATTTATATACGTGATATACGATTCCTCGAAATTAAAACAGAAGGATATTTTATAAGATAAAATTAAGGGTTATCTTTTGCCTACAATAAACATTTATAAACCGATTAAAAAAACATAATATGGCTACCATTGAAGATGGTGATAAAAAGTATAGTACTTTATTAAATGAAATTGAAACAGGTCAGATTAAGATTCCTCAATTCCAACGTCAATTTGTTTGGGATTTGGGTCTTTCTGCAAGATTAATAGATAGTATTCTAAAAGGGTACCCCATAGGTACTTTTATATATTGGAGAACCAACGAACGGTTACGATCCGTAAGAAATGTCGGGAATATTCATTTGCCAGACCCAAAAGAAGGAGAGTTTGTCAATTATGTCTTAGACGGTCAGCAACGAATCACATCCCTGTTCGCAGCACTGAAAGGTGAAATTATCGAGAGAGAAAACGGGAAAAAGGAAGACTATTCGAATATATATATCGACTTAACCGCCAATGATGATGAATCAATTGCAATTATAGACATAATCGGGAAAGAAGAGAACTCAGTTATCAAACTTACTGACTTGCTGTTCAAAAAAGCACTAGAAATCTACAATTATTACCCAGAGGAATTTCATGAAAATATTGACAGGTATAAAGGGATAATACAAGCATATCAGTTTAAAGGTATCGATTTGAAAGATGCGGAAATAGATATAGCTACAGAGGTGTTTACCAGACTGAATGTGGGAGGGAAAGATCTATCATTGTTTGAGATAATGGTAGCTAAAACTTACGATCCAAGCCGTAATTTCGATTTATATGATAAATTTCAAGAATTACTGGAAGCCTTAGAACCTGCTAAATATAATACTATTTCGTCCGCTAATATGCTTCAGTTTATTTCTCTTTTGATTTCAAAAGAATGTAAAAGAAAAGTAATTCTCCGATTAGATAAAAAGGAATTCATCGATAAATGGGATGATGCAGTTAAAGCTATAAAGAGCGCAGTTGAGTTTTTTAGGAGCTATGGTATACCCGTTTCGAAGTTATTGCCTTACAATACATTAATAGTGCCGTTTGCTTACTTTTTTCATCACCATCCGAATAATCCAACGGGAGAGAAATTAAAATTATTGATAGACTTTTTCTGGCGGGTTTCGATAGGATTTAGATATTCCTCTTCTGTTGAAAGTAAACTAGTCCAAGATATCGATAAAATTGATAAAATCTTGAATGAAGAACATCCAAGATATGAGTGGTCGGTTGATTACTCGTCTGACTTCATAAAAGAAAAAGGGTATTTTGCAACAGGTAGATCATTTATAAAAGCTATTCTATGTTTATATGCCAAACATAGACCTAAATCCTTTGACAACCATTTAGATGTGAATATCGATAATAGTTGGTTGAAGATTGCAACATCTAAGAATTATCACCATTTTTTTCCAAAGAGTTATATGCGCAAGAATCAACCCCAATGGGAAAGTTCCCAGGTCAATCATATTGCTAACATCACCATAGTGGATGACTTTTTGAACAAAAATAAGATCAGAGCAAAGGCTCCATCTGATTATATGAAGGTATTCCAGACACAAAATGAGTTCTTAAATGAAACGATGGAAACACATATGATCAATGATCTCGAAACCTTCGGCATCTGGGATGACGATTATACAAAGTTTTTTGAAAAAAGAATAGAAGCTATTAGCGTTGAGCTAAAACGTTATATCATACCTCAGAGATCAAACGAGCCACTTGAGTATTATGAAGATCATGAATATCAGGAAGAAAATGAGCTGTGATGACTTTACGAGAAAATATATGGGGTATATGGGAGACTCTTGAGAGATCACGTTACAATTTTGAATGTACGAAGTACCTTAATAATCCAGAAACGGAAGAAGAGTTTAATTGTATAAAAGGATCAATCTATCTCCGCAACATCGCGGGATCACTTTGGCGAATCTGTATAATTGATTTCCATAAAATTGTTAGTGGATCGCCGAATGATGACCTATGTATATCAAAATTGATTAACAAAATAAAGAATAACAACTATAGGGGGCATAACATTTCTCCAGCAATGGTTTGTTTGTGGCAAGATAGTTTAGAGAAGAACAAAAAAGCAATTGGATTAATTAGAACTCTGAGGAATAAACTATTTGCTCACACGGATATCGGTTTTGTCGAAACACCCGATGTTACATTTTCCGAAATTTTTCCTGTATACGAAATGGTTGAAGTAATAATTAAAGATGTCTATAAGTATGCATTCGATACTCATGCAGATTTATCACGTCGATATGCAGATGACCATGGCAAGCGTATGATTAAAATGATTGCCGAATATAAGATAATGCAACGAGAAGACCGATTTGGAAATGTTTTTAAAAAATGATATGTTCACCATGTAAGTTCGACTTATATTCAGCCCCTTCTTTTTTTAATATTGATGTCATGTAATTGCGACATAAATTAAACCTCGCTCTGGATTGTCAGACAACGGCAAGTGCAACACCAATGGATATAAAAATTGCGCTAAGAAGTGTTATTATAAGTTTCATGTACATGTAGAAAATTCGAAAGACTCAGCCTTAATATGGTTGTTAAGCTTAAGAAGATCTTGTATTTTAACTATGAGAATTTGTTGTCTTAATAAATCTATTTTTATATTTGGTTTTATTGGCTTCGTTAAATGCCGCAAGTGTCTGATTTTCAATTCGAATTTTAAGAACGTCTACATTGCAGACATTTTATTCACTAAAATCTTGTAAATTCAATTTATTTATTGTTAGTTTGTAACCATTGTATAAGGTTTTGTAACATGGTTATGGGAAAATATTTAACACTGTCCGAAGCAGCTGAATTGCTTGGTAAAAATAAAGAAACACTCCGTCGCTGGGACAGAGAAGGTAAACTAGTTGCTTTTCGTGAGCCTATGAGCAATTATAGAGTTTACAAACGCCACCAAGTGGAGACATTGTTTTCGGAATTTATCAACATAGATGAAGATGATACCGACAACTACGTCGAACCTATGCAAGAATATAAGGTTCTAGAGCTCTTTGCGGGAGCGGGGGGACTAGCGATCGGCTTGGAGCAAGCGGGACTAAAATGTGCGGCTTTAAATGAAATTGATAAACATGCATGTCAGACACTAAGGCAAAACAGACCTCATTGGGAAGTTCTCGAAGGCGACATAAAAAATTTCGAGTTCACTGAATATAAAAACCAAGTTGATGTAGTTACTGGGGGATTCCCGTGTCAAGCTTTCAGCTATGCTGGAAAAAAACTGGGATTAGCAGACGCTCGCGGCACTTTATTTTACGAGTTTGCTCGAGTGGTTAAAGAAGTTAATCCGCCAATATGTATAGGAGAAAATGTTCGTGGGTTATTAAGTCATGAAAACGGTAAAACATTACAAGGTATGATTTCGATTCTAGATGAAATAGGATACGACGTGATGCCAGTACAAGTTTTAAAAGCTGTTAATTTTAAAGTTCCACAAAAAAGGGAGCGTTTGATTTTGGTTGGAGTTCGAAAAGATATTCACATAAAATATGAATATCCTAAACCATATAAAAAGATATTCACTCTCCAAGACGCATTAAAAAAAGGAGATTTGTATAAATGTGACGTTCCAAAATCTGACGGAGCTAAATACCCTAAAAGCAAAGCTGATGTTCTGGATTTAGTGCCCCCAAAAGGGTATTGGAGAGATCTGCCATTGCAGATCCAAAAGGATTTTATGGGAGGAAGCTTCTATTTAGGAGGAGGTAAAACAGGAATGGCTAGAAGAATTGGATGGGATGAACCGTGTTTAACGTTAACGTGTAGCCCTGCTCAGAAACAAACGGAACGCTGTCATCCAGACGAAACCCGTCCTTTTACTGTGCGTGAGTATGCGCGCATACAAACTTTTCCAGATGAATGGAAGTTTTCGGGAGCATTAACTCAACAATATAAGCAAATTGGGAATGCGGTGCCTGTTAATTTAGGAAAAGAATTGGGTTTTTCTATTATTGCATTTTTGAACAAATATTATGGTGCTTTAAAATCGAAGAGAGGGGATACTTCTATTTCCTTAGTTAGTTGCTCCACCCCTTCATTGATCAAATCCTGAGTATCTAGATTGTCGATTAATTCGTGCAAGCTTTTTACCAGGCCGCTATAAAAATTTGGAAATCCAGTCAGCCGATGCCAAAAATCTTTTCCAATAAAAACTGGGTGCGTTTTATCAATGACCTTATAATGCATACTTAATTCATCAACGTCCCCATAAAGAACACCCACAATGAAATCATTATTATTTATATTGCTAAGCGCCTTGTTTGTTCGTGCTAAGTGAATGGTTTTTGTAAATTTAGCAATGAGTGGTTTTACATCTTCCGAGTTAATAGTATTCGGCCCAGATTTCAATTGACACCATTTCCGTCTATTGTCAGTTTTGTCTATGAACTCGATGTCCATTCCCTTGATAAGGGAACCCTCAGCAATCTGAAGCTCTACAAACATATTTTGAATTCTAGTACCAAAAATAGTATTAATTGAAGTGCCTAGAACCCTAGGATAAAATAGGGCCTTTGCAACGCCTTGAGGTGTATAGTCATTTTCCAGCACCTTCGATAAATATTTTACTACGATAGGATTAATTTTGTAATTCTTCAGTTTAGAATTAACTGTTATAGACGAGTGTATATGGTTTTCAAAGATGTATGTTTCGAAATATTGAACGATTTCAATTAAAATGTCAGCTTGGCCTTTAGTTGTCATACTTTTTTGTTTTTGCTAAGATATAAACAATCATCTTTTTTCAAGTAGAATGGTTTTTATCTTTTAGATATTTCTAAAGATGGGAAGTTTGAGAAATAGCGTATGGTATCCTCACTATTCCATCTATCACAAACAACGTGTGTGGCTACCCTATACCACTTGAATAATCCGAAATTATACCTTACTTAATCACATCCTCAATTATCTTATCCAGTTGATTACTCGGAAGTGTTTGTAAATAAGACATGGTCGATTTGATATCCTTGTGGCCTAAGGCCTCACGGATGATCTCGATAGAGATGTTATTAAACTTAAGCTGAGTGGCAAATGAATGACGTGCACAGTAGTAGGTAATATTTTTATCTATTTCGAGGTCAGCCATAATGATCTTCAAATTGCGGTTGACTTCTTTAAGTTTCTTTTTCTTAAAATTATCAACTGTATTCTTCTTCGGGTTCGCTGTTCTTAACAGATCAAAAATGAAAGGTGAACGAGGATTCGGGTTTTGGTATTTTCTTAAAATTTCTGCTGATCTTTTATTCAACTTGAACGTTACGACCGCTTTAGTCTTCGATCGGGTGTAGGTAAACGACTGTCCAGACATATTACTTGCCTTCAACTGGATTAGATCGATAAAATTAATTCCTCGTGAAAAATAGCTGAACAGAAATATATCCTTCGCAAACTCAATATCAGGAAAGTCACTTTTGTACTGTTTTAATTTCTCTATTTCGTCGGCTGTCAATATCTCTTTGTGATTTCCAACCCTACCACTTTTGATTTTATATTTCTTAAACGGATAGTAGTTTTCAGGAATGAGTCCACTATCTATAGCTTTATTTATGACGGATCTTAAAGTTCTCATACGTATCCCTATTGTGGCATCTGAGTTGCCGTTCGACTTCATAAATGCCTCGTACTTAAATAAAAATGCCGTGGTGATCTCGTGAAAATCAATATCTTCCTTTCCAAAGCATTTCTTTATCGAACTTAATGAGTCTCTGAAGAACACGTTGGTGGAGCTTTGTGCGGTATCCTTATTGTTGTCGATAATCTTTTGTTGATAGTCTGTGTAGGACAAAGACAATTTTTTACTAGAGCTTGATCTTACTATTCTAACCATATCACTTACTGAATATTCAACCCCACGTAAATCTAAGTCATCAACATAGTCGTCCAGTAGTTCTTGATATTTAGTAATAAATTTATTTAAAGCTTTATGCTGCTTGTTTTGGCTTTTAACCCGTTGAGTATCGAATGACCAATCATCGAGTTTTACAGACTTGCCTAAAGAAATAGTTGTGTTTTTCCTATCTTTGATTAGCTGAATGACAATGGAGTGTTTCCCGTCTGCATTGGGTGCACTCTTTAATGTAAACTTTATCGTGCTCATATGTGATAACGATCTGGTTCGACGAACATTTGACGAACATTGTGCGTTTAAAGATAAAGAAAACATACGGCATTATAAAGATATAAAGTCCTTATTTGGCTGATTTACAGCATAAATAAAGGAAACATAGGGTAAAATAATCTTAAATATTTATGACTCTTAATCAGTGGGTCGAGAGTTCGAGCCTCTCCGGGGTCACATTTAAAAAGAGGGTTTTACATAAAAGTGAAACCCTCTTTTATTTATCGTCGAGAACATGCTGTAAAGAGTAATGAAAAGAACATTAGTACGATTTAGAAACAGTGCATTTCGAAAATATGTTAGAAAACATGAAAAGTATTTGCCTGTACTGTTCTTCATGGGGGGATTTATATTTGACACCATGACCTTAGGCAGAATAGATCGAGTATATGATCTTTCTATTCTTTGCTTACACATGATCTTTCTTACAATTAATATCTATATCTTTAATTTGGCTGATGATGGAAAGTGGAAAAACACTTTTATCGAAAGATTTGAAATTTATCTTCCTTTAGCCATACAGTTTTCTTTTGGAGCACTTTCAAGCGCTTACGTCATTTATTTTTCGCGGAGTGTTTCTCTATCTAAAACAGCTTCATTTTTTATAATTTTAGTCTTTATACTATTCGCAAACGAGTTATTAAAAAAACGAATTTCAAATAAATATTTGCAATTTAGTGTACTCTATTTTTTAAGCTTTACATTCTTCAGTTTTATAATCCCTGTTTTTATAAGACAGATGAATCAAGAAATCTTTCTGATCTCTGGATTTACGAGTTTAGCTTATATCATCTGCTTATTGATTTTTATCTATCTGATGAGTCCGAGCACTCGCAAAGAGATTCATTTGGGAAAAATGATCAGTATGATCTTGATACTTTATACAACATTTAATTTCTTTTACTTTTTTAAACTCATCCCTCCCGTACCCTTAGCATTAGAAGAGGGTATTGTTGCTCACCAAGTAGAGGTTAGCAACAATAAGTATAAAGTTATATACGAAGCGGATGACTGGTATATCTTCTGGAGAGATCATCGATTGAAATTTACTCATCGTCCGAATGAAAATGTTTATGTTTTCACCTCGATATTTGCTCCCACAAATCTGGAAAAAGCTATTGCACATCGTTGGAAATGGTTAAACCCTGCTACTGAAAAATGGGAAATTGTAGAAGATATTGCTTATGAAATTAAAGGGGGTAGAACAGGCGGCTATCGAGGGTATACTTACAAAAACAATGTTAAGAACGGAATCTGGAAAGTAGAAGTCATCACTGTTGAGGAAGAACTGGTTTTAGGTATAGTCGATTTTGAAATTGTTTCAGGATTTAATAATATAAAACAAAGGGATTTAAAGGAAAAGATATTTTAGGTATGTCTTGTTCGGTGCTGTTTTTTATGTTCATTACTCAAATGTAAGTTTAAACCTCAATTAGTCAAACCGAATTGCCAGAGAGGAATTGTGTTCAAGTATCCCATTTCGATATCATCCTTTACTATAAAGCCTTTTTCAATACCCCGTATCTGTTTTTGACCTTTTGACCTCTCCTGGTTAACCTGTGGGGACAAATCTAGAAAAGAAACAGTCGTCCCTATTTTTTTGTTATCCTTTTCATAATTTATTTGTTTTATTAGTAAGTTAGAAATATACAAACAAAATGAGCTTGAGAATAATAAACCCCATACCAGCGAAGAAGATTTCTGAATACGTACAGAACATTCTTGTTATTGAGAACTTTCAGGTTACAAAACCATTTGTATTGCCGTTGTATCCTAACGGATCTCCAACGCTCTTATTTCAGACCAGCAAAGGGAAAATTAAGGATAAGTCCAACTATTTAACCTTGTTTGGGCAGACTGTGCGTCCCGAAAAATTAACGATTAGTGAGAGTTTTACTCTGATAGCTTATTACTTTAAACCTTATTCACTAGCTTCATTGTTTGGTTTGTCTCCGAAAGAATTGACGGACAATCCAATCGAGCTCGATTTGTTAAAATCGTCAAAAGTAGCGTGCTTGCAAGAACAGTTATTAAACAGCAGTTCAACAGACCAAATGATAAATTTGCTTGACGATTACGTTTTTAGTTTATTATGGAAGGTAAAAGCAGAAAATAAACTTATCAATTTTGCTACTTCTAAACTTTCTGGAAATTATCGGGAGGAAACATTGCAAAAAGTTCAAAATGAGCTTTACCTGACTGAAAGAACATTTCAAAGGATGTTCAGGAATCATGTTGGTATTTCACCCGATAAATTCCGGCGGATTAGTCAATTTAACACAGCTTTTAAACAACTTCAACATCGAAAATTCGAAAAGCTGTCGGATATCGCATTTAAAAACGGATATGCGGATCAAAGTCATTTTATCCGCTCGTTTAAAGAGTTTACTAACATCACCCCAAAAGATTACCTAAACTTTAAATATTCCAGGTAAGAATCATTTTGTCGGAATTGTTCTATTTTTCGCTTAGCTAACTCTCTATTTTCGTCTTAGCATTCATAATTAATAAAAAACAATTAAAAATGGAAAATCAAATCTATCCCTGTCTGTGGTTTGACGGGCAGGCGCAAGAGGCAGCACAATTCTATTGCTCAGTTTTTAAAAACTCTAAAATCATAACAGACAATCAAATGGTTGTCACTTTCGAATTAAACGGAAAAAAGTTCATGGGCTTAAATGGAGGACCCGAATTTAAGTTTAATGAAGCCGTTTCATTTGTAGTAGATTGCGAAACGCAAGAGGATATTGATCACTATTGGAGCAAATTGACTTCCGACGGAGGGAGTGAGGGTAGATGTGGCTGGCTAACAGATAAATTTGGGGTTTCTTGGCAGATTGTGCCAACCATTTTACCGAAGCTCTTAAGCGACCCCAATAAAGCTGAAAATGTAATGGAGGTTTACAGTAGAATGAAAAAATTTGATATAAAAGCTTTGGAAAACGCCTAAAGGGCTTGGTTAGGACACAGCTATAGACAGTCATGAGCAGTGCCTTATGTTTGAGATTATCTGTAGCGTCGAACACACGTTTGATCTCATTCTTAGAGAAGAACTTCGGTAAGCTGGAAAAATTACTCTTAGGATAGAGCTAATCCAATTTTAATTTTTCGCCCAGATTTAATTCGTAAAGCTTCTTTATTGCTCCTACCAACGAGCGCTGATAGGAAACACTGATCTTATTGTCCCTAACCATACGATTGATAAATTCTTCAATTTCGGACACTGGTATTCTCTTCAAACTGGTATGATCCGACATTGCTTGTAGGAAAACCTGAACATATTATTTGTACGCTTTAATAGTGTTCGGCGAATAGCGTTGCGAAGCCATACGCTCAGTCATCACCAGTATAACTGCTTCGCTATCCATACTTTTAATAACGAAGAAACTAAGTTTTTATTTCGCTATCCATGAATTATAAAACAGTTATCATTCTGATTAACAAAAATATTACTAATTTTATAGATGCACATCACGCAATACGGATATAGAGGTGGTTTAGCGAAATTCAATTTCGCTAATTGTGTTGTTGGCAGTCATTGTAGCGGACGACCGTACCTGAAAAAATTGAATAATGTATGACACCGAAACAAAACGAATTTCACGACTGACTGCAATACTAACACAGTTGCAGACCAAACGAATTTTGACAGCTACGGAACTTGCCGACAAATTTTCAGTAAGCGTAAGAACAATATACAGGGACATAAGAACATTGGAACAGGCAGGCGTTCCGATTGTAACCGAAGACGGAAAAGGCTATACGCTAATGGAACATTACCGACTTCCACCCGTTACGTTTACAGAAAGTGAAGCCAATGCGTTGATTACGGCAGAACAACTAATACTGAAAAACAAAGACACTTCATTTATAAAAGCCTATTCAGAAGCTATTGCCAAAATCAAAACCGTATTAAAACACAGCGTAAAGGACAAAGCCAATTTACTTTCTGAAAGAGTACAAATTATACAAAATGCAGATAACGAAAGGACAAGCGGTCATTTATCCGCTTTGCAGTTTGCATTGACCAATTATCATTTAACAGAAATAACCTACACCAACGAAGCCAATAAAACAACAAACAGAACCGTTGAACCATTTGCCATATTAAGCACACAGGAAAATTGGTTGTTGTTGGCGTGGTGTCGTTTACGCAATGAATTTAGATTTTTCCGCCTTGACAGAATTAAAAAATCAGAAGTGCTTACCGAAAAGTTTATACCACACGAAATAACATTACAAGAATATTTTGAACAGTATTATTGATTTCTTTGCCTACCCCTGACATACTGTTGTCGCAACCCCATTTTAGTTTTGCTGTATCAATAACTAAAAAATACAACGTATGAACATAATTGTAGGAGCAACAGGACAAGTAGGCTCAAATCTTATCAGTGAACTAAAAAACAACGGCTTTCCTGTAAGGGCAGTCGTGAGAAATCCCGACAAACTTTCGGACAAAGCTATTGAAACCCGAACCGCAGACTTATTTAATTTGGAGCAACTTACAGAAGCGTTTAAAGGTGGAACAACTGTTTTTGTTTTGACACCCGAAAACCCAACGTCAAACGATATAATTGAAGACACCAAACGAATTGTTGAGAATTACAAAAAAGCCATTCAGGCAACAGGAATTAAAAAAGTTGTCGCCTTATCTTGTGTGGGTTCACACATTGACGGCAATACAGGTAATGTTTTAATGTCGAGAATTTTAGAGCAAACATTAGACGATTTGGAAATAGAAAAAGTATATATCAGACCGTCCTATTATTTTAGTAATTGGTTAGGATATTTGGAACCCGTTGAACAATATGGAGTATTGCCAACCTTTTTCCCCGAAGATTTGAAAATAGAAATGAACTCGCCTATTGACTTGGCAAAATTTATTGCCAAAATAATGACCGACACGTTATCGAAAAGAATTTATGAATTAACAGGGCAAAAATACAGCTCGCTTGATGTGGCAAATACATTTTCAAAATTGCTCAACAAAAATGTAACTGTTCAATCCATACCGCAAGACAAGTGGAAAGAAACGCTTATATCTGTCGGCTTTACTGAAAATACGGCAAACAATCTTTCCGATATGACACAAGCCGTTATTGATAATAAAACCATTCCCGAACGACCAAACGACACAATAAAACTTCCTACAACATTGGAAAAATATATTGACGAACAACTGAAGAAATAA
This sequence comes from Pedobacter indicus, assembly GCF_003449035.1. Lineage (NCBI taxonomy): Bacteria > Pseudomonadati > Bacteroidota > Sphingobacteriia > Sphingobacteriales > Sphingobacteriaceae > Albibacterium > Albibacterium indicum. The sequence goes on from NZ_QRGB01000001.1 coordinate 1,942,802, forward strand.
CAACGAACCGCCAACATCGGTTTTGCAAGAGCGGGGGGAAACGGCTCCGTAAGAAAGTTTTTACTACATTTGTACGTCCGTTCTTCGCAAGAAAGTGAGTGCTGAAAAGCCCCGCCCTCGCAAAGCCGCGGGACGTTAGGTGCAAGCAGGACAAAAACCGTCAAAAATGGGACACATAAGAGAATACTATGAAAGAATCGTAAAGCTACAAGAATCGGAATGGGAATTTATAGCTTCACATTTTGACAGAAAGGTGTTTGCCAAAAACCAAATCATCACACGGCAGGGCGAAACGGAAAATTACCTTTCATTCGTTGAAACGGGCATCGTTCGGTTTTACATTCCCGATGATGAAAACGAACTGACTTTTAATTTCAGTTTCGACAAAGAATTTACCTGTGCTTACGACTCTTTTCTCACGCAAACACCGTCCGAATACGAATTACAGGCATTGACGGAAACCGTTGTTTGGCAAATTTCCTTTGACGATTTGCAAAAAGTGTATGCCCAGACCAAAGTTGGGAATTATTTAGGACGCTTCGCTTCCGAAAAATTGTTTTTGGCTAAAAGCAAACGTGAACTGTCCTTGCTTAAATACAATGCGAAAGAGCGTTATTTAAGACTGTTCAGCGAACAGCCCGACATTTTAAAATTCATTCCGCTAAAATACGTGGCTTCCTACATCGGAATAACGCCACAGGGCTTGAGCCGTATTCGCAGACAGATTACTTAACATAGGTTCATTGCCAACCTTGTTCATTCTTTGGAACTTTGCGATAAAAAGCAAAGGAATGAAACGACCTATTTTAGTATACGGACACAGCATTTTAAAACAAAAGTGCAACGACATCGAAAAGAATTATCCCGAGTTGGACAAGCTAATAGCCGATATGTGGGAAACAATGAAAAACGCCAATGGTTGCGGATTGGCTTCGCCACAAATCGGACTTCCGATAAGACTTTTTGTAGTGGACAGTAAAACAACTTTTGAAAATCTTGACGAAGCGGACAGGGAAATCTATTTTGACAAAGACGACAAAGGAATAATGGAAACTTTTATCAACGCAAAAATCATTGAACGTTCCGCAGAGCTTTGGGAAGACGAAGAAGGCTGTTTAAGTATCCCAAATTTATCGCAAAAAGTAAAAAGACCTTGGACGATTAGTATAGAATATTACAACAAAGATTTTGACTTTCAAACAAAGACATTTAGCGGAACGACCGCAAGAATGATACAGCACGAATACGACCACACAGAAGGAATTTTGTATCTTGACTATCTAAAACCATTGACCAGAAGGCTGATGGAATCCAAACTTAAAAAGATTGCAAAAGGACAGATAAAGACGAAATATCCAATAAAATTCGTGTAAAAATGCCAGCACCTAACAATGTGTATAAGCAATAGCGGGGAAAGTGCCAAAACCAAAGTTTTTGCCTTTTAGCTATCTTTGTGCTAAACTGAACAGTAAGCGTACAAAACGCGCTACTGCTCATACACTTGACCGTTATATGCCATTTTAAAATGACACAACCGCAATCGACAGAATTAAAAAATGAAATCAAATCAAACGCTAAAAATAATTCTTCTGGTTTTTCTGAGCTTTGTTGCTTACTACATCCTATTTCTATATTTTGAGCCAATAAAGGTAACACTTGACAAAATAACAAAACAAAGATTGATTAGCTATATTCTAACATATTTGATAATTGGAATTCCAATTTTTATTGGAACATTTTTAATTGACAAAACGACCAGTATTTTTAAAAGCCTTGGAATTGCATCAGGTATTTTGACTGCATTATGGACAAGTTTATTGTTCACTTTACCGATGTTTATTGGCGGGCTATTATTTTTCAAATTTAACCGACAAATTGATATTGAAAATTTAATTGCAGGAACTATTGTTGCTGGCTTTGTGGAAGAACTTTACTTTAGGGGGTTTCTATTTGGAGAATTATTTCGAAGAACTAATTTGGGCTTTATTCCATCCATAATTTTGAGTGCGTTAATTTTCGCTTTTGGACATTTGTATCAAAGCCAAGACATAGGTGAATTACTTGGAATTTTTATGATTACCTTTTCAGGAGCCATTTTTTTTGCTTGGCTATACGTTGAATGGAATTATAACTTATGGATACCAATTTTGACACATACTTTAATGAATTTATCTTGGAATTTATTTCAGGTGGACAATTCTGCATTAGGCGATATGAAAGCAAATATTTTTAGAGGATTGACTATTCTAACAGCAATAATATTCACAATATTTTACAAGAAAAAACGAGCAGAAAAATTAATAATTAACAGGCGAACATTAATTCTGAAGAAGCAAAACGGCACATAACATCGGTTTGGCAATATGGCGGCTGAAGTGCTTCTATGAAACATTTGTGCAAAGTTCAACAGCAGTAATTCTATTGAACTTTTGTGCTAAAAATCCGCCACATCGCCAAGCCGTAAACCGTTAGCACCCATGCAACGAAAGACCGAACAGAGCTCAAAAGATACGAATGGAATTTACAAAAAGACGACATAAAACAAGCATACATAAAGCTGAAGTCATATGTTTATTATGATAACACAGACATACTACTAAGACGACAGTTAGTTGAGTTTGAAACAAACACCGGCAAAGATATTCTATCAGACAACTACACTGATATTCTATCCTCTCTACTCAATATACAGAAAGGTCGGCCGTTTTCTTTCTTCCGTACCATTCTTATCGATTTTCCAATTAATAAACTCACCGTCTACCACTAATGAAGTACTTCCACCGCCGTCAAGGTTATACGCAAACTTAACATTCAACTTTTTCAGGATCTGAATAAGTTCCTTTCCAGTCATCCCTTTCCCACCAAAACCTCTACCTCCTGTTGTTAAAAACAGAATATCCAGATTGTCCAATTGAGCAATAACCTGACGGGGATGCTTTACATTAAGGTGTTCGCCAAATTCCAGAATTTCATCTGAAACCGGTTCATAATTTACAATTAAGGGAACAAATCCTGTAAGTGCATTTTCAATACCCGCCTCTATTATCGTCTCTGCAGTTGTTCCTGGGTCAAACACCAATAATTCGTTATTATCTTTGATTCCTAATGTAAATCGATTAATTCGTGGCGTATTATTGATTATCTTACCCTCGACTACGGCAACCGTCGAAGGGATATCTTTTTTCATTTTATTATCTTTAAAATGTGCTTGTGTTGAAGCGTTGAAAGCGAGTTTGCTTCCAGTGCGTTGTGCGAACTCCCTAACGGTTTCACCTTCTTCCTTCACCGTGTGAGCTAGCCGTAATTTAATTAGATTTCCCGACTGGTCCAGATGTTGAATCTTTGTTAGATAATAGGCAGTTTCTGAGGCTTCATCGTACTTTAATTGATAAGAATAGCCCAAACCAACCTGTGCATTTTGATCGCACCTGTAGGACGTGTCAGTCGAAACAACGTCTAGCAAATAACTCGGATGAGCACCTACTAGCTTGGATTGGCTATCTACAGCAAAGGCACTTCCTAGCACGTTAGGCGCATACAGGAACAACAGCAAGCTGAAGATCATTAAGAACCTGCTTCTTGAATAAATATTTACCATTATATTATTATTTCAATGATAGAATGTAAAAAATAAACTTTAAAGGCTAAGTATCTGCTTATTTGGTAAATATACTTTACATTAATAACCAATCTTAAAAATTTTAATTATTTCATAGAAAATTAACATCGATGGCCTACGGTTAAAAGTAATAAGACACCAGCTACTCCCTCAAGAACTTTTTCAGAGGTTCAATAAACCTGTCGAAAGTTTCAATATGAGGCATGTGGCCTACGTTATCAAGCTCCACCAGCTGCGAACCAGGTATTTTCTTTTGTGTTTCTTTGCCGAGGATCTGATATTGACCCATCTGGTCTCTCACTGCTTTGTCTTTCACATCATTTTTGCCGATAGCTGTTCGGTCTCTTGTCCCGATAATCAGCAGGGTGGGTGCCTGGATATGCTCGAACTCATACAGCACAGGTTGTGTAAAGATCATATCAGACGTCTGCGCATTGTTCATTGCCACAGTCGGATACTCGGGGTGTTCAATCCAGCCTGTCAGTAGGTAGACCCATTCATCATACGCTGGCTTCCATTGGTTATCATAATAAAACTCCAGTTGATATTTCTGTGTCGATTCATAGGTCGCAGCCAGCTCTTTCTGATAGTTATCATCAATGGAGTTATACGGAGCTACTAACTTCCAGTCTTCTAATCCAATTGGGTTTTCCAGTATCAATTTTTCTACGACTTCAGGATACATTAATGCAAAACGAGTGGCCAACATACCGCCCATCGAATGGCCGAGCAGGAAGGTATTGTCAATGTTCAACTCATCTAATACAGCTTTGGTGTTTTCTGCCAGCTGTTGAAAAGTAAATTGATAACCCACTGGTTTTGATGATTTACCAAAGCCAATCTGGTCAGGCACAATTACCCGATAACCCTCTTTCGTCAATGCATCGATTGTTGTTTTCCAGTAGGCTCCGTTGAAGTTTTTTCCGTGTAGCAAGGTCACTGTTTTACCATTAGCCTTCTGCGGATGAACATCCATATAGGCCATCCTCAGATCTTGACCTTGACTCTCTAGGTTGAGAAAATGTACCTCGTTGGGGTATTCATAATTCGAAAGCATAATATCCAGCACAGGCCGTTCTTGAGCTTTGGTGAAGTTGGACAGAGTCAGCACTAACAGGATAAAAATAGACGTTCTCATCATCATCTTTTTTAATAAAACATTTGAATCTCAAAGTATAATTTCTCTAAATTACAGAAAATAGATTGTTTTTTTCTATATATTCATACTCCGAACCAACCTAAACTCTTATGAAATATTTGTATTTTTTGCTTGGCGCATTGTTTTTGTCTATGGGTGCATTTGCCCAGTCAAAGCCCAATATTATTCTCATCATTTCAGACGATCAGGGGTATAACGACATTGGCGTCTATGGTAATAAAGTGATCAAAACCCCTCATCTGGATCAACTCGCAAACGATGGGGTTCGCTTGACAAATTTTTATGTCACAGGATCTGGCTGCACACCTTCAAGGGGTAGCCTGCTTACAGGCAGATATCCTCAGCGGAATGGAACTTTCGAACTGTTCAGGAACAACATGGTCGATTATGGTCATAACTATACAGATTATGAATACAGTGTGTCGCCTGAACGGATTCTCGGTACTGACTTACGGGAGGTTTATATTCCAACACCCTTAAAAGAAGCAGGCTACGTATCGGGGTATTTTGGCAAATGGGATTTAGGTCAATTAAAAAGATATTTGCCCTTACAACGTGGCTTTGATGAGTTTTACGGTTTTGCAAATACCGGGATCGATTATTATAAACACGAACGCTATGGGGTCCCGTCTATGCTTGATGGCAATACACCTACTACGGAAGATAAAGGAACATATACGACTGATCTCTTTGAGAATAAAGCTCGTGATTTCATCGAAAAACATAGTGGAAAGCCATTTTTCCTTTATCTGGCGTTCAATGCGCCACATGGCGCGTCGAGTTTAGATCCTGACGTGAGAGGTTTGGTGCAGGCACCAGAAGAGTTCCAGGCACTTTATCCTAAGGGAAAAACAAAGGCAGAGGAGAGGAAACGGTCACATATGGCCGCTGTATCGAAAATGGATGACGCCATCGGAAACCTTTTGCAACTTTTAAAAGATAAAGGATTAGAAGAAAACACCATTGTTATTTTTCTGTCCGATAACGGCGGAACGGGCGTTGCTGATAATTCACCGTTGCGAGGCAGAAAAGCACAGTTTTTTGAAGGAGGGATTCGAGTGCCCTGCATTATAAAATGGCCTGGAACAATCGATGCCGGGTTGGTTAACAATGATTTTTTAAGCTCAATGGAAATTTTCCCGACCCTTCTTTCCGCTGCGGGTGTCGCACTGCCAGATTCAATTGTTTACGATGGTTTCGATATGATTGATATTTTGAAGGGGAAAGTAAAAAATGAACGAGACGAAATGTTTTGGGAGTTCCGAGGTGAACAGGCTGCCCGGGTTGATCATTGGAAATGGATGAAGAGAGATAGCAGTGAATATCTTTTTGATCTTTCCAAAGATATCAGCGAAACAAACAATCTAGTAGAATCGCAACCTGACGTCGTAAAAATGGTTAAAGGTAAATTTGCCAACTGGCAAAAAAGCATGGCGGAAGCTGAACCAAGAGGGCCTTTTAAGGATTTTTAGATTAGCATACTATCAAAGCCCATCGTTAAATAAGTCTAAACCCTGTTGCGAACTTAATAACCATGGGCATACTACTTGCCGAAAATTTGTCCATAAGGTTTTTTCGATGTGACTCCACTGTATGTGTACTGATAAATAATTTATCTGCGATCTGTGAGGTAGTATAGCCTTCCGCAATCAGCGACAGGATATCTTTTTCCCTTTTTGTTATTGAAGGTATGACATCCGGGCCAGTTTGCCGACTATCGTAATATATCTGATGTGACTGCTTACAAAGATAAGTTTCACCATTTATTACAGATCTTATGCCTTGTATAATTTCACTGCCGGCTGAATGTTTAAGTAAGTAGCCATTTACTTTATTGTTAAGAACACTGGCAATGATAGCCCGTTCGTTATGCATGCTCAACATAATGATAAGTAGCTTAGGGTAGTTTTTCTTTATTTCTCTACTCAGATCAACTCCGTTGCAATCGGGCAGGTTAATATCGAGTAACAATACGTCCGGTAGTTTTTTCTCCAATGCGTTCAGCGTGTCTTTTCCTGTGGGGAAGCACCCATCAAGCCTGAAATCCTTTTCCGATTCTAGGAGGTTTTTTAGCCCGTCTAATACCATCGGGTGGTCATCAGTAACATATATACTTATTGTGTTCATCGGCGTACAAAGAAAATATCTAATGGTTTCGGCTAATACCTCCAAAATAACGGAATTTAAAATACAATTTAACTCCCCTGAATTGGGGATTTTTTATTTAAGTGGTTCTTTATCATTATGATGAAGAGTAAAATGGCGGTTTTCAGGGATTGATTCAGTTTGGTCGAGTTGCTAATTTTATATCAAACAAAATAGCGGAAACCGAAAAGCTTATAGAGTAGGTATTTAATAATTAAATTATGTAAAATGACTAATCAAATGTTATCAGAAGCTGGCTTAACAGCATTGACTCCAGAAGAATGTGCGAATACGCTAGGTGGGTCTTCAACCACTTGGACCTTCGAAGGCTCAGATGGTGGACTTTATACTGCTACGCGCAGCGTCGACGGGAATGGTACAGTTACGCTTTCAGTTAGACCAGCATACGAAAGCGAAAAAATGTTGTACTATCTAACACAGACACGTTAATGTTAATAAGGTAATACAAGAGGCGCTTAAACAAAGGGTCTCCTGTATTACCTTATCCGTTCATAACTGGACATTGATGTGCCAAGAAACCATCCATTTGCCGACGCCATAAATTATAATAGACACCATCCTTTTGGCTTAAGCTGCTATGGGTTCCCTGCTCTATAACGGACCCATTGTCCATAACAATTATTTCATCTGCATGTGTAATCGTACTTAATCGATGTGCTATTTGAATAATTGTACCACCTTTTTCAAGAAATGTAATTAATGTATTGCGAATATATTGTTCGGAGATACTGTCGAGCATGGAAGTGGCTTCATCAAGAATGAGCACTGAGGGCTCACGATATAGGGCTCTGGCGATTGCGATGCGCTGCCGTTGACCCCCTGAAAGGTTTAATCCATTTTCGTCTAGTTTGGTATGTATTCCATCGGCAAGTCGCGCAATAAAGCTATCCATTCCCAATTGTTGACCGATCTTTTTTACCCGATCTATATTGGGAGAAGGGTCTCCTATACTTATATTTTCCAGCAAAGATGTAGCGAAAATATCGATTTGCTGTGGAACAACACTAATGACTCTTCGAAGACTTTCAACTGAAAAACATTCGATAGATTGAGCACCGATGGAAATTGAACCATCTTGAACGGGGTAGATTCGCTGGACAAGTGACAGGATCGTTGTTTTCCCGGAGCCGCTTTCGCCGACCAGCGCCGTCATTTTACCTTTTTGAAATTCGATGGTCAGATTCTGAAATATTGGTGGCTGAGAACCATAAGCAAAAGTAACGTTCTTAAAATTGATGTTTCCTATCATTTCCGGAGTCAGCTGTGGCTTTTCTCTGTTTCTTTCCTCGGGGTCTAAGTCCATGATTTCGAATAACCTATCCGACGCAATCATCGCATCCTGCAGAATTTTGTTCATACCAATGATACTGGAAATAGGGCCAGAAAAATAACCGATTATGGCGTAGAAGGAAAGTAGCTCACCAACTGTAATATACCCGTTTACAACAAAGGTAGCACCAATCCAAAGTAGTGAGACGATCTGCAAACCCACGATTATCTGGTTAGAATTACCGATCCACAAACCAACGGTGCCTGACTTATAGATCGAGTTAAGAAACTTAATAAACCTGCTTTCTGTATTCTTGCTGACATATTTTTCCAATCCAAAGCGCTTGACGGTTGCTGCAGACCTTATACTTTCTACAAACTGGGATTCTAATTCTGCTGCATCTTCCATTAATCGTCGCTGAGTTCGCCGATTAGCTTTGTTCGAAATAGCATATAAGCTAACATAGACGGGGATAACGACAAGCATAATTACAGCGAGTTTCCAGTAATAAGTAAACATAAGCGCGAAGGAAACCATAAGTATAAAAACATTTACACCAAAGGAGATCAGGACATCATTTATGAATACGCGTATTTTCGTTGCATCGTTGATACGAGAAATAATCTCGCCGGTACGCATCGAATCGAAGAAAGATTGAGGTAAGCGGAATAAATATTTATAGTAACCCAATATAAGTCTCGCATCAATTTGTTGACCCATATCGATTGTCATTAGGGTTTTTTTATGATTGATATAGTACTGAACGACCAGTATAGCAACCATGAACATGCCCATAAGGTTAAGTAGGTTTAAATTCCCATTGGGAATTACATCATCCACCACTTTCTGCAAAAAAACAGAAACGGATAAGCCTAAAACCGTGTAAATAAGTGAACCGAATAATACCTGCACTAAATTTTTTCGGTGAGGTCTAAGCAGATAGCTAAGGCGACGTAAAATACTGACCTTTTGATAACCTTTTTTGAAGCTTTCAGACGGCATAATTAACAACAGGACCTTTGTCCACGTTGATTCAAAATCTGTTTTCAATACTTTATGCATATGGCCATCCGCGGGGTCCATAATTTTGACGTGCATTTTTGTTACACGATAAATTACGACATAATGAAGTAAGCCATTCTCCAGTTTCAAGTGGGCGATAGTCGGCAGCGGAACTTTGTCAAGACTATTCAAATTGCCTTTCACTCCCTTGGCATTAAATCCTAATTTTTCTGCAGCCCGAATTAAACCACTGATATTAGCTCCTTTTTTGTCGATCGATGCATACTGTCTGATTTTGGCAATAGGTAATAAAAGGTTGTAGTGTGCAGCTATCGAAGTAATACATGCAGCACCGCAATCACTGATATCATGTTGTTTAACATTTATTTTTGCCATTCCTTGCTTTGAAGAGTAGTTTGCAATTAATCATCAATGTGATTGCCTATCAATAATTGAAACAGTGTATATTCGGTCGTTGTCTCCCGTCCGTCAGTTGCCTTAACTGTAGTCGGAACTTTAATCAGAAATAAAGAAGCGAGCAAAATCGACGTCAAACCTAACACAAATAGATAGAGGAGTCGACCACGTGAATTACGATGTTGGAAGAGATGTTCAGTTTGACTATTTCTGATTTCTTCAGGGAAAATGTCGATCGATCTATCGAAACTGGCATTGTTATAATTTCTGATTTCCGTATTTTCCATATTTAGCTGATACTAGGACTATCAAAATTATAGGAAGGTGTAATTTTTTACAATCCCTGAAAACCGCTATTTTGAGTTTCAAAATTGTCATGAAACAGAAAAGGCCCTGCTTTTATTAGCAGAGCCCATCCGTTTTATTTCTTTCGTTCTTTTAGAACTTGTATGTCAATCCAGCACCTAAAATCTGTTTAACTTGCAAAGCTGGTCGCGTTCCGCTTACACCATCTTCTTCAAAAGGTAGCAGGGTGTTATCGTCATAAATCAATTGCACACCAGCATTAACCGTGATATAGTCGTTCACTTTCATTAATAAGTTTGCTGTGTAATCCACATCCACATTTTGAGGGTCTTCTAAGTAATTCGAATAAAGCTTCAATATATTCTCGAGCGTTACGTTCTCAACCAGCTCTCTTTTGTAGTATGCATTGAGGGAAGCACCAAATTCAAAGCGAGATTTTTCACCTGGCTCAACTCCATAGGCACCTAAGCTTGAAAGATAATCATCGCCGACAAATATAAAACGAGCCGCTGCCGGTGATATGTTGAAATGAAAATCGTCGGATTCTTTAAACGCCATACCTGGTCCGAAACTCAAGAAAGCCGGAGCAAAAGCACCTGAAATCAATTCCTTTGTACCGGCAGCGTCGTCGTAAATATACCCATCAGTGAATTGAGTCTTAAAATCTGCAAAAAAGGTGTACATCCATTTTTCGGAAGTCTGGTAGCCAAGCAAACTGTTTAAACTTACCTGGTCGTCATTTTTCCGCCAGTCACGATCTTTCAATTTCGCTAGTCCATAGCCGGCGATCAATTTATTATCCCAGCTCCATTTATCTTTTTTATAATTGAAGTCGTAATTGAAAAGGAGGTTCGCTGCAAAGGAGTTTTCACCTCCTGCTGCCCAATTTGAGAATGAACTTTGATTGATTAAAAATGTGTTCTCACCATGTATTTGCCAGGTAGTATCTGCTGAAGTTGGTTCAACGTCTTGTGCATTTACACTAGCTATAATACAGGATGCTCCAATAAGGGAAAGTAAAAGTTTTTTCATGATTTTTTTTGAATTAGAAAGTTACGTTTTCCCTTATATAAACGCAGGAAGTGTCAGCTTATTTTATAAGCGATTAAATCAATTCATAATGCTTCAATGCGTTCCAGATTCCGTCCTCTTCGGTCGTGCCGGTTACAAAATCTGCCACAGACTTTACATTGTCTCCGGCATTACCCATTGCCACACCAATTCCCGCTGTTTTTAGCATCTCGATGTCGTTTCCACCATCACCAAAAGCCATCGAGGTTTCAGCAGACAGTCCGTAACGATTAAAGAACTGTTCCATACCAATCTGCTTACTGATACCCTTTGCATTTACGTCGATAAACTGCGGGCACCAACGACTGGCTACACAGTTTTTTAGAATATTGGTCAGGATATGTGTCTCTTTATCTTCATCAACAAAGAGGTTCAGTTGAAGTACCTCACTTTTCAACGCATGTGAGAAATCCTGGGGCGGGGGAGCGTCGAGTTTCAGCAGTTTGAAGATTGCCGAAACATCATCTGTAATATCGCTAATAAAGGATCCTTCGGTGGTCATCACACCAACGGGAAATTTGTCAAAACCAGTCAGGTGATCATGCAGCGATTGAATTTCGTTGACATCAATGGTATGCCGAAAAAAAGACTCACCAGTTGAATCAACACAATAACTCCCATTAAACGTGATAAAACCGTCGAATCCATGTTCTGCTAAGAATTTAGCATGCTCATAAGATCTTCCCGTAGAAACAATAATGCGGGTGCCTTTGGATTTCAATATCGATAAAGCTTCAATGGTAGAGTCGGGTACAGATTTGCTTTTTAGCCCGAGAAGAGTACCATCAATATCAAAGAAAACGGTTTCAACTTTTGATTTCGCCATAGGGCAAAGATCGCGAATTATTTTTCAGATTCCTTGCATTTATATAATGTCTGGGTCAAACTTTGTTTCTTACGATGTTATTCTCTCCAAGTTAATAAGGGCGCAGCCTTAAAACTAAAAATAATCACTCCCGTTTGAACAGAAGGTGCATAATCCGAAGAGTTCAACCGAGCCGCTAATACCGCCTCTTCACATTCTTCTAGCAAAGCATGATTGCTAATAGTTGTACCGCGAATACCGGCTTTGGCCGATGTAATTCTGCCGTCACGATTAACGCGGATCTCAACCGCCACCTTACCCGATTGTTGTCTGTCATCTTCTATTTCCGGAGCAACATCGAAATGTCGACCATCTAAGATTAGTTGGATCTGTTCTAGTTTATCACTTTCTTTTTCATAATGAGAAGCTAAAGGATCTTCAAATTGGGAAGACGGTTTTCGATACCCCCAAAATGTATAAACCCATTTTTGAAAATTATCAATGTCTGCAATCCTTGTTGGTATAGCACCTGCTTTCTTTTGGTTTGAAAAAATGACTAGATCAACTTTCCCTCGCTGCTTAAACAAAACACCCACGATAGAACCCTTATCGTAATTACTTTTGAATGCTGCAGCGAAAGGCTCATAAACGATATCAAAACCATCATATAGCATTGATGCATCTTCAGAATCTATCTTTAAGATTTTTCGCAATCCATCTTCTGATAAACTTTGAGATTCATAATAGTAGTTGTAATACTCATAGTACTCAAGCATTTTACTGGTAACGGCGTCGAGGGAAACCAGATTCAGCTTGGAGTTTTTCAGTTTTCCGACTTTGGCAGTCGACCAAAGAAATTGCTGGCCGAAAGTGATAGAGGGAATGAAAAGCAGGAGGATGAAAAGCTTTTTCATATTGAAATGATTGATTTACATCTGATTACATGCTCTAATATAATCTTTTTTTCTCAACTGTCAGGATGAATAACAATGCTTTTGGTTATCACATTAGAAAGAACTCGGAAATACCTTCTATTGATTCAACCCGTTGTGAACTCGTAGTGCTCCCGTTGCGAACCCGTATAATTCATTAAATATACGGGTTGATTACCCGTTGATATCTGTCAGAATACGGTAATAAGTAAAGCAAATCCCTTCCAGAGCCATCAGAATTTTTGGAAAGATGGTTCTTAAAGGACATATTTGCCTGTTGTTGATTGACTTATCTTATATTTATGGCGGTTTTAAAAAACGGTAAACTTATAGGGAAGGTTGGCAACGTAGTTTATCGGGAGGTAAACGGTAAACTAATCGTACAGTCACGTCCGCGTCCGCGAAAGGGTGGCTTCAAGCTAACTTCCAGGAATTCAAATTTTGCAGCAGCGTCTAAAGCGGCTTCTCGCTTGTACGCGCAGATGAAAGATTTTGCATTGAATCAAACGACGCGTGATTTATACAGTTCGCTGGTTCGTTTGTTCATGGAGAGACCGGAGGCTCTTCAAGCAGAAAATAAGGATGAAGATTGGTCGCTGATACCTGACAGTCATCTACTGCCGGTAGAGAAGCGATCAAATTGGCATCTTTTGATGCAGGATGAGCTGGTTTCAGAGATAGCAGATGGTAAATGCTACCTGGAAATCCCCGCTTTGGCAACGAATAAGAAACCGGGCCCAGCACATAGAGCATGGAAAGAAGCGAGGGAGTTTGAAGTGACCTATGCTTTGATTTATTATGATGTTGATTCTGAGAGCGCTACGGTGGTGGAGCGCTGGTCGTCAGGCCGATTTCCTAAATCTGCCGGGTCTGATCCCATCGTTTTTGAGTATGAATTAAAGGATTTTAAAGAGTTCCCGATTTCAAGCGGTTTACTTCTTTTATCGGCGGGAATAAAATTCTATGCTTCGTCTTCTAGTGATTCTTATTTAAATTGCGAAGAATTTAACCCCTTTGTGATAGCAGGAATTTGGAAGAAACATTAACACCTGATCAGGACACCGTACAAAAAACAGCACCGGTTAAACGAGGTTGGATACTGGCTGCATTGATGGTTACCATGATGCTGGCTGCGATGGATAATACCATCGTGTCGACAGCAATTCCGCAAATAGTGGGCGACCTGGGTGGCTTTTCCTTGTTTAGTTGGGTCTTTTCAGTTTATCTGCTGGTGCAGACGATTACAATTCCCCTGTATGGTAAGCTGGCGGATATGTATGGCCGTAAGCCGATTTTGACTTTTGGGATCGGCACCTTTTTGGCTGGTTCAGCTTTGTGCGCACTGGCTTGGAATATGTATACATTGATTTTGTTCCGAGGTATCCAGGCTTTGGGAGCTGGGGCGATTATGGCGACGGTGAGTACATTGGCCGGAGATCTGTACAGCGTGCAAGAACGAGCGAAAATTCAGGGTTGGTTGTCGAGCGTGTGGGGTGTATCGGCTATTGCGGGGCCCGCCTTGGGAGGTGCTTTTGCAGAATATCTTTCCTGGCATTGGATTTTTTTGATCAACTTGCCGTTAGGGGCACTTTCGATTGTGTTGATCTATCTCTTTTTGCATGAACAAAAACCGAAAGTGTTACACAGAATTAAGGTCTCTGGTGCCGCGTTCATGCTGATCAGTGCTGCGGTGCTCATGTATGGTTTGTTACAAGGTGGACAGGCATGGCCTTGGTTTTCATGGAACAGCCTAGCTGTTTTTGCCTTGTCAGCTGTGCTGATTTATATCACGGTTCGGCTAGAGAGTAACAACCCGGAACCCGTTATGCCGCGGTGGATCTGGAATAATAGAATTCTTCTGGGTACTAACTTGGCCTTGGTCGGAATGGGGATTACGATGATGGCGCCGAGTATGTATCTGCCTGTTTACGCGCAGTCCGTCACAGGCGTTAGTCCCATAGCCGCGGGTTTTATTCTGGCGAGTATGAGTTTGACCTGGCCTTTGTTTTCCGGTTTTTCCGGAAGACTGTACTTGACCATCGGTTTTAGAAATACGGCGTTGACGGGTGTTTTTCTGGTTATCATAGGGATATCACTCTTTTTATTCCTTCCTTTTCCTGGGCCTGTATGGATGCTTGTTGGTAGTCAGTTATTGCTAGGGGCCGGTTTTGGATTGATTTCGACACCTTTGTTGGTGGGTGTGCAGTCGGCGGTCGACTGGAGTCGGAGGGGTGTTGTGACGGGCGCCAGTATGTTTTCAAGATATTTCGGGCAGACGCTAGGTGCGGCTATGTTTGCTGCGGTGTTCAACTCGGTGCTGCTGCTTGCGTTTCAGAAAGCACAAGAAGGAGTGGCAACGGTTCTTCCGGAGACGAATCGTGTTATTGAAGCTTTGCAGTCGCCCCAAACTGCACCGGAAACCCTGACCTTCCTACAGGAATCTTTTCATAAGGCGATTCACTATGTCTATATCGGTTTGCTAAGTGCTGCGCTGATTACCCTGTTTATCCTTTTGGCTACCCCAGCGAAGTTTGAGCCTCTAGAAAATTGATCGGCATGCTGTGCTCAACATTTTGAGTTAATCTTTGTTGGGTTTTAAAGATCGTGAAGATTTTTTTAAGTCAATTTTCTCAAAAGAGCTATCAAACATGAAGAAGCATTATAAAAATATAATTATTGGTTTTGGTAAAGGAGGGAAGACCCTAGCATCTTGGTTGGCGAGTCAGGGCGAGGAAGTGGCCGTGATCGAAAAATCAAAGAAGATGTATGGAGGTACTTGTATCAATGTGGCCTGTATTCCAACTAAGTCGCTGATTGTTAATGCTGAAAAAGGGATGAATTTTGGAAAGGCGCGGAAAACGAAGGATAAGCTAGTCGGCGCATTGCGAGAGAAAAACTATGATAAGCTGGCTAATGCTGCGAACGCAACGGTGATCGACGGGGTGGCTTCTTTTGTTTCGGCAAATGAATTAAAAGTAGTTAGGAAAGGAGAGGAGAAGACAGTTTCCGCTGATCGTATTTTTATTAATACCGGAACGAAAGCTCGGTTGCCGAAGATAGAGGGTGTTGACGGGCCGCGAGTTTATACGAGTACGAACCTGATGAATGTTGCTGAACGTCCGAAACGCCTGGTGATTGTTGGTGGCGGGTTTATCGGGTTGGAGTTTGCTGATATGTTTTTGAAATTTGGAAGTCGGGAGGTTGTGATACTAGATGGGGGCGACCGTTTGCTGCCAAAGGAAGATGCCGATGTCCGCGAATCGGTACTAAAAGTTTTGGAAGATAAGGGGTTGGAAGTGATTTTGGGAGCCAAGGTGGAGGCCTTTGTAGACAAGAAAAAGCGTGTGGAGGTGACCTACAGTCAGGGTGGCAAGGAAAAATCACTGAAAGCCGACGCGGTGCTTATGGCGACCGGTCGTGAAGCGGTGACGAAAAAACTGAATCTGGAGGCGGCGGGAATTGAAACGGATGAAAAAGGGTTTATCGTGGTGGATAATCAATTGCGGACCACAGCAGACAATATTTGGGCTATCGGTGATGTGAATGGCGGACCACAGTTTACATACATTTCGCTTGATGATTTTAGGATCATTAAAAACCAGCTCGATAAATCTTATTACAATTCTTTGAAAAGGAGGAAGAACTTTGCGACGACACTCTTCACTACTCCGCCTTATGCTCGTGTGGGAATGAATGAAAGCGAGGCAAAGGAGGCGGGGCTGGATTTTGATGTTTTTAGTTTGCCTGCTGCTAATATTCCGAAGGCTGCGATCCTCCAACAGAAAGAAGGGCTTTTGAAAGCGATCGTGGAAAAGGAATCTGGAAAAATCCTAGGCTGTATGTTGCATTGTGCGGAAGCCCATGAACTTATCAATATCGTCCAATTGGCGATGAATGCAGGTGTCCGCTACGAAGTGCTGAGAGATCAAATCTATACACACCCCACGATGGCTGAAAGTCTGAATGATCTTTTTGGGGCTTAATCAATCGAGAAGTCTGCATTCACTACCGCGGTAATTTCTTTTCGGATGGAAGACACATCATTGATACCCATATCGGAAACCATATTGGAATTTTCCGGTGTGATCTGAATGACACCCATTCTCGCTCTTCTTAAAGCACCTAATTTTCTTCCCGTAGCTTCAGCAATTCGCTCACCACGGGTCATGGCGTCTTTTGCAGCCTCAGCTTGGATTTCAATTTTAATCTCACCGATCTTTGTATAGTAATATTCAGGCGAGTTGACCCTGAAATCTAGCCCTTGCTGTACAAGGGAGCTGATATCGATTGAGGTTTCCTTTATTTTTTCAACGTTTGTCGATGATAGGCGAAAAGTCTGCGACGAGCTATAAGATGAAATTCCACGATTGCGACCGTTCTCGTCATAATAATAGTTTGGGTAAGTATTGATGGTTTGGAAATCAATATCTTCTTCTGGAAATCCATTGTCAGTCAGGTATTTGATTAGGGTAGGCTTCTGACTTTGGAGCTGATTGTATGCCTCAGCGCTTGAACTTGCATTGGCCGATAAGGTTCCACTTAATATCGCCAGATCTGAAACGATCAACTTTTTGGCAGAGCCGGTAGCGGTAATCGTTTCATCGTTGTTTCGAATATTATTGAAGCCGTTGGCTAAAATGAATGTAGCGATGATGGCTGCGAGACCAATAATGATGCTGGGGAGTACAAATCGATTGCTATTCATTTTTATGAATTTAGATTGGTTTTCAACTCTTTATCTTATAACCAAATCTACAAATAATTTACTGATATCGATTGCAATTAAACATTAAAACGGAAATGCATGATATCACCGTCCTCCACCACATAGGCTTTACCCTCTACACTGAGTTTGCCAGCTTCCTTGCAAGCAGCTTCTGAGCCTAGGGTTACGAAGTCGTCGTATTTGATTACTTCCGCACGAATAAAACCTTTTTCAAAATCTGTATGGATAACACCCGCGGCTTGAGGGGCTGTAAAGCCTTTGGTAATTGTCCATGCTCTAACTTCCTGAACACCAGCAGTAAAATACGTTGATAAGTTCAGTAATTTGTAAGCTGCTTTAATCAACTTGTTAACACCAGATTCCGATAGTCCCAGGTCCTCCAGAAAAACTTGTCGTTCTTCATAACTGTCTAATTCAGCGATTTCAGATTCAATCTTTGCAGAGATAATCAACACTTCTGCGTCTTCTTCTTTAACAGCCTCTTTAACCTGATCTACATAAGCGTTGCCCGAAACGACAGAAGCTTCATCAACATTACAGACATACAAAACAGGCTTTTGAGTAAGTAACCCTAAGTCTTTGATGAAATCAAAATCTTCTTCTGAAAGCGGAGCTGTCCGTACTGATTTTCCGCTTTCTAAGGTTTCTTTAATAACACTCAATACGTCATAAGTTTTCTTTGCTTCTTTATCACCACCGGTTTTTGCCATCTTTTCAACCTTTTGAATACGTTTGCTTACCGTATCCAGGTCTTTCAGTTGTAACTCAGTATCGATGATTTCTTTGTCACGGATGGGATCAACCGAACCATCAACGTGAACCACATTGCCATCGTCAAAACAACGCAATACATGGATGATCGCATGGGTGGTGCGGATGTTTCCTAAGAATTGATTCCCCAGTCCTTCGCCCTTGCTGGCACCTTTAACCAATCCGGCGATATCAACGATTTCAATGGTATTGGGAACAACACGTTGGGGCTTAACCAGTTCACTTAATTTCGTTAGGCGTTCATCTGGCACGGTGATAACGCCTACATTGGGTTCGATGGTACAGAAAGGGAAGTTAGCCGACTGTGCTTTCGCGTTTGATAAACAATTAAATAAGGTTGATTTTCCAACATTGGGTAATCCAACAATTCCGCATTGTAATGCCATTTGATCTAATTATTAGGGTTGTATCTGTTCTGTAAATTTTGTTGCAAAGATAAAAATTAAAACAGGATGCGAAGCAACTAAAGTGCCCTGATTGAAATCGTGTAACTTTTTAAATAGAAACGTATACTTTAAAAAAAAATTAAAAAGTATTTCGTAATTAATAAAATGTGTATTAAGTTTGCGTTAAGTAATATTTAATTTGTTGTATGTCCAAGACTTTACTTAAGGATGATTTTCGTAAAACATTGTTAACCGCGATGTTCTATGAAGGGAAGTTAAGCTTGTCTGAGCTGAGTCATCGTTGTCATAAGAGTATTCCGAATGTGACCAATGTGGTAGCGGAGTTGCAGAAAGAGGGATACATAGAGGTGCATGAACCGACTGAGTCTTCGGGTGGGCGTAGGCCAGTTAAATACTCCTTGAATAAAGATAAAGATCATTATTTCGTAGCCGTCGCGACTGATCAACTGATGACCCGGATCGCCTTTTACGATTTAAAGCGCAAGCTTGTAGGCGAGGTGCAGACGGAGAATATTAATAACTATGAAGATCCGGACGGCTTGAACCGACTGATTGCTTTTATTAACCAAGCGATTGACCAATCGAAAATTTCGCGTGATAAAATTCAAGCAGTAGGGGTGGCCATGCCAGGCTTCGTTAATATTGTCGAAGGCGTAAATTATTCATTTTTCACGGATATAGACCAGAGCTTGCGCGATCATCTGACTGATAAGATAGGTTTGCCTGTTTTTATTGATAATGATTCAAGTGCGATTGCTTATGCAGAACTGCGTTTCGGTGCGGCGAAAGATTTGAAAAATGTCATGGTAGTTAATATCGGTTGGGGTACTGGTTTGGGAATGATCGTGAACGGTTCGTTGTTTAGAGGGCACAGCGGTTACGCGGGCGAACTAAGCCATATTCCCCTTTCAGATAATGATAATCTCTGTTCTTGCGGAAAACGCGGTTGTCTGGAAGTGGACACCTCGCTGGTTGTTGTGGCCGATAAAGCGAAAGAAGCTATCCGTTTAGGGGCTAAGTCGAGTTTGGCAACGCTATTTTCGGATCCGAGCAAGCTGCCAGGCGAGCATCTTATCGATGCTGCGGTAAAAGGTGACCCCTTGGCTATTTCATTATTGTCTGAAGCATCGTTTATGTTAGGAAAGGGCTTAGCGACGCTGATTCACATTATGAACCCCGAACTTATTGTTTTAAGCGGTCGTGGTGCAGAAGCAGGAAATATATTGGTTGCACCCATACGCCAAGCTTTACACCAGTTTTGTATACCTAAGTTGATGGAACACACAGAGTTGGTTGTGTCTGACCTGGGTAATAATGCAGAGCTAATCGGAGCCTTGGCAATTGCCATTGAAAATCATGAATTCTATTAACATATATACATTAACAACACCTTAATTATTAAAAACAAACAATCTAAACAAGAAAAGACAAACAAAATCACGTAGTTATGAGAAATATGTACATGAAGTGCATCGCGTTGATGATTATGATCGGACTATCAGCACCGCTATTTGCACAAAAGACCATATCCGGAACCGTTTCGGATAATATGGGGCCACTGCCGGGAGCCAGTGTCCTCGTCAAAGGAACAGACAGAGGTCTGCAGACCGATGCGAATGGTAAATATACGATCCAAGCTTCAGAAGGTGAAGTTATTACCTTTTCAATGATCGGGTTTACAACTCAAGAGATCGCTGTTGGCAGTCAAACGGTAATTAATGTTAACCTTTCCCAGGATAACCAGGCTTTGGATGAGGTCGTAGTTACGGCATTGGGTATCCAACGTGAGAAGAAATCGTTGGGTTATGCTTTGCAGGAAGTGAAGGGGGACGATCTTGTTCAGGCTCGTGAGCCGAACCTAGCAAACGCTTTGACAGGTAAAGTAGCTGGTTTGCAAGTTGTGAGAGGGAGTGGTGGCCCAGCAGGTTCTTCAAAAATTGTATTGCGCGGATTTAACTCGCTTACAGGTGATAACCAACCTTTGATTGTTATTGATGGAGTGCCGATGGATAACTTTACAGGTGCATCCAACAATGATTTCTGGAACCCTTCATTGGATATGGGTAATGGCTTGGGTGATATTAACCCAGATGATATTGCCAGCATGTCGGTGTTGAAAGGTGCTTCCGCTGCAGCTTTGTACGGATCAAGAGCTGGTAATGGTGTGATTTTGATTACTACCAAATCAGGTCGTAAAACAGAAGGTTTGGGTATTACCTATTCAACTTCCGTGGGATTTGAAAGCGCGTTTACAACTCCTGAGATGCAAAATTCATTTGGGCAGGGTACAGAAGGTATTTTTGATAGTCAAAGCGGTTCAAGCTGGGGACCCGCAATTACAGGTCAGACCGTAGAAAACTGGGATGGTCGTCAGGTTCCGCTGAGAGCATATGATAATGTAAATAATTATTTTGGAAAAGGTTTTAATCAAAAACACAACCTTTCTTTGTCTCAGAGTTTTAATAATACGTCTGTTTATTCTTCTGTATCCTATATGGGGGATGATAGTCAGATTCCTGGTGCCGAGTTGGAGCGTTTTAGTTTTTTAACTAAAGCAACAACAAGTTTTGGTCCGGAAGAGCGGTGGACTGCAGAAACGAAGGTTAACTATATCAATACCAAAGCGTTTAATCGTCCTGTAAGCGGTAGTAATTCAAATAACGCTTTTACAACCATGTACTTATTGCCACGTTCTTTGGATATTACACAGTTTGAAAATTCCGTAGACGAGTTTGGCAATATGATCTGGTACAATGCCGGAAACGGTATCAACCCATATTGGAACTCTTTATACAATAGAAATGAAGACGCCAGAAATCGTTTCTTACTAAACGGATCACTGAAATATAGATTTAACGAATGGTTGAATGGTGAGTTGCGTGCGGGGGCTGATCTTTATCAAACAAGCTTCAATACGAAATTGAATTCAGGTAGTCCGCTGTCTGCAACAGGTCGTTACAGCTTGGGTAAAAATGATTTCAACGAAACGAACTTAAGCGCTTTGTTCTCAGCACAGAAAGATAATATCTGGGGCAGATGGGGTGGTGCTGCTACTTTAGGGGGTAACTTGATGGCACAGAAAAGCACGAGCATCAGTTCAAATGCCGGTGAATTGGTTGTGCCAAACTTGTTTTCAATTAACAACGGTGTGAACAATCCAACTGTTACTGAAGGTTACAGCGAGAAACGGATTAATTCAGTTTATGGAACTGTGCAAGTAAATTATGATGGTTTTTTCTTCCTAGATGGTACTTTCCGTAACGACTGGTCTTCTACCTTAAAGGATCCGTTCTTCTATCCTTCAGTTAGTACGTCCTTGGTGCTTTCAGAAATGATCAACAAGTCCGGAGGTAATATGCCTAGCTGGATCAGCTACGCAAAAGTTCGTGGATCGTATGCGGAAGTGGGTAATGATATGAATGCATATCAATTATTAAATACGTATTGGATCGGAAAAGATCCAGATGGTAATACTACCGCTGGTAGAAACTCTACGTTATACAATGAAAATGTGGTAGCTGAGTTGATTAAGTCTTGGGAAGCCGGTGCGGAAATCCGTTTCTTGAATAACCGTTTTGGATTGGACTTCTCATGGTACAAGTCGAATGCTACCAACCAGTTGATTACATTGCCGATGAACCCATTAAGTGGTTATACAGGCAGAATTATCAACGCAGGTAATATTCAAAATGAGGGTATCGAGATTATGACGAACGCATTGATCCTTGATAATCCTGAAGGTCTAAGCTGGAATTTGAATGTGAATTATTCAAAAAATAAGAATAAGATTCTTTCTTTGGCAGATGATGTAACTTCATATCCGTTAGGTGGCTATGATAATATTGCTATAAACGCGGTTGTCGGTGAGGACTATGGTGATATCTGGGGAACTTCATTTCGTCGTGTAACGGATGAGAGCAGTGAATACTTCGGACAACTATTATTGAACGAAAATGGCTTGCCGGTACAGTCGAATGAAAAGATCAGGTTGGGAAATCAGCAGGCTACCGGCTTGTTGGGTATCATCAATAGCTTTAGTTATGCGGGAGTAAATCTTGGATTTCAAATTGACGCGCGTTTCGGCGGAAAGGTTTTTGCCGGTACGCACCAAATGATGCAACGGTCGGGTACAGCAGCAATTACGGCACCAGGGGGAAGCCGTGAAGATATGATCGTAGCAGGGGTGATTCAATCTGGAGATAATTATGTTGAAAACACGACTCCGGTTACAGTACAACAATATTGGGGGGCTGTGGCAGGTGTTGGAAATACAGGTATTTCAGAAGCAAACATTTACGATGCAACGAATGTACGTTTGAGGAATGTAAGCATCGATTATAACTTGCCAAAGAAATTCTTGCAAAATACACCGATCCAAGGTGCTAAAATCGGACTTTCAATGAATAATGTATGGATGATCCACAGCAACCTGAACGGACTTGATCCGGAATCTACTTATGCTACAGGTACCAACGCTGTTGGTTTTGAATATGGTAGTGGACCAACCACTCGGTCATTCCTTGTTAACCTATCCGTTTCATTCTAAAAAGAAATCTCATGAAAATCTTAAATAATAAATTATCAAAATCATTCTTAGCGTTGGGTGTGGCAGCGGTCATATCTTCCTGTTCTAAGTTTGAAGACATTAATAAGAGTCCGCAGGCAGCGGACGATCAGCAGGTTCAGGTTGAGTACTTCATCAACGCATCTATTAATGGAGCACAAATGAACCCGGATGTTGCCGAGCGTGCTTTTGTATTATACTGGAAAACAGCCGGACGCCAACATCGTCTAACGTTCTTTAATAATGGTACTTATGATGATGGTTATACATCCGCATACTACAATCAGTCAGCAACCTGGTTAAACCGTATTAATGAGGCCGTGCAAATTGCTGAGGCAAAAATTGAGGTTGGTGATGTAAAAGAGTATACAGGCAACTTGTTGCAGGTAGCTCGTATCTGGAGGGCTTACCTTTTGAGTGAATTTTCGGACAATTTTGGTCCTGCACCAATTGATGCTTTTAAAGCCGTGAATCCAACTTTCGCGAGCACGAAAGACGTATACTATTACTGCTTAGAGGAGCTTAAAGATGCTTCATCAAAACTGGATCTAGGAATTGCAAACCCTGAGGTCTTAAAAGGCAATGATCCTGCGTATCAATACGATTATGAAAAATGGCAAAAGTATGCAAACTCGATGCGCCTAAGATTAGCAATGCGCTTGTCGGAAGTAGATCCGGCGAAAGCAAAAGCTGAATTTGAAGATGCTGCCAGCAAGCCACTTTTAACTGCAATGGATGAAACATTTCAGGTTCAGGAAGCTCCAGGATGGAGTGATTTGTCTGGTGTAATGTCTCGTGAGTGGAACTCGCAGTTACTATCTCCTACTTTAAATAATTTGTTCATTGGGTTGGGAGGAGTAGAATCGGCCGATCAGCTGACAAATGCTGAAATGAAGGGCAAAATCAAAGCGGCTAACTACATGGGTGAGAAATATGATAATCATATCTCCTCATTGTCTAATGACCCTTCTGCCGGTTATTGGTTAGATGGTTTGCCAAATAGCATCGACCCGAGGGCGTATAAATTATTTATTGTGCCAGGTGATTTCACTAATCCGGATTTTAGCCGCTTCCCAACGTATGCTGATAACCCAATTATTACTGAGAGAAACTTGGTGGATGCCGATGGAAAGCTGGTGAAAAAACTTGACGGTAAAAATACATGGAATGCAGCAACTATTGGTGATTGGGGTGAAAAGGGCGCTAAAAACCAAATCTACATTTGGGAAGGTGCAAACCCGCGTTTAGCGCAGCGTTATAGAAACAGTGCTAATAAGCGTATTTTCTTTGCGCCTTGGGAAACCTATTTCTTACTAGCGGAAGCAGGGGTGAGAGGCTGGGCAGCACCAGGTGCACCAAAATCAAACTATGAAAAAGGTATTGAGTTGAGTTTCGCTTATAACGGTGTTAGCAGCTTCTTGACAGATTACTTGAAATCGACTGATTTTAACCGTGTGGGCACCTCGGTAAGCTGGGATCATACTACTGAACCGACTGCTAAAACGGTAACATTCAAAAATGGATATACAGGTGCGGCTGGTTCGGCTACGTATAATTACCCAAAAAATACGCTGTATAAGAATGGAACGGTTAATAATGATCATTTAACGAAGATCATTACGCAGAAGTTCATTGCGCAAACCCCTTGGTTGCCGATGGAGACATGGAGTGATCACCGTCGCCTAGGCTTGCCATTCTTTGAAAATCCGGCGATTGAGAGACCGTTGATTGACCTTCCTGCGTTAAACAAATCGAACTATATGACCAGTCAGGTTGAGTTCTTTCCGCAGCGCTTGAGATATCCATCTGGTTTCAGAAACAGTGATCCGGATGGTTACGCTGAAGCTGTTTCTTTATTGGAGGGTGAAGATGCAGTATTGACACCGCTATGGTGGGCAATGCATTAAGATTGGATTCTTAACTTACAAATAAGTTTAGAAAAAGCGGTGCTATTATTTCAGCACCGCTTTTTTATTTTGTGTTTCGTGAATTTCATCCTATTTTTATCAACAAACAATGACCCGAATTTAAATCGAATAGAAATGACTAATCTTGATCCTCAAATACTAGAAAAAGCTCGTGTATGGTTGCAAGCTCCCTATGATTCAGAAACGAGGAAGGCCGTTCAGGGGATGCTGGACGAGAATCAGGTGGAAGAACTGACGGATTCTTTTTATAAGGACCTGGAGTTTGGTACTGGCGGACTGCGCGGAATAATGGGTTATGGAACGAATAAGATCAACAAATATACGTTGGGAAAGGCTACTCAGGGCTTTAGTAATTACCTGAAGAAGACTTATCCGGGTGAGGAAATTAAGGTGGCGATCTCTTATGATAGCCGAAATAATTCACGCGAGTTTGCTAAGATTGTTCGGGATGTTTTTTCGGCGAATGATATTGTTGTGCACTTCTTCAATGAACTGAGACCTACACCGCAGCTTTCTTTTGCTATCCGTCATCTGAATTGTCATGGTGGCGTGATGTTAACGGCTTCTCATAACCCGAAAGAGTATAATGGCTATAAGGCTTATGGTAAGGACGGAGGGCAATTGGTGGCTCCGCACGATAAGCTGGTTATCGATGAAGTAAATGCAATTACGGATTTGAATGACATCAAGTTCGATGCGAAAGATGTAAATATCCGCGTTGTTGGAAAAGAGATAGATGAAGAATACATTAAACAGCTAAAGACGCTGTCTATTAATCCGGATATCGTTAATAAGCAATCGGATTTAAAAATCGTATTTTCTTCAATTCACGGAACGGGTATCACAGTAGTGCCTGAAACACTTAGAACCTGGGGTTTTACCAATGTTTCAGTTGTAGAACAACAGGAGCAACCTGACGGTAATTTCCCGACGGTTGTTTATCCGAATCCGGAAGAAAAGGACGCGATGGCACTGGCGATAGCCGATGCTGAACGTTTGGATGCAGATCTGGTAATGGCGACTGACCCTGACGCAGATCGTGTGGGTTTGGCTATTAAGAATAATCACGGCAAATTTGAATTGCTTAATGGGAATCAGATTTTTGCTTTATTGGCAGAATACGTGCTGGGTTCATTAAAGAGGTCGGGAGAGTCTTTTGAAAATGCTTATGTGGTGAAAACCATTGTTACGACTAATCTGGTTGCGGAAATAGCCAAACATTATCAGGTTCCTTGTCACGATGTACTTACTGGTTTTAAGTATATCGGCGAACTGATGACGGCGAATGAAGGGAAGAAGAGGTTTATTATGGGTGGTGAGGAAAGCTACGGGTTTTTGATCGGTGATCTGGTAAGAGATAAAGACGCGGTGGTATCGTGTGCATTCATCGCGGAGATGGCTGGGTATTTTAAGAATGAGGGTAAAAGCGTGTATGAAACTTTGCAATCCATTTACGCGAAATATGGCTATTTTAAAGAAAAGCAGGTTTCTTTGACAAAAAAGGGGAAGTCTGGTGCTGATGAGATTAAGGAGATGATGACTCAATTCCGGGCGAACAGTCCGCAACAGCTAGGCGGTATCGACGTGATTGCTGTGAAAGATTATAAGAGTTCTGAGTTGCACGATCTGCAGAACGATCGGAAAGAATCGATTAATCTCCCTAAATCGGATGTGCTTCAGTTTGTTACAGCAGAGGGTGATATTATTTCGATTCGTCCTTCGGGAACCGAGCCGAAAATAAAATTCTATTGCAATGTGAAAATCGACGGCGATGGTGCGGGTGATGGTGAGGAAATGGATCGTCTATTGGAAGCGAAAATAGACCGGATCATGAAAGATCTTGTCTGATTTATTCTACAACTTCTTCTATAACAAAGCTGCGGTTATTCTCTTAAATGTTGCCGTTTTCGTACATTTGTAAGAAACGAACGCAAATGAAAGCTGAACATAAACTGCAGTTTTTAATAGAAGACAAACACCTTGATCCTGATTTAAAAAAGATTGCTGAAAAAGTGCTTTCTGAAGATCGTATCAGCTTCGACGAGGGTGTATTGCTCTTCGAAAAAGGGGAACTGGGTTATCTTGGTACGCTGGCAAACTATATTCGGGAGAAGAGGCACGGCGATTTTACCTACTTTAATCGCAATTTCCATATCGAACCAACAAACGTATGTGTATACGATTGCAAATTCTGTTCTTATTCGCGTTTGATTAAACAGCGGAGTGAAGGATGGGAGATGGATGTTGACGGGATGATGGATATCGTTCGTGAATACGATGGTGAACCGGTTACAGAAGTACATATTACAGGAGGCGTTGTACCGAAGCAGAATCTGGACTTCTACGCTTCTTTTTTCCGTCGTTCAAAGGCTCATCGGCCTGATTTACATATCAAAGCATTAACGCCGGTTGAATATTATTATATCTTCAAAAAGGCGAAGATGAGTCATTACGAAGGGATGAAATACATGAAGGAGGCTGGGCTGGATTCGATGCCGGGTGGAGGTGCAGAGATTTTCCACCCTGAGATCAGGGAGCAGATCGCTGCCGATAAATGCAATGCGGAACAATGGCTCGACATTCATGAGCAGGCACATAAGCTGGGGATGCGGAGCAATGCTACCATGTTATACGGTCATATCGAAGAATTTTATCATCGCATCGACCATATGGAAAGATTGAGACAGTTGCAGGATAAGACTGGCGGTTTTCAGGCTTTTATACCTTTGAAATTCAGAAATAAGGATAATCAGATGTCCCATGTACCTGAGGTTTCTGTGATTGAGGATTTACGGAACTATGCGGTTAGCCGCATTTATATGGATAATTTTGATCATATTAAGGCCTATTGGGCAATGATCAGTCGGAATACAGCTCAATTATCATTGGCTTTCGGTGTTGATGATATCGATGGTACCTTAGATGATACAACGAAAATCTATTCAATGGCAGGGTCTGAGGAACAGAATCCGGCGATGAGCACGCAGCAATTGGTTGAGCTGATACGTAACGTGGGTCGACATCCGATAGAAAGAGACACGCTTTATGGGGTTGTTACAGATTATAAGGATGTGGAGTTTGAGGGTACAGTAAAACCTAAATATTATCCTTTACCTGTCTTGGAAAATAATAATACAGCAAGTTAAATTGAAGAGAACATTTTATATTATCCGTCACGGACAGACCGATCTAAACAAACAAGGAATTGTACAGGGCAAAGGGATTGATTCTCCTTTGAACGAACACGGACGAAAGCAAGCTGCGGCTTTTTATGAATATTATAAGGATGTGCCCTTTGACCGGGTGGTCACCTCAACCCTGCAACGGACGCAGCAAACTGTGCAGGCCTTCATTGATAAGGGAATCGAATGGAATCAGCATCCAGGTTTGGATGAAATCAGTTGGGGGATTTACGAGGGGAAGGTTCATGACGAGGTTTTAATGGCTGATTTTAATCGGATGATCGAGTGCTGGACGAACGGTGAGCTGGATGTTTGTGTGGAAGGGGGAGAGAGCCCGAATGAAATGAAGAAACGCCAGGAAGCGGCATTGAAAGATATTCTGGAACTGACGAAAGATGATAAAAATGTGCTTATTTGTACGCACGGGCGTGCATTGAGGATGTTGATGTGTTTGCTTACAAAGCAACCTTATTCAGCGATGGATTCTTTTCCACATACGAATACAGCACTTTATAAAGTCGAATATGGTGGAGAAAATTTCCATATCGATGAATTCTATAATACTGACCACTTGGAGGGACTCGAAGAGTCTGTTTAAACTATGTCAAATAAGATTAAAATTTCTGCGGTTTCTTACATGAATACCATCCCCTTTATGCGTGGGATTGAAGCTCATCCGGAATTGTTAGACTATGCTGAGATTGTAACTGATATTCCCTCCACCTGTGCACAGAAGCTGATAGATAATCGGGTGGATCTGGGTCTGGTTCCCGTTGCAGCCTTATTGCATGTTCCTGATTATCGTATTATCGGTGATTATTGCATTGGCTCTGTAGGTGCGGTAAACTCAGTGTTTATTTTTAGTAAGAAACCCGTTCACGAAATCCGTACGCTGCAGTTGGATTCGCATTCGCGTACCTCGAATAATTTAGCACGGGTTCTTCTTAAGAACTATTGGCAGGTTGAGGTGGAACTGGTTGAGGAGGATGCGGATGCGTATGTGCTGATTGGTGACCGGACTTTCGGTCGGGTCGGCACAGAACCCTACGCTTATGATTTAGGTGCGGAATGGATGAGGTTTACCGGATTGCCCTTTGCGTATGCGGTGTGGGCATCAAATAAAGAATTGCGTAGCGATTTTATTGCGGCTTTCAATGTGGCTTTGAGGGATGGTATTGAAGGACGGCAAGATTATATCCATGAAATTCCACCGGTAGAAAACTTTGATATTCAGAAATATTTGATGGAATCAATTGATTATGAACTTACTGCCGAAAAACGGGAAGCGATACAATTGTTTCACCGCTACATCCGAGAACTGGATGTAGCAGTGAAAAGCAGTTTGTAATTGTCAGACTGAGGCTACTCATGGATTGAATCTAGCTTAATAAGCGCTGGCTTCATCCAAGCGTGCCATGTCTTCTGAAGATAGTTCTAGATTAGCCGATTTAAGCAAATCTTCTAATTGTGTGGAAGTTGTTGCACTGGCTATCGGAGCAGTTACTTCTGGTTTATGCAACAACCAAGCGATAGCAACCGTGGCTTGTGCGACGCCATGTGCCGCGGAAACCTCGTCTAAAGTAGAAAGGATGCGTAGCCCTCTGTCATCAAGATATTTTTTGATACCCGGACCGCGTTGACTTTTGTTTAAGTCTGCTTCGCTGCGGTATTTTCCGCTTAAGAAACCGCTTGCCAATGCATAGTAATTCAGCACGGCTAGGTTATTTTCGCGTACCAGATCGCGATATTCCGTTTCAAATTTCTCTCTCTCATGGAGGTTGTACAGAGGCTGTATGGAAATGTAAGAAGCCCAATTGTTTGCTGCTGAAGCTTCGAGCGAACTTTTAATGCGCTCGGTGCTTAGGTTGGAAGTTCCGATATAACGTACTTTCCCTTCTTCAACTAGTTTGTTCAACGCTTCAAGGGTTTCTTCGACAGGGGTGTCTAAGTCGTCATAATGTGTTTGATATAAATCAATATGGTCTACTTGAAGGCGTTTAAGGGACGCCTCTACAGCTTTTCTCACGTAAGCGGCGCTTAAATCTTTTTTGCCTTGACCCATATCGCCACCCAATTTTGTTGCAATAATAACTTGGTTACGTTTTCCCGAATTTTTTAACCAGTTACCAATGATAGTTTCTGATTCCCCACCTTTGTTGCCCGGTACCCAGGTTGAATAGGTGTCGGCTGTATCGATCAAATCGAAACCATGGTCTACAAATTCATCTAAAATTTTAAAGGATGCTTGTTCATCGAGTGTCCATCCGAATACATTGGCTCCAAATGCAATGGGAGCTACCGTTAGATCGGAAGCTCCAAGGGTTCTTTTTTTCATATAGTATTTTTATTTGATGAGTACTAAATCTGTATTTCACTAAATTTACTAAAAAAAGAAGAGCCGGAACAATCGTTCTGAAAGCCTTACGTTTTGCAGACAAATCTCGACTAAGTTGCGGTTTCGTTTAAAGGCGTAACAGTTTAAGTCGGGCAGATCTCAGTCTTTGCAGGCGAGGAAGCTTGCAATGGTGTGATTTTATCAGCGGTGTTTTGTATTGCAGACTTGCGATTACGGAACATTCCGATAAGAACCCATGCGATGAGGGCTCCGATGAGCGCCATGCTTGCCCCAACCAATTGTGTTGATGTATAACCAAAACCGAATACTAGAGGCAGTCCACCTAAGAAAGCACCCAACGCATTTCCAATGTTAAAAGCGGCCTGACTAGTTGCTGCAGCAAGCATTTCGGATCCCTTTGCGTTGTTGATCATCAGCATCTGAATTGGCGCAGAGAGGGCAAAAGCTACAGCTCCGGTTACAAAAGTCATGATCAATGATAGTACCTGGTTATAGGATACAAAATGTACAATCAATAAGGAGGTCACCATGGTAAGCAGGAGGACAAAAGAGGCTTTTGCGGGTGATATTTTATCAGCTAGTTTCCCGCCAACAATATTACCTACCAACATACCCGTTCCTGCTAGGATAAGAATATAGGTCATAGAGTTAGCTGAAAAACCAGAAACTTCGGTCATAAGAGGCGCAATGTAGCTATACCAGGAAAACAGTCCACCTGTACCGATAGCAATCATCAAAATCATCAACCAGGATTCTCTGCGTTGAAAGAAATTCATTTGAGTTTTCAATGAGTTGGTTTTGTTAGCAGGTAAAGCCGGCATCCAATATCGAATAGCAACTAAAGTTATCAGACCGACTAGTACGATGACCGCAAAGGATAGCCTCCATGAATAGTGATGGCCAATATAGGTCCCCAAGGGCACACCAGCAATATTTGCTAAGGTAAGTCCGGCAAACATAATCGAAATCGCTTGAGCTTCTTTGCCTTTTGGAGCTAGGCGACTTGCAACAACGGAACCTACGCCGAAGAATGCACCATGCGGCAGACCTGCTAATAGACGGCTGATTAGAAGGCTGGTATATGATGGTGCGAACGCTGATAAGCCATTGAATATGGTAAATAATAGCATCAAGAATAAAAGAATATTCTTAGGTGGGTATTTGCCTGACAGGATAACAAGTAGGGGTGCCCCAATCACTACTCCTAATGCGTAAGAAGAAATAAGATGTCCGGCCTCGGGGATTGTGATTCTTAAATCACTGGCAATGTCAGGTAGTAGACCCATCATAACGAATTCGGTAATACCGATTCCCAAGCCTCCTAACATCAATGCATATAAACTTTTTTTCATAAAAAATGCTTAGTGTAATTAAAACACTAAGCAAAGGTACATACAAAATCCTGAATACAAATGTTGTCCGAGAAAAATTACAATAAAATAATAAAAACTTTATTTGTATACTTTATTTCTAAGTAGTTGATCAGCAATTACTAAGGCAGCCATAGCCTCCACGATGATGACCGCGCGGGGTACAACACAGGGATCATGGCGGCCTTTTCCGACGATATCCACCTCGTTGCCTCTATCATCGATCGTTTTCTGTTTTTTCATGATGGTGGCGACAGGTTTAAAGGCTACATTAAACGTAATGTCCATTCCGTTTGAGATTCCACCTTGGATACCTCCGGAGAAATTTGTCAGTGTTCGCAATGAATTGCAAGAATGTTGTGGATTGATGAAGATGTCATTGTGTTCCGAACCTCTCATTTTAGAGCCTTCAAAACCGGAACCATATTCGAAGCCGTGTACAGCATTGATGCTAAGCATGGCTTTGCCCAGTTCAGCATGGAGCTTATCGAATACAGGTTCACCCAACCCCACTGGGATACCTTGGATTACAGTTGAAACTCGTCCGCCAACGGTGTCGCCGTCCTTTTTTACTTCGGCAATGAAACGTTCCATCTCTTTGGCTGTTGCGGGATCAGCACAGCGCACGATATTGCTTTCGCGAACTTCAACGAGCTTCGGTATGATGTCAGAATCCAGATTAGGAGCTTCGATGGTGCCTACTGCGGATACATGCGCAAAAATCTCAATGTTGTACTGTCTTAAAAGAAGTTTGGCTATGGCGCCAGCAGCAACACGAGCGGCAGTTTCTCGAGCAGATGAGCGACCGCCACCACGATAATCACGGATTCCATATTTCATCTGATAAGTATAGTCTGCATGGGAAGGACGGTATTTATCTTGAATATGTGAATAGTCTTTCGAGCGTTGATCTTCATTTGGGATTAAGATCATAATGGGTGTGCCAGTTGTTTTTCCATCCATTACGCCTGAAAGGATTTCAAAGGTATCGCTTTCTTTTCGTTGCGTTGTGATTTTTGATTGTCCCGGCTTACGTTTATCCAATTCACTTTGAATAAACTCCAGATCTAACTCTAGGTTGGGAGGGCAGCCATCGATGATTACCCCGATCGCTTTTCCATGTGATTCGCCGAAAGTGGTAATATTAAATACTTTGCCAAATGAATTTCCTGCCATGTATTGATTGTTAATGCTTAGATGATTGTTAGTGTCTAGGTGTTAATCGATTTTAAATCCCACTTTTTGAAGATGTTTCCAGAATAAGGGATATGACTTTTCAACGACGTTGGGTTCTTCAATAACGACATCATTCATTACCAACGCCAAAGGAGCGAAAGCCATTGCCATTCGATGATCTTCGTAAGTACTGAAAGTTACCTGATCTGGGTTGTGTTTTTTGCTGCAATCCAAACGGTACTTACCTGGTTCTTCTTCAAAGAGCCGTACGCCAAATTTAGCCAATTCGTTCTGCAATGCGGCAATCCGATCGGTTTCTTTTATCTTCAAAGTTTCTAATCCGGTAAAGGATATCTCATGGTTGAGGGCAGCACAGCAGACGATGACTGTTTGCGCCAGGTCAGGACATCTAATAAAATTATAACAGTCCTTTACATTATTCGACTCTATTTTGGTGAGTTTTAGTCCGTCGTCCGTAAAGACCGATAAAACACCAAAATCTAGCATGATGTCCTTGATCGCCTGATCGCCCTGTAAGCTAGAAGCTTTTAATCCGGGTAACAACAGATCCCCTTTCTCGGCAAGTGCCAATATGGAGTACCAATAGGAAGCCGCACTCCAGTCTGGCTCAATCGACAGTGTGCTGATTTTAGCCTGTTGAGGCAGAATTGTTAGTTGGTTGTCTGTCCATTGGTGCTGGATACCAGCCTCTTCTAGCATATTTAAGGTCATTTCAACATACGGAACAGATGTCAGTTCCCCATCGATCGTTAGCTCCAAACCCTCCGGTAAAGAACTGGCTATTAAAAGCAAAGCTGAAATATACTGACTGCTTACGTTTCCTTGTATGCTGACTTTCCTTGTTTTTTGTGTAAGGGGACCGACAATATGAAGGGGAGGGTAGCCTGTATTTCCGTCAAAGCTTATGTTTGCACCTAAGGCCGTCATGGCGTCGCTTAAGATTCCGATAGGTCGCTGTTTCATACGCTCACTTCCGGTTAGCAGAAACTCACCTCGGTGCAGGGGTGTATAGGCTGTTAAAAACCGCATTGCTGTTCCCGCAGGGCCGATATCGATGACTTGCAGATTTTGCGCTGATGCTTCAGTTTTTTCAGTGTTCTGAGGAGCTGAGTTGCTACTAAAGTCTCCACTATGCTGAAGCGTAGCAATCTTTTCCAGCGCAGCAGCTAGTGTGACAGTATCTGCTGCCTCGGAAAGATTGTGGATGCTAACCTGTTCAGGGTTCAGGGCTCGGATAATCAATGCCCGGTTGCTTTCACTTTTGGACCCGGTTAATTGGATAACTTCCCTCACCTCTTTGCTAGGGTGTGATAATCGAATTGCTGTTTGTTCCATTTACGCCTCAACAGAAGTTTTGGTGTTCATGATTTCATTTTGTTTACGGATCGATTCATTGTGAATCAGTTCCAAGAGTTTTACTGTGAACTCTTTATCTAGTTTCAGTGCTGATGCGATAGCGGTTCTTTTTTCAACAATCTCATCCCATCGACTAACTTGTAAGATGGTAACACTATTATCTCTTTTAAACTCACCGATTTTCTCTACGATTTTCATACGCTCACCGATCTTTTGGATGATCAAATCATCTAAAGCGTCGATGTCTTTCCGCAATACAGCAAGTTGATCTTCGAAAACTGGATTGTCAGAGTCTGCTTTACGAAGTGCCAGACGATCCACCAATTCAGCAAGAGCCGCTGGAGTTACCTGTTGTTTGGCATCTGTCCATGCCACCGATGGATCTAAGTGAGATTCAATCATCAATCCTTGCATATCCAAGTCTAAGGCTTTCTGTGAGATGTAAGGGATCAGCTCACGGTTTCCACAAATATGACTTGGATCGTTAATGATTGGTAATTCCGGTGCAACCGTTTTTAATTGGATTGCTAAATCCCACATTGGCTCATTACGGAATGAGGTTTTTTCGAATGACGAGAATCCACGATGGATCGCTCCTAATTTTTTGATTCCTGCACGGTTAATACGCTCCAATGCACCGATCCACAAGGATAGGTCTGGGTTAACTGGGTTTTTCACCAATACGGGTACATCTGCACCTTGCAGAGCGTCCGCGATTTCCTGTACAGTAAACGGATTTGCTGTACTACGCGCACCTACCCACAGAATGTCTACACCAGCTGCTAGAGCTTCTTCTACGTGTTTAGCTGTAGCAACCTCGATTGCAGTGGGCAATCCGGTTTCTTCTTTCGCACGTTTCAACCACTCGAGTCCGATACTTCCGATTCCCTCGAATTCTCCCGGACGGGTACGCGGTTTCCAGATTCCGGCACGCAAGACTGATACTTTTCCAGTAGCTGCCAAAAGTTTAGCAGTAGCTAATAATTGTTCTTCTGTTTCCGCACTACACGGACCCGAAATGATTAGCGGCTCTTTGCCAGTATCTAACCAGGAATTTAAAGGGACGATGTCTAAATTAAGTTTCATTTTTCTAGGGTTTACTTAATGAATGATGTTGTTAATTATTTGAATGTTATTGTTTACTTGATTTGTTTTATACCTTGTCATTTTTCTCGTATTCGCCGAGAATGTTAAAATTCACTGTGCGTTTTAGAGTCTTGCGGATAGCTTTTTCGTATTCTGCTAAGGTCTTCCATTCCAGATCCACA
Organism: Pedobacter indicus; assembly: GCF_003449035.1. NCBI lineage: Bacteria > Pseudomonadati > Bacteroidota > Sphingobacteriia > Sphingobacteriales > Sphingobacteriaceae > Albibacterium > Albibacterium indicum. The sequence continues at coordinate 1,978,674 of NZ_QRGB01000001.1, forward strand.
TGGAAAATATATTCGTTCCGTCTGCCTAGTACCGGCATCGACTGAATTTTGCTAAGATTAATGTTGTTCTCTGCAAAGTAGTTTAAGATTTTTGCCAGTGAGCCGATTGAGTTGTCGGTTTGGAAGGAGATCGATGCCTTGTTTGCTTTTGGGTTTTCGGTTGCTACAGGTGCTAGAATTAAAAAACGAGTGTAATTTTTCTTATTGGTTTCAATACGGCGGTCTAGTATCTCTAAGCCGTAAAGTTTAGCCGCAAGGTTGTTAGCAACCGCTGCTGTGTTTGTTAATTTGTTGTCAGCGATTTTTTTAGCGCAAGCTGCCGTGTCCATCCCTTCGCTTACTTTTAAATGAGGATGCTCGTCAAAGAAATCACCACATTGCCTTAAGGCTATTGGGTGTGATTCTACGAACTTGATATCTTCTAGCTTAACGCCCGGCAGCGCTAACAAATGCAGTTGGATGTTCAGGTAAGTTTCGCCGATAATAGCGAAACGGTACTCCTGAAGTAAATTGTAATTGGGGAGTAAACTTCCAGCTATAGAATTTTCAATGGCCATTACTACATAATCAGCTTTTTTATGTTTCAAAGCTTCACATGTTGCTTTAAAAGAATCACATTCGACGGTTTCAATGTCTTCGCCAAAATGTTTGAATGCGGCCTCTTCGTGGAAAGAACCTCTGATTCCTTGGATAGCTATTCGTTGTTTGTTCATTCTTATAGTCAAAAAAAAAGTCCCGGTGTTCACCGAGACTTTTTATACATTTCTTTTATTATATATGCATATCAATCCCGGTTCTTGTTACTAAAGAAGTAAAAGAAGAAACCAAAATACCAATATGCGTTCATTTGTTTCATTGTATTGCCAAATGTACAAAAGAATTTCATTTTCACAATGAAATTTATAAAAAATAATTTAAGTGTCAGTTGTTCTGTCAGTCTGACCGATAAAAATGGCTTGGAACATTAGTTGATTATAGATGATCAAACTCTATTACAACACAAAATTATAAGTTATAAGTACATATAAGTTTATGAAAGAAAAAGGTAATATTTCCATTCACACCGAGAATATCTTTCCGGTGATCAAAAAATTCTTGTATTCAGATAATGAAATTTTTCTACGTGAGCTCGTTTCCAATGCGGTGGATGCCACACAAAAGCTAAAACGTCTTTCCAGCTTAGGGAAAATTGATGGTGATATTGGCGATACGACCATTGAGGTTTCATTTGATGAAAAAGCGAAAACGATAACGATTTCTGATCGCGGTATTGGTATGACCGCTGAAGAGGTGAAAAAGTATATCAACCAAATCGCTTTTTCAGGCGCGGAGGAGTTCGTTGAAAAATTCAAAGAAGCTAAGGATGCAAATGAGATCATCGGTCGTTTCGGTTTGGGTTTCTATTCTGCATTTATGGTTGCAGATACAGTTGAAATTCAAACCCTGTCGTATCAAGAAGGAGCAGAACCTGTTCGCTGGGAATGTGACGGGAGTACAACATTTGAAATTTCTGATGGTAACAGAACTGACCGCGGTACAGACATTATCTTGCATATTAACTCCGATTCTGAAGAGTTCTTAGACAAATCTAGAATTCAAACCATTCTGGATAAATATGGTAAGTTTCTTCCTGTGCCTATCAAATTCGGAACAAAAACTAATTCGGAGCCTGACGGGGAAGATGAAGAAGGTAAACCAAAATATAAATCTGTTGAGGTTGATAATATTATTAATAATACCGATCCCGCATGGATCAAGTCACCTTCTGAATTAACAGATGAAGATTACTTAGCATTTTACCGTGAGCTTTATCCTTTCAGTGAAGATCCCTTGTTCTGGATCCATCTTAATGTAGATTATCCGTTCAACCTAACTGGTATTCTTTATTTCCCGAAAATCAAGAACGATTTAGATATTCAAAAGAACAAAATCAAATTGTTCTCAAGACAGGTATTTATTACCGACGAGGTAAAGGATATTGTACCCGAGTTCTTGATGTTGCTTCATGGAGTTATCGATTCACCGGATATCCCGTTAAACGTGTCTCGTAGTTTCTTGCAGGCAGATAGCAACGTTAAGAAAATTAACAATCACATCACGAAGAAGGTTGCCGATAAGTTGAATGAGCTTTTTAAGACCGATCGTAAAAGCTTCCAGGAAAAATGGAATGACATTGGTGTGTTTGTAAAGTATGGCATGCTGACTGATGACAAGTTCGCTGAAAAAGCAAACGATTTTTGCTTATTAAAGAATGTGGATGATGAGTACTTTACTTTAAAAGAGTATGCTGAAAAAGTGAAAGACATCCAGGCGGACAAGGAAGGGCAGGTTGTTTATCTATATAGTAATGATCCTGCAAACCAAGATAGCTTTATATCTGCAGCCAAAGCAAAAGGTTACGATGTTCTTAATTTCGACTCTCCGTTAGATAATCATTTTGTAGGTTTCTTAGAGCAGAAGCTTGAAAAGACCTCCCTGAAGCGTGTTGATTCAGATGTGATTGATAAATTGATTAATAAGGAAGAAGATCATAAGTTGGTTTTGAGTGAGGAGGAAAGCAATTCGGTGAAATCGCTTTTTGAAAAAACGATCAATAAAGAAACATACCAAGTGCATGTAGAGCCTTTGGCTGAAGATGCTTTGCCTGTGACGGTTACCATGGATGAGTTCATGCGTCGGATGAAAGATATGGCTCAGAATGGTGGTGGGATGGGCTTTTATGGCAGCCTGCCAGATAGTTATAAAGTGACAGTAAACGGAAATCACCCTTTGATAAAACGTATTTTAGAAGAAGATGATACTAACAAAGAGAACTTGGCAAAACAAGCTTTTGATTTAGCGTTATTGAGTAGAGGTTTATTAACAGGAGCAGAGCTTACTAACTTTGTTAAACGTAGTATCAACCTGATCTAAATCTAAACGATACGTAATATTTAAAAAGGGAGGCTAGCAATTTTGCTAGCCTCCCTTTTTAAATAAACAACTTAAAGCAGTAACTACACTTACCCCAAGTAGGTTTTTAATATTTTGCTTCTTGACGTATGGCGGAGACGCTGAAGTGCTTTATCTTTAATTTGGCGCACGCGCTCACGTGTAAGGCTAAATTTCTCCCCAATTTCCTCAAGGGAGAGGGGGTGATTGGAGCCCAGGCCAAAGAAAAGTACAATAATCTCACGTTCACGATCAGTCAAGGTAGCCAATGATCTTCTGATCTCCTCTGAAAGAGACTCGTCGATTAGCGTATTATCCGTATTCGGATCATTGTTTTCCAATACGTCCAGTAACGTGTTTTCCTCACCCTGTACAAAAGGTGCATCCATTGAGACATGGCGACCTGAATTACTCAAGGTATCGGAAATTTTATCAACTGTTGTCTCTAGCATATCAGCTAATTCTTCTGGTGAAGGCTCGCGTTCGTAGTCTTGCTCCAGTTTTGAAAAAGCTTTGCTGATTTTACTTAACGACCCAACCTGATTTAAAGGTAAACGTACGATACGTGATTGTTCAGCAATGGCTTGTAGGATTGATTGTCTAATCCACCATACTGCATAGGAAATAAATTTAAACCCTTTGGTTTCGTCAAATCGTTTTGCGGCTTTGATTAAGCCTAAGTTTCCCTCGTTAATTAGGTCTCCGAGGGTGAGACCCTGATTCTGGTACTGTTTCGCTACTGATACTACGAAACGTAAATTCGTTTTGGTTAAACGTTCTAATGCGGCTTGATCGCCTTCTCTGATTTTTTGAGCAAGAATTACTTCTTCCTCAGCCGTAATAAGGTCAACCTTTCCAATTTCGTGAAGATACTTGTCAAGTGACTGTGACTCACGATTGGTGATTGATTGCGTAATTTTAAGTTGTCTCATTAAATAATTTTAAAGTACTCCTTGATGGTGCAAAAGTTTGCAAAAATAAGAAAATTATATAGTAATAACGATAAAATGGGATAAAAGTTCTGTGATAATGAGGTATTTATCAGCTTTTACCGTCAGTCCTGCTACAGCAAAAAATGTTCCAAAATATCCTTGTGTCAGTTGTGTTCTCTTTCTTATCAGAAAAATGATTTTTCCATGATAAATTAGGCATATCTTTTGTGTTTAAACTGATGTAATTCTAATGTATAGAATATTTTTATTTTAAAAGACTATTTTTAACAGAGTTTAATCTGTTGTCAGGTTAATTGATAAAATTTTAACGCTAACAAAAATTAAAACCTATGAAATGGCAAGGTCGTAGAAGAAGTTCAAATATGGAAGATCGTCGGGGTATGTCTGGCGGGAAAATGTTGTTAGGAGGTGGAGTGATCGGTATCGTTGTGCTGCTTGTTCAGATGTTTACAGGTACAGATCTATCGCAGGTAATCCCGCCTGAGATGACTCAGGGCGGATCTCAGGGAACTGAACGAACTGTTGAGCTTACCGAAGAGGAAAAGCAAATGGGTGAGTTCGTTTCCGTCGTGCTCGCAGATACAGAAGATATCTGGGCGAAAATCTTTCAGGAAAACGGTTTGACCTATCAGAATCCCCAATTGGTATTATTCAGCGATGCTGTTCAAACTGGTTGTGGCGGAGCGAGTGCGGCATCAGGCCCGTTTTATTGTCCTGCAGATCAGACGGTCTACATGGATCTTGTGTTTTTTGATGAGCTGCAATCTCGGTTTGGTGCAAAGGGCGGTGATTTCGCTATAGCTTATGTTATTGCACACGAGGTTGGTCACCACGTTCAGAATCTTTTAGGTGTTAGCGGTAAGACCCAACAGGCTATGCAGAGCAGCAGTGCTGCTGATGCCAACCGTCTTTCCGTTGCTCTGGAATTGCAGGCCGATTTTTACGCTGGCGTGTGGACTCACTACAACCAAGAGTTAAACGATGCTTTAGAGCCCGGTGATATTGAAGAAGCACTTAGCGCTGCTAATGCCGTAGGGGATGATACCATTCAGGAACGCATGCAGGGTAGTGCCAATCAAGAAACCTTTACGCACGGAACCTCGGAACAGCGAATGCAATGGTTTACCAAAGGTTATAAATCGGGTGATGTAAACCAAGGAAACACGTTTCAGGAGTTAGGGCTTTCTAGATAGTTGTCTATCAAGAAATGGCGCTTATAAAATAGACTCCAACGTAAACGTATCTTTCAAGCGGACACCTTTTTCTGTGTGCTGAAGAGTACAGCATTCATGTATAGGGTCATGCTCCAGAAAACAAATGATATCGTTGTCTGCAATTTCATTCCAGTAGGTTTTGCGCTCTTCTAACGTCTTCATCGGGAACATGTCGTAAGCCATTACGTAAGGTAGAGGGATATGTCCCACTGAAGGCAGCAAATCTGCCATGTACAAGATTGTCTTGTCTTTATATTGAATTTGGGGCATCATCATCGCATCGGTATGACCAAAGGCAAAGCGGATAGAGATGTTTTTATTCAGAACCCCCACACTTTTATCCTCCACAAATTTTAGTCGCCCGCTCTCCTGAATGGGTAAGATGTTTTCCTTCAAGAAAGAAGCCTTTTCTCGGTCGTTCGGCTCCGTCGCCCATTTCCAATGTTGCGCATTGCTCCAATAGTGAGCATTTTTAAAAGCAGGGACAAGTTGATCTCCTTCACGAACGATAGCCCCTCCAACATGGTCAAAATGCAAATGGGTCAGAAAAACATCTGTGATATCATCTCTCGAGAAACCATGCTTTGCCAAGGACTTATCGAGCGTGTGTTCCCCGTGAATATAATAGTGACTGAAAAACTTTTCACTTTGTTTATCACCCAAGCCCGTATCTATGAGAATTAACTGATCTCCATCCTCAATCAGCAAAAGTCGCATCGCCCAAGTACATAGGTTATTCTCGTCCGCTGGATTCGTGCGGCTCCATAGCACTTTAGGCACCACACCAAACATTGCTCCTCCGTCCAATTTAAAAAGTTCCGTATCAATACTGTATAAATTCATAGATATATTTAAAGGTTCAATGCGAAGATAATGAAATACTTATCGATAGACTAGGTTATTTGATTAATAAAATGGTAAATTTGACCCGAAAAATGTAACCAATTTTATTAATTTATTAAAAAAACGATTGTATGTTGCCAAATTTGTCCTACTTGCAGATCCATGCAGGCAATAAAGTCAATTATCAACTCACTGTTCCTGAACTTGTAGAAGAGGCCATAAAAAAAGGCGAGGGTTATTTAGTTGAGTCAGGTGCACTCACAGCAGACACAGGTCACTTTACGGGTCGGTCGCCCAAAGACCGTTTCATTGTCGAAGACGATATTACCCGCGATGCCGTGTGGTGGGGAGATATTAATCAGCCGATTTCTACTGACATTTTCAATAAGCTTTATACGAAAGTTGCCGCGCATCTCAGCAAAGAGGAGATCTACGTACGTGACGTCTTTGCCTGTACAGCGCCTGAGCATCAAATCAGTATCCGGGTGATCACAGAAACTGCTTATCAGAACATTTTTGCTGACAATATATTCGTTCGCTCTGACAAGGTGAGCGCCGATAAGAGACCCGAATGGTCTATCCTTGCTGCCCCAACTTTTCAAGCCGAACCTGTTATTGACGGTGTTCCAAGCGCTAATTTCGTTATTATTAGTTTTACGGAAAAAATCATTCTTATTGCTGGCACTGGCTATACTGGCGAAATAAAAAAAGGAATCTTTAGTGTTCTTAATTTTCTCTTGCCCCATAATAAAAAGGTTCTATCCATGCATTGTTCGGCAAATACCAATGTCAACAACGAAACAGCACTTTTCTTTGGCTTATCTGGTACCGGGAAAACGACTCTTTCTTCAGACGCCGGTCGCCATCTGATTGGCGACGATGAACACGGATGGAGCGATGAAGGTATTTTTAATTTCGAAGGAGGATGTTATGCTAAGTGTGTTAATCTTGAGGCAGAAAAAGAACCTGAAATATACAATGCCATTCGCTTTGGATCTCTGTTGGAAAACATCAATTGCTTTCCCGGTACACGTGTTCCTGATTACAAAGATACAAGCAAAACCGAAAACACACGTGTAACCTACCCAATCGATTACATCGAAGGGGCGGTTAAGCAAAAAATATCGGCCACACCGAAGAATATATTTTTTCTCACTGCCGATGCCTTTGGTGTCATACCACCCATTTCCAAATTGACAACCAAGGAGGCTATGTATCATTTCATTTCCGGTTATACCGCTAAAGTAGCTGGAACCGAAGTAGGTATTACCGAGCCGAAGATGGTATTCTCTGCCTGTTTCGGAGAGGCATTTATTCCATTGCACCCAACCAAATATGCTGAACTACTAGGTGAGAGAATTGAAAAAGACAACATCAATGTCTGGTTAGTGAATACAGGTTGGGTAGCAGGGCCTTATGGTGTTGGCCGGCGCATCCAGTTACGTTATACCCGAGCAATGATTCGAGCCGCGATGGCGGGTGAACTGAACGATTCGGAATACCAAAGACATCCTATTTTTGGTTTGCAGTTTCCGACGACTTGTCCAGGTGTACCTTCAGATCTACTCAATCCCGCTAAAACCTGGTCATGCCAGCAAGCCTACGAGGAACAAGCTAATAAACTCGCTAAGGCTTTTGACGAGAACTTTAAAAAATACGAAAGTGGGGTAAACTTAAATACCCTATCTTTGCGTGTATGAACGCAAAGCAAACCATTGTAGCATTATCAACACCCTCAGGTAGCGGCGCATTGGGCGTTATACGCTTATCCGGTCCTGAGGCTGTTGACATTGCCAATTCTGTTTTTAAAGGCAAAGATCTTCGCAAGCAAGCTAGTCACACACTCCATTTTGGACTTGTTATGGATGGTGAGTCCATTCTCGACGAGGTCGTTATTGGTATCTTTCTCGCTCCAAAGTCATATACCAAAGAAAACGTAATTGAAATCAGTTGCCATGGTTCCAGCTATATTATCCAACGCATTATTGCATTGCTTATTGAAAACGGAGCTCGCGCAGCCAAGCCTGGCGAATTTACTTTGCAAGCATTTTTAAACGGAGCGTTTGATCTCAGCAAAGCAGAAGCAGTAGCGGACCTGATAGCTTCCAATTCCAGAGCCTCACATGATGTTGCTATGCAGCAAATGAGAGGAGGTTTTGCCAATGAACTTCAGGGACTGAGAGAGCAGCTCGTTCATTTTGCGTCGATGATTGAGCTTGAGTTAGACTTTGCAGAAGAGGATGTTGAGTTTGCCAATCGCGAACAATTAAGGGAGCTTATCCTTCAGATCAATCGCGTCATTACCAAACTTATTTCCTCTTTTGAATTGGGGAACGTTATCAAAAACGGTATCCCAATTGTCATCGCCGGAAAACCCAATGTCGGGAAGTCAACCCTGCTTAATTCCCTTCTTAATGAAGAACGGGCTATTGTGTCTGACATAGCCGGTACTACGCGAGATACCATAGAAGATGAGATTAATATCGGTGGTGTTGTTTTCCGTTTCATTGATACCGCCGGTATCCGCGAAACTGCAGACCTGATTGAAGCCAAAGGAGTTGAACGTACGCTGGAAAAGATGAAACAAGCTAAGCTCATTATTTATATGACCGATGCCACACAAGATTTTAGTGACATTGCACAACAAGTAAAAGGGCTTGATAACCAAGACATACCATATATTGTTTTAGTCAATAAAGCTGAATTGCTGACAGCAGAGCAAAAAGAACACTTAAAGGAACTGCCTGTTCACTTTATTTCAGCCAGAGAGCATGTTGGCGTTGAAGAGCTCAAAGAAAGCCTTTTGGAAACCGTGAATGTTAGCGGAATAGATACCAACGAAACCATCCTTACCAATATACGCCACGTCGAAGCTCTCAAAAGTACCGAGGCATCTTTAAATCGTGTATTGGAAAATATCGATAACCCCATCACATCAGACTTCCTTGCCATGGACATCAAGCAAGCACTGCATTATTTAGGTGAGATTGTAGGGGAGGTGACCACCGATGACTTGCTTGAAAACATCTTTTCGAAGTTCTGTATCGGCAAATAAACGAGAAACTATTTGTGACTGAATTTTAAGTAATGAAGAACCAGATTGAAATATATCAAGCCAAGGATGGTCAAACACAGATTGAAGTAACCTTTGAGAAAGATACTGTGTGGCTTAGCCAACAGCAGATGTCTGTATTGTTTAACCAGACTAAGCAGAATATAAGCTTACATATTAATAATTGTTTTAAAGAAGGGGAGTTGGCAAGGAATACAACTGTCAAGAAATCCTTGACAGTTCAAACGGAAGGAACTAGACAGGTGAAGCGTGCCATAGAGCATTATAATCTCGACGTAATTATTTCAGTTGGCTACCGTGTGAAATCCCAACAAGGTACCCAATTCCGTCAATGGGCAACCCAGCGATTAAAAGATTATCTTGTACAAGGCTATGTCATCAACGAAAAACGTTTAGCTCAGAAGCAGCAAGAGGTTCAGACTCTTAAAGATGGTATCCGTATATTGAGTCGTGCGATCGAGGGAAAAATAGGAGAGATTGAATTGGATTGGCTGGAGCATTTTGCCAAAGGATTGGAGTTGTTGGATGATTATGACCATGAGCAGTTGGATGGTAAGGGGTTGACCACACGTTCAGCTAATTACCCCGAATCAGCCGATTACGAAAAGATAATCGATACGATGAGAGTGGACTTTGATTCTGCAATCTTTGGTAAAGAGAAAGATGGTAGTTTTCAGAGTGCTATCGCGCAAATTTCAAAAGGATTCGGCGAAGAAGATTTCTATCCATCCATTGAGGAAAAGGCAGCCACGTTATTATATTTGATTGTCAAAAACCATGGTTTTGTCGATGGGAATAAACGGATAGCAGCAGCCTGTTTCCTGCTTTTCTTAGAGAAGAATGATTTGCTATATGCTCAAGACCAGAAGCCTATTATAAGCAACGAAGCCTTGGCCAGTCTTACTTTGTTTGTTGCTTCCAGTAAACCCGAAGAAATGGAAACCGTAAAGAAACTTATTATTAGTGTGCTCAATCGAAATCAGAAGTAATAAGCTGTACGCCATTTGTACACCTTTATCTTTGTAATTAATTGATTTATAGTGTGTTTTTACTTTTTGTATCGGAAAGTAGTTGCATATTACTGGATATAACTAGATATTAGTAAATAAATATAAAGCATTGAAGATGAATTATTTTCAATGCTTTATTGTTTGTAATGCATTAGTTTTGAAACGATGCATTTTTAATGGTTTTGTACGTGGTTTGTATTTTTTGATTTCGCCACGTACCCACAACCTTTCGGCAAATATAGTTGCCACAGATACATTTTTCATCTGTCAGTTCATATGGAAGATTAACGTATAGACTATTGGTAATAGGTGCATCGGGGAAATCTGCTTTTATTTTTTCTATCTGATCCCCTCTTTCATAGGCTATGATAATACGCTTAACGATTTGCTGATCAATGTATTTTAATGCGATGCTGTCGTAGGGATAATAAAAGTTTTCTTGTGCCATTTTGGATTATAATTCGAAAAATAAAAAAGGCGTGAAACTAAAATCATGTCCTTAACTGTGGTCTGCGACAACCAAACAACCAGACAGACTTAGCCCACGCCCATTATGAGGCACGGGCGTAAGTCTATCCTTTGGTGGTTGTTTAAGTGAAGGTCGCAGTTTCAGTTAAACCACAAGGATAGCTTACGCGATTTCGTTTAATAAATTATTAGTGTAAAGATAAGGAAAATTGAGTGATTTAATTGATATGTAGCAGTCAATCACTGTCAATTTTAGCGCGATTTTTGCTTCAAATAATTAATTTCTATCTTTAGGACATAATTCAATCATCAAGAGTACAATTATGTACACCAACCGAGTTTAACCAACCACGGTGGTCAATCGATGAGGGCTGTTCAGTCAAAATTTTGGTCACTCCCTTAGTCTTTATGATTGATACTATTTAATAATTTAAAGTATCAAAACAATGAAAAATTTAATTGAAAAATTTGAATCTGAATTAGCAACGCTATCAGATGAGCAATTAGTAGCGCGTTTTAATCGTGAGGTTGGTAATCGTGGATGGGTGAGCGCCCGTGCCTATTTTCTTGAGGCGTTAAGAAATCAGTTTGAAAATCGTGGAATAGATTATTCTTTTGTCAAGAATGAAAGTGGTGGTTTTAATCTTAATGCTAAAGTGATTCTTAGGGAGGGTAAATTAATTTTTTAGTTCTATTGAGCCGATTATTCCCTTTAATCGGCTCAAATTTTTGTTATATTTGAGTTGAATGTTTATTTAAATCGGCTCAATATGTATAATTGGCAATATAAAGACTGGCCTAATTTTAGGTTTACGCTTGAAAGTCTACAAACGATCTCCATTTCTTTTGCTGAAGAGTTGGGGGTGGTAAATGGTTTAATTACAGGTTTGAATGATGATTTGAAGCAGGAAACTATTATTGAGATTCTTATTTCTGAAGCAATTAAATCCTCTGAAATTGAAGGAGAATATATGAGCCGTATCGATATGATGTCCTCCATCAAACGTAATTTAGGTTTGCGATCAGATATTAAAGTTACGGATAAACGTGTAGCGGGTATGGCAAGATTAATGACCGAGGTTCGAGAGTCATACCTTAATGATTTGTCTCTTGACATGATTTTGAACTGGCATAAAATTTTGATGGAATCATTTTTGACGATAAATGCGGGACAATGGCGTGAGGGATCAGAACCTATGCAAGTTGTTTCTGGAGCTTATGGACGTGAAGTGGTGCATTATGAAGCGCCTCCTTCAGAAATTGTAGCTCAAGAAATGCAGACTTTTATACATTGGTTTAGTAATGATAATTTAAGTCATTTAGATAAGATCAGTAAAGCCATCGTCAAATCAGCTATCGTACATCTATATTTTGAAAGTATTCATCCTTTTGAGGATGGTAATGGTAGAATCGGTAGAGCATTAGCCGAATATACATTGTCACACACATTGCAAAGTCCAGTATTGTTGTCGATATCCAAAGTTATAGAAAAGGATAAGAATCAATACTATGACGCTTTGAAAGCTGCACAATCTACATTGGATATTACAGATTGGATCCTTTATTTCGGAAAGGTAATTTTAACAGCTCAAATAGAAGCAAAGCAGTTGGTTGAATTTACGGTGAAGAAGGTTAAGTATTTTGATAGTTTCAAGCAATTATTGAACGAAAGACAACAGAAAGTGATTAATCGCATGTTCGATGCTGGTGTTGAGGGTTTTCAAGGCGGCATGACTGCAAAAAAATATATGGCTATCGCTAAAACTTCTAAAGCTTCAGCAACGCGTGATTTACAACATTTGAATGAAATAGGTGCATTGCAAGTTTTAGGAGCAGGGCGTTCAGTTCGATATGAATTAGTTTTTTAAGTTTGAAAAAACCTGTTTATGATTAATCTGGTGAAAATAGACTTTGGCTTTAACGATTTGATTACTAATACATAAAGATAGTTATTAGTAAATAAAAACGGTTTATTACGGTTTCCCGTATTTGTAATTTGTTATTATTATTGATTTTTATTGATTACTATTCCTTAATATGATTATTTTAGACTACATTAATTTAATGTGCCTTTATAATATTATTTAATCAAATATTTGAATTTTAACATTTCCAATTAATTTCCATGATTGACTGTAAAGATAAAATAGTTAGTTTTCTTAATTTGATTCCACGCAACAGACTGATTATAAGTACTGATTTTTTTGATACGGAAAAGGTAAATTGGATGAATATAGGAAAATTATTAGCACACGAATTAGGTAATACGGATAAGAGTAAAATAGTTTTCAGAATTAATCAATTACTTGATGATGTTATTGTGAAAAACAAAATTCAACATAAGGAGTTCGGTGAAACAATTGCAATTGAAAATATCGGATTACTCCTTGAACCTGAATTGAAATTTAACGTAGAAAAATTTTTATCAGATTACTCTCAAAATAATACCTTGATTTTAAAATGGGAAGGAGAGATTGATACCAATCAACTTTACTTCTTAACAAAAAATGATAACCATAAAATAGACTTAAATAACATAAGCCACATCGTGATATGAAATACAATGAACTAATTAGTTTTGAACCCATAACTGAAGTTGTTAAGTTCAACAGAACTAATGAATCAGTATACCAGCAGAATCTTGTAAAAACATTTGTTTTTTCATCTACTTTCAAAGATATCCTAATTCCTTTAATGGTACGTAATCTCGACTTGGAATATACAGAAGAAAGTTTCGGTTTACAAGTGGTAGGTAACTACGGTACCGGTAAATCACATACCATGTCTTTAGTTTCTTTGATTGCTGAAGATGAATCCTTAGTAGAATTGGTACAAGACGAAAAAGCTAAAAACGAACTAAAAAAGATTGCAGGTAAATTTAATGTTCTACGATTCGAATTAGGACATACGATTTCCTTATGGGAGATTGTAACATACAAATTAGAAGAGTATTTAGAGTCGATAGGAGTACCATTTTCATTTGAGAGTCTTGGTGCTAAATCATTTTTAGAAAAGCTTCAGTTGATGATGGCAGAATACGAAGAGAAGTATCCAAATAAAGGGCTTCTTATCGTAATAGATGAAATGCTAGCCTACCTTAAAGGTCGTTCTGGCTCTCAAGATCTAAATCAAGACTTAGCGGTTCTTCAAGCGTTAGGGCAAGCTTGTGATAAATCAAAATTTAAATTCATTTTCGGGGTACAAGAAATGATTTATCATTCTCCTGAGTTTCAATTTCAATCTGAAATGTTACAAAAGGTAAATGATCGATACAAAGATATTTTGATTACAAAAGATGATGTGTCTTTTATCGTAAAAAATCGTTTATTACGTAAAGACGAACATCAAAAACAAAAGATTAAGAAACATCTTGATAAATTTTTACCATTCTTTACGGATATGCATGCCCGTACAGAACATTATATTGATTTGTTCCCTGTACATCCAAGTTATTTCGAAAATTTCGAAAAAATTAGAATTGGTAAAAGTCAACGTGAAATTTTAAAAACATTATCCAATCAATTCAAAGATTTATTAGATCAAGAGATACCATCAGATAATCCTGGTTTATTAACGTATGATCAATACTGGAAAGATATATCGAATGATCAATCAATGATGTCTGAACCAGATATCAGAAAAGTGAAGGAAGTAACCGATACAGTTTACGATAAAATCGAGACCTACTTCACTGGGGTTAGAAGTTCTAAAAAAGATATTGCGACAAGAATTACCAATGCTTGTGCCATTAAAATTATTCAGCACGAATTACAAAAACAAAACGGTACCAATACTGAATTATTGGTAGATGATTTATGCTTAACAGATAAAAATGCTTTTGATAGAGATTTCCTAATCGATATTATTGATTCTGCTGCAAATCAAATCATTACAGCAACTTCTGGTCAATATTTTGATAAAAATAATGACAATGGTGAATTTCACCTAAGAATTGAAGGAGGAATAAATTTCGATCAGAAAATCAAAGATTATGCAGCGACAATGTCTGATAATCAAAAGGATGAATACTTCTTTAAATTCTTAGAAGTAAACCTTCCACTTGATTATGATACCTACAGAACGGGGTTTAAAATTTGGTCTCATGCCATCGAATGGCAGTCGCATAAAATCTATCGCGAAGGATACATCTTCTTTGGTAATCCAAATGAGAAATCAACGACACATCCGCGCCAACATTTCTATATGTATTTTATGCCAATTTTTGATGATACTAAAAAAATCAAAAATAACGAAGAGGATGAAATCTATTTTACTTTCGATAATATTTCGAAAGAATTCAAAGACTACATCACTTTATATGGCGCAGCTTTAGCATTAGAAGTAAGAGCAGATAGTTCGCAAAAACCGATTTATCGTCAAAAAATTGATGAGTTAAATAAAAAAGCGAGAGATATTTTTAACCAAGAGTTCGTTCAAATTACGCAAGTAGAATATCAAGGAAAAGAGTTACCACTTAATGGCTTTCCATTACCAGGACAAGGTGCTTCTAAAGAGCAAATTTTTTCTACGGTGGCTTCTATTGTATTTGAACCTTGGTTCAACGATGAAAGACCTAACTTTCCTAAGTTTAGTCAATTAAATACGCCAATAACAAAAGACAATTACGATAAATTAATAAAGCAGGCTTTAACTAAAATAGCCAATCCAGAACAATTAAATAGAGATGGGGAAGGTGTTTTAGCAGGTCTTGGTTTATGGGTGCCGGGTCGTTTAGATTATAGCCATTCGCCTTATGCTCAATCTATCGTAAAGTTATTAAAAGATAAAGGAGACGATAAAGTTTTAAACCGTGATGAAATCATCGAATATGTTGATAAAAGTGTTGATTTATGGCTTTCAAAAGATTTTAAAATCGAAGCTGAATTAGAATTTGTGGTCTTAGCTACTTTAGCAGCTTTAGGCGAATTAGAAATTACATTACATTCTGGCAAAGTAATCAACTCGACAAATTTAAACGATTTAAAAAGCATTCAAAAAGAAGATTTCTGGAGCTTTACCCACGTAAAAAGACCAAAAGGTTTAAATCTTGCAGCAATTAAAGAAATGTTCATTGGGATTGTAGGACGAGATTTAAGCGGTCATTTAAGTGATCCATCAACGTACACTCATTTAGTACAAGCATCTTCTGAATTAGCGAAAAAAACCGTTGCTTTATTAAGTAAAATTCAGAATGGGTATGTATATAAAGGTATTGAAATCATAAGTCAAGAACAAGCTTCTAAATACCGTCAAAACTTTACAGCATTCAGTGGTTTCTGTGACAAATTGGCGACTTATACTTCTGAAGCCAAAATGAAGAATTTTGCTTTTACTACAGAAGATATAGCACGCTTAATGCCTTATAAGGAGAAAGTCCTTGAGGTACAAAAGTTATTAAATCAAATCAATGATTTGGATCAAGAAGTATCTTATGTACAACAAGCCAAGCAATACATTACAGAGGAAAGTTTAAAGAACGAAGTAAACGAGCATTTAAATAAATTGCCTCAGATTGTTCAAGAAAATGACAAAGCAACTTTAGTACAATACAAACAAGAGCTTTCTACTTTAAAAGAAAAGTATGCCAATTGGTATTTAGAGCAGTATTTAAAATGTAGAATCAGTCAAAGAGAACATACCGAAAAAATAGCCATTTTAGATGCGGATGAACATGCTATCGTTCAAATCTTAAAAGAGGCAGATTATATTTCATCTTCTCCATACCTGAAGTGGATAGAGCAGATCAATAAATTGCAAGTTGCAGATGCCAAAGTTAATAAAGAAGCTGTGCTGAATGTCCCCTTCCATGATTTCAATCCGCATGAGTACATCAATTTTAAAGAGACATCAGTAAAGCAATTGAAACAAGAACTATCGGATATTCTTGAACAATGGAATCAATCGCTATTGGAAATTTTAGAAGATCCGATGGTGAAAAAGAAAATCAGTTTATTGGATGAATCGGAACAAGAGATTCTAAACCAATTCAAATCAGGTGCGGTACAACTTTCAAAATCCAATGCGTTAAGAATCCGCAATGCCATCACCAATTTGCATAAAGGTTTAGAAAAAGTTGAAATCGGTTACGATGAATTAAAATCTTCTTTTACAAAACCATTAACGCCAGATGAAGCCATCGAAAAGTTCAAAGCTTATGTGGATGGTCTTGCAAAAGGGAAAGAGAGAGATAAAATCAGAATCATCATGAAGTAAAATTCACTTTAAAATGAATTTTACTTGCTAATTAACTTGTAAGTGAATAACTTTGCAGAAATATTTTGGGTTAACACCTATCGTAAGGTAACTTATTATACAGTTGCTGTGAATGATGGTGATGCATTGTTCGATGCTTTTGTGGATAAACATACTGTTGAAAATAAAGAAAAATTAAATCACATTTTGGCTTGGATTAAAGTCATTGGTGATAAAATTGGTGCTCAAGAACAATATTTTAGAAACGAAGCAGAAACAGCCGATACATCCGCTTTACCTCCTCAAGGTGTAAATAAAGAACCGGTTTATGTGGAATACAATGAGGAAACAGGTACAGAGGAAAATAAACCGAATAATCTAAGGTTATATTGCTTGAGAGCAAATGAATATGTGGTTTTTCTTTTTAATGGAGACATTAAAACGGCAGCAACACCTCAAGAATGTGAGAATGTCAGATTACATTTTAAAATGGCAAATAAATTGACTGAATTAATAGACGAAGCATTTCAAAATAAAGAAATTCGTTGGATTAATGATTATACAGAAATAGAAGTAGATGATGATTTTTTACTTCAATGGGATTAATAAAAAAACAGAGCGCATGAAAAAGTCAAATCATAATATTACAGATTGGTTAGACCAATACGGTGATCCAGAAATTGATAAGTTCGTTGAGAAAAACTTAGCAATTACCGAAAAAGTACGTGTTGCAATGGAAGCTAAAGGATGGAAATCCCAAGACTTAGCAAAAGCAATGGATAAAACACCATCCGAAGTGTCAAAATGGCTTTCGGGCATGCACAACTTAACACTAAAAAGCATCATCAAAATGGAGCAAGCGTTAGGTATTTGTTTAGTACATACCGAGCCAATCAAACAATACGAATACGTGTATTTGGGTACGATTAAAGGTACGGAAGATTATGCACAAAAGGTAAACGATTACCACGAATCTTACGCCGATCAAGCATACGAAATTGCCCTGTAACATGGAAAATAAACCAAAAATAGATGCGGATCAAATTCACTTATTTCACCTGGAAATTCGTGAGTTTAATATCAATACGCAAGCTTTTAAAAATACAGCCGATCATAAACTGAACATTGCACATCGTTTAATGCATAATTTAGAAGATAAACGGCTAAAATTAGACATGAATTGCTCTTTCCGAAATGATGCGGAAGAGCAATTATTGCAATTAGACATGGATTATCATTTTCATATCGAAAATTTAGAAGACTTTTATACCATCAACGAAAAAGGATTACCTAAATTTTCTGCAACCATTATTGCAACCATTTTAGGCATTGCGCTTTCTACTACAAGAGGTATTCTTTTCGAAAAATTAGCCAACCATGGCATCCATAACATCATCATTCCTGTAGTTTCTCCAATGAAGATGTTAGCGAATAACCAATAACCAAATTCATACACATGACCCAAGAACTATTCTCAAACGAAGAACAACATACCAATGGTCCAGTAACGGTCTTAGGTAAAACATTTGCCAACGATGAAGAAAGACGTTCGTATTTCCGTGAGGAGTTACGCAAAAAATTACCAGAACTAAAAGAGATAGATGGCTTCCCAATTGGGGAAGAGGAAGACATCATCAACCTATCCGATCCTCCATTTTATACGGCTTGCCCCAATCCTTGGATCAACGATTTTATTGCAGAATGGGAAGAGGAGAAAAAACAATTAGAAAAAGAAGGTAAACGTGTGCCTAATTTTGAAGTAACTGAACCCTATGCTGCGGATGTAAGTGAAGGGAAAAATAATCCTATATATACTGCACATACTTATCATACAAAAGTGCCACATCCCGCCATTATGCGTTATATTATGCATTATACTCAACCTGGTGATATCATCTATGATGGTTTTGCAGGTACAGGGATGACTGGTGTAGCTGCTGCAATGTGTGAAAATCCTGAATCAGATATCAAGGCTAAAATAGAAAAGGATAATAATAATGTTATTTGGGGACAGAGAAAAGCTATATGCTCTGATTTATCACCTTATGCTTCAATGATTAGCTATAATTATAATTCACCTTTAGATTTAATTGAGGCAAATCATTTTCTAGATAAATTAGAAAGTGACATGATAACATCTTGTCAATGGCTTTATAAAACTAAGCATATTAATAACGATCTTGGTACGATAAATTATATTGTTTGGAGTGATGTTTTTTTATGTGTTGATTGTAATAAAGAATTGGTCTTCTGGAACGAAGCACTTAGTTTTGAGGAGAAGAAAGTAATAGATAATTTTAATTGTCCCCATTGTAATGCAGTTAATAATCAAAAGAAATCAGAAAAAGTTTGGGAAACTAAGTTCGATTCTATTGTTAATGATACAATTAAAATTGCCAAAAATGTTCCAGTATATATAGTTTACAGTTATAACAATAAGAGGTTTACAAAATCTCCAGATGATTATGATTTAGAATTAATTAATCAAATTGAAAATTATAAATTAAAAACCTGGGCTCCAACATATAAAATTCCAAAAGGTTATAATACTGATCAACCTATTAGATCACATGGTATTAGTTTTGTTCATTTATTCTATACTAAAAGAAACTTGATTGCTCTTTCCATTTTAAATGATTATATAAATCGTTCAAAATACTCGAGTAAGTTTAAATTCATTTTAACGGGAATGATCAATAGGTCAACAAAAATGAACAGAATTCATGTAAAAAACTTCTTCTTTGGCGGAGGTGGTTGGAATGCAGGTCATTTAAAGGGGACTCTTTATATACCAGCATTACCAATTGAAACATCCATATTAGAGCAAATCAGTGATAAAATTAAAAGTTATAAAACTGTTCTGCAGAAACTATCAAATAGATACAATAATTTAGTATCGGTTGCTTCAGCAACAAAATCAACAATTAAAAATAATTCAATAGATTATATTTTTACTGATCCTCCTTTTGGTGCAAATATCATGTATTCAGAGTTGAATATTTTACCTGAATCGTGGCTTAAGGTTTTAACATCAAATGAGAAAGAAGCTATTGAAAATAAAATTCAAGGTAAAAATACATTTGATTACCAAAGATTAATGACTGAAAGCTTTAATGAGTATTATAGAGTATTAAAACCCGGGAAATGGATGACGGTTGAATTCTCAAATACTTCTGCAGCAGTATGGAATAGCATTCAAAATGCCCTATTAACGGCAGGATTTGTTATTAGTAATGTTGCAGGTATAGACAAAAAGCAAGGTGGTATTCGTTCAATAACTACAGCAACAGCTGTTCGCCAAGATTTAGCCATTACATGTTATAAACCTTCTTCTGAGTTCGATACCAAATTTCAAGAATCGCAACATTCACCAATGGGCGTATGGGATTTTGTAGAAGAGCATTTATCACATTTACCAATCCATTTAGTGAAAGAAAATGCGACTACAGCAGTAGTAGAGCGTAGTGCTAAAATTTTATTGGACCGTTTAATTGCCTTTTATGTACAACGTTCACTTCCTGTGCCTATCGATGCAGGTAAATTTCAAGAAGGTTTAAAAGAGCGTTTTGTAGAGCGCGATGGCATGTACTTTACCCAAGAGCAAGTAGAAGAATACGAGCGCAAGAAAGCAGAAGTTCCAGAGTTTATACAAATGAGTTTATTTGTCGGTTCAGAACAAGATGCCGTTTATTGGTTACGCCAATTATTGGAAAAAGAACATAGAACAGAACAAGACTTACATCCATTATGGATGCGCGAAGTAGCAGGTAACATGCGCAAAGGAGATACTTTACCAGAGATGCGCCAAATATTAGAAGAAAACTTCTTAAAAGACGAGTCTGGGAAATGGTATGTGCCGGATGCAGAAAACGAAGCCGATTTAGAAAAACTAAGAAACAAACGTTTATTAAAAATATTCGAAGACTATAAAGCCGAAGCAGCAAAACCAAAAGGTAAGCTAAAAGAAGTACGTGTAGAAGCCCTACGTGTAGGTTTCAAACAATGCTACCAAGACAAAGATTTTAAAACAATTGTAAACGTAGGCGATCGTATTCCAAATAACTTATTAATGGAAGACGAAGTCTTATTGCAATTCTATGATATTGCTTCTGCAAAAATCTAAACTATACGATGCTGTATCAAAACCAACCCTGCGAACTCATAGGAACAAAGGAGGTATTCGGGCATAAAATTGCCTGGATACGTCTTTTAGAAAATAATACATTCATAGAAGTTCCATTCCAAGAACTTCAACAAGACGAGCAAACCATCCACCTACCACATATTCGCTATGTGGCTTTGGCGGCTAAAGTAAAAGACGAAGTCGCCAAGAAAAATATCCTCGCTCCATACGAAAGCAGTTTGGTGCCTTTGCCACATCAAATCTTAGTGTTAGAGAAAGTAATGCAAGCCGAACAAAATCGTTTCATGTTGGCAGACGAAGTGGGAATGGGAAAAACCATAGAAACGGGGCTAATCCTGAAGGAACTAAAATTAAGAGGCGAAATCAAACGGGTTTTAGTCATCGTTCCCAAATCATCTATGCTGCAATGGCAAGCCGAGCTCAAAGAGCATTTTAATGAAGTATTCCATATCTACGATTCAGAAATGATTACTTCTTTAGCGCGTACCTTTTCAAACATCAACGCCGATGAAGAGTTTAATTTTTGGCGTCAACACCATCAAGTCATCGTTTCTACCGATGCCTTAAAACCATTAGACCGAAGACAAGGCTGGACACAAGAGCGCATAGACGAATACAATCGTTACCGTATGGATGGTGTTTTAAATGCTGATTTTGATTTGGTAATTATAGACGAAGCACATAAAATGGGCGGAGCCAATGCGTTAGTTTCAAGATATGTTTTGGCACAAGAATTATGTAATGCTGTACCAAACGTCTTGTTATTAACTGCCACGCCGCATAGAGGAAAAGCAGATCATTTCCGACGTATATTACAATTGTTAGACCCGGATGCTTTTGCCGGAGATGGTTTACCAGAGATATCAGAATTGGAACAATACGTTATTCGTACAGAAAAAAGAAATGCCGTCGATTACGAAGGGAACAAATTGTTCAACGAACGATTTACCTACAAATTAGATGTGTGGCTGGATATAAACAAACATGCCAAACAAATGGCATTGTACGAAGCGGTAACTCAATATGTCATAAAAGGTTTCAATACTGCTAAACGTTCAAAGAATAAAGCAACTGGACTGATTATGATTCTTTTCCAACGTTTGGTAAGCAGTTCTACTTTAGCCATTCTATCGGCAATGGAAAAGAGATTATACCGCTTGCAAAACAATCTATTGGAAGTGGGTGACGATTGGTCAGAGGATTATGAAAAGGCTACTGAAGAAGAATTATTAGAGATAGACTTTGACGGAATTTATTTTAATGCATCGGAAGGTTTAGAAGATGAAGAGTCAATTTTAGTACAGTTAATCGCTCAAGCAAAAGAATGTTTGGCAACAGAAATCGATGCCAAAGCAGAAGCGCTAATAAAGAAATTTGAAGCCTTACAACAGGAAAAAAACGACACCAATCTCAAGATTTTGGTGTTTACAGAATTTAGAACGACACAAAAAATGTTAGTGGATATCTTCTCTAAAAAAGGATATCAAGTGGCATTTATAAACGGAGGTCAAGATTTAGATGAACGTAAACGCGCGCTGGTTTCTTTTAAAGCAGATAAACAAATACTTATAGCCACAGATGCTGCCGGGGAATCATTAAACATGCAATTTTGCCACGTGATTTTCAATTACGATTTACCTTGGAATCCCATGATGATCGAACAACGTATTGGTCGTGTAGACCGTATCGGACAAAAACATCCTGTACAAGCCTTCAATTTACTAACCAACAACAGTGTAGACCAAAGGGTTTATGAGGTAATTGAAGAAAAGCTTACCAATATTTTAGAACAATTTGGGATAGACAAATCTTCGGATGTTTTGGATTCAACAATTGATATGAAAAAGGTAAATCAATTGTATTTACAAAGTTTATTAAACCCAGAACGATTTGATTTTGCAAGTGATAAGTGGATTAATGAAATTAAAAGCAAACTAAAAGATTTTAAATCAACAGAAGGTATTTTACCATTAGTCCAAGAAGAAGAAATTGAGTATAAAAAAGCAGCTGATGTTAAACACAGTCCATTGCCTATTTGGTTAGAAAATTTATATACCACTTATGCGCAAATGAAAGGGACGTCCTATTCTACAACGACTTTAGGGTATGCTATTTTAGGAGAAAATGGACAAAAGAAGAAAATTACTTTTGATCCAGAAGTAGCTTTAAATAATCCGGATGTAGAACATATTACCTTACAGCATGATACCGTAAAAAGTTTATTAAATCAACTTTCAGAATTTTCTATTGATAAAGGGATACCTGTTGTAAAATCAAATGAATCAGATGAAACTGCTGGATATTGGAGTTTATGGCAAGTAAGTGCTAAAAATCAGTTAGATCAAAAGTTAGATTACATCAGTTGCTTTGTTGCAGATAATGGCAAACAATATACTGCTTATGCCAATGATATTTGGTCGAGATTGATGAGTTTAAATGATAATTTTTCGTTTCAAACCACAGTACATCCTGAGAATTGGCAAGATATCCAAGAGAAAGTCAATGAAGTGTTATATGAAACTTTCAAACAATTAGAAGCGGAATTGATCGAAAATTTGGATAAAAAATTAAAAAATAAGGAAAACGCATACAACGTACAAAAAAGAAGAATAGAGAAAATAGGAATTGAAAACATTAAAGAATCTAAACTAAAACGATTAGACCAAGAACATAACAACTGGTTGTTAAAGATGAAAGAATATCGCAATGTAATTCCTGGATCTAAATTATTGATGGTAATACGTATAGATGGAGAATAGTTTCATATACCAAATAGCAAAAGATTTAAAATCTTATCATACAAAAGTACTTCGGGTTGAAAATTCAGATGGATTTTTAAAACGTAAAGATATCATTGCTGCTTTAAAGAATTTTGGTATTGATGTAGTAATCGGTACAAATTTAGACTTACGCATCCAATATGAATTGAGAAATGAGGAAGAATATTGTGTTTTACTCAGTGATGATAATACTGATTTTTTACCAGATATTACAGTAAATTCTTCTGCGATCCATTGGTCTTTGGATAATTATTTCCATTTTTTACATCTGCCATCCATAAAGAATTTGGATATTAATGCATTGAATAAAATTTTCAAACACGAAATTATTATTCCATTAAATAAAGCGGATACGATAAAATTAATTGAAAAATTACGTTCAGAAAGTCATGCAGAAAATGAAGACGAACAGGAAAATCAATTAGTTCAAATTATTAAAGAAACGGTAGCAGATGTACCCATTAATTGGAATATCATTGCACGTGATTTAGGTGAACTTATTAAAAGAGCCATCAAAAAGGGAACTTTAAATAATTATGCTGAATTAATTACAGAAGTAAATGAAGTTTTTCAAACAGAATTAGAAGTAAATTATAAGCACATTAAAAATTCAAGCGCTGTAAAGAAACCTAAAATAGTATCCAAAGTTTTAGACTATTTAGCATTTAATTATTTGAATGCTAAAATAGCATTGATAGTCGTGGATGGATTAGCATATTGGCAATATTTATTGCTTAAAGAACGATTAAACGTAGAAGCTACAGAGCAGACCATTTATTCGTGGATCCCTTCTATTACACAGCTTTCAAGACAAGCAATATTTAGAGGAGCCAATCCATTCGTTGAATATAAACAAGCTCCAGCAAGTGAAAAAAAACTATGGGAGAATTATTGGATATCAAAGGGGATTCCTAAGCATCAAATCGCCTATTTTCATAGTGAAAGTTTGGTTGAAAATAACCTAAACTATTCAAAAATTGCGGTAGTATATAAAGAGTTAGATGATAAAATGCACAGCTCCGATGATTATAAAGATTTATATGATTTGACCATGAATTGGTTAGAGAAAACATCACTATTTATTGACATAGAGCTATTAATAAAAAACAATTTTAAAGTATTTATGACAACCGATCACGGCAATATAGAAGCTAAATCTTGGAGGTTGTTAGTAGGAAAAGAAAAATTAGGCACCAATAAGTCGGGAAGTAGAAGTGAGAGACATATTGAATACACAGATACTTGGTTAAAAGATGAACTATTTCATAATAACCCAGACCTGGTAAACTTTGTGGCATCAGAAGAGAATGCACTCTATTTTAAAAACAATCTAAGTTTTTCAAACAAAGGCACTTTAGTAACACATGGAGGAGCACATGTTTTAGAAGTGCTTATCCCATTTATAGAAATTAAAAATCATGAAGAGTAAATCAGTAGATATCAATCAGCGTATACCTTTAGATGCTTTGCATATTGCATTACAGAGTTATCTTAGTGAGGAATATGATGAACAATATATCTTAGAACAATTACACCTTGATTTTACAGGAGAGAACAGAATTAAAAAGTCATTACGTATTATCAATAAAATAATTTTAAAAAACCCATTAGTTCCTTATTTAGATCAGCACAAAGAAGAAATTTTGAATGTTTTAAAAAGAAAAGATGATCGTAGTTTAATTTTAATTGCTTTATTAAATGCATCATTTCCTTTTTCATTTGATGTATTGCGTACTTTCGGTAAATATTTAACAGTACAAGACATTGTAAATACTGAAACGATTTCTAAAAGTATATCCAATGTATATGGAGGTAATAGAGCCACAGAAATTGGATTATATAGTGTAATACCTATGTTTATTGAAGCAAACATTCTTCATAGACCAAAGCAGGGTTTATATGAAGTAAATAAACAATTTCATTGTACATCTTCCCTAAGCATAGATTTATACAAAGAATCCTTAAAATTCAACGCAGAATTAAATTCATTCCTCTGGGATGAGTATTCAGAACCTTATTTGATTTTCTTGAAAAATAATTCTCTGTAATTCTAAAGAGGACGACTTCTCAGACAATAAAATGTTACAAAATTGAATTTTATTTGTATTTATTTTTAAATAAAATATTGATAATCAGTGTTAAGCACTTTTTGTATCGGAAAGTAGTTGCATAATCAAGAACCAACCAAAAATGTTAAATATATGAACAAGACGGATAATAAAGAACCCATTTCCATGGTGGAAGTGCAATTAAAAAGCTTTGTAGAAGCTAAACGTCCGAAGGAAGAAGAGATACGTAAGCAATTGGATTTTGGTTACTCGTGGGGTGGGCAAACTGCTGTATTGTTTGAGATCAGACCTCAATGAAATGATCCAACGAATATTCTAGAATTACCATTTGCTAAGCTTCGTTTTGTGAAATCTTCTAAAATATGGAAACTCTATTGGATGCGAGCATCCGGTAAATGGGAGGCGTATGATCCCAAACCCGAGAGTACTAATCTGCAATTATTGCTGGATGAAATTAATCATGATGGCTATGGCTGTTTTTTCGGGTGATATTTAATCACAAATACCAAATCGGTACCCCCGACACCTAAGTTTTATCTTTTTCAAAAATTAGCTGCTTTTGGATCCGCAATCCCTACTTCCAAATGACATTCTGATATTTCGTTACTGCTGGTAGCGTTTACCCCCGACGGTATTAGTCAAGATGTTTTTTTAATACTAAAGCCCATCTCGTAGCTTCCGAATATAGCTTAAAAAATTAATTCTTCCTCTGTTCAGTCGTTCTTTATGACTGCCCTCTTTTGAGAAAAGCACTCATACTTGGAGTGCCCTTGTTTTACTTATTCCCGTTGTGAACCCGTAGTGCTCCCGTTGTCAACCCGTACAAATGGCTAATTGTACGGGTTCATAACGGTATGTTAACGTGTTAAAAATGGGTTGTTTACGAACAAGGTATTTCGGATGTTAAAAGTTTTATTTAGAACAGATGTACGATCTTCTTCGGGAGAGTGCTTAACATTTACATCAGTTTAGGCGTAATTCGGAGCATTAAGCTTAACTGATGTAAACCCGTATACGTTTTGTATATACAATGCCTATAGTTGTAGACTCTTTGTCATGACTAAATACGTACATGTGCAAATTTTTATGTCAATCTTTGCATTCCTACCTCGCCCTACTGAGGTTTATCGTAAAAAATATTTAATATCAAATAAGCTCTCCCGGGTCAATAAAAGAAAAATTAATAGTGTATATGAAAACCGTAAATTTATTAACGAAAGCAATATTCTTAATGCTGATAAGTATCCTGTCTTTTTCTTGCAATAAGAAGGATGACAACCTTCCCGAACCCCAAATCGGATATTTTGTAAAGAAGATCACCGTAAGGGAGCCGAACGATGAGTATATGAAGATAGAATTTCGGTACGATCGTAACAACAGAATAACCGAGCAGACGATCGATGCTAATACGATCCAGTATGCATATAACGACGGGGGACAAGTGTCCCATTATCGTCTAAATGACGAAGAAAACTACCGTTTTGAGTACGTGAACAAAACAATCACCAAAATACTGAAATATGACCCGAAAACGGACGAGTTGGTGGAGGAAATTCCGGTAACATTTTCCAACGGTACGTATTCGATCCGTGACAAAGTCATCTGCAAGGTTGGTGACCAAGGTCAGCTTTTGGAATTACCTACTGAAGGAATTGTGTTTTCGTACGGGGAGGAACTAGGCGTGCACCCGCACCTCACGCTCAGTCCGGCCCGATATTTTTTTCCTGGGGACGAGCTTTTTGTTTATGATCTTACCCTGTCCAATAAGGAACTCCTTGGTTGGGAGCAGGAAGGTTCGACGATATCCATGGAAAACCAACGCAATGAAGAGGGGCTTATCACCACCATTACAGTCACCACACTTTACAATAAGGAATTCCAATGGGATATTGAATATGAAAAGCGGGAATTAGTGCGTTGATTTCTATAAAGCGTCAAAAAAAAATACAGTTTAAGCATCAGCTAAAATGTTTTTCTTAATTTCGATGATACTAAGACATCAATTATGAAAAAGATATTTTTATCCATTGTACTTTGCTTCAGTATGTTACTTTTCTTTGACAACGCTTCGGCGCAACGAGATTGGCGAAATACTGACAAAGACCGGAATGTAGCTGCAGAAATAGATAGCATCACAAAGGGAGGCTATACTTTAATTTGGATCAACAAAGACCCCGACTTCAATCAAGACATTAAAAAGCGTCTCATTGATACTTATTTTATCACCTATCCACAATTAGCAAAAGATTTCAATCGCGCAACACTTAAAAGCGTAACCTTTGTCATCGATCCTGAATATAAAGGCGTAGCAGCTACTTCAGGTGGAGTGATCCGTTATAATCCAGAGTGGTTTGTCAAGAATCCGTCCGACATCGATGTTGTCACACACGAGGTTATGCACGTTATTCAGAGTTATCCTCATCGCGCTGGTCCTGGTTGGTTAACAGAAGGCGTGGCTGATTATGTGCGTTTCAAGTATGGTGTTGCGAATGAAGAAACTAATTGGAGCCTAACGGAGTTCAACGAAAAGCAAAGTTACGAAAACTCCTATCGCATCACTGCCCGATTCCTGCATTGGGTCGTAACTCATCACGATAAGAAATTTGTTAAAAAGCTAGACCATGCCTTGCGGGAAGGAAAATATGATGAAGACTTCTGGGTAAAGCGAACTGGCAGTACGGTCGATCAACTTTGGGAAGAATACTCAAAAAATCCAATTATCTAGTAACTAATATAATATTATTGCTGCGTGAAAACCATCCCTTATATAGAATACACCAAGCTGGAAGCAGAAGATACTGATAAAAACCATTGGTACCACATGTCGCACCTGAACGATGCCTGTGCATCCAAAGATTTCCATCGTACCTCGGCCTATGCTATATGCTTGCTTCGCGAAGGGAAGTTACAGTTAGAGTCTGACCTCTTTGTTCATCAAGCCGATGCACCTGCTATTTTTACTATAGCTCCATCCGCCATTCGACGCTTTACTGATCTAGGCGAAGGCTACGAAGCCAAGATTTTTTTCTTCCGAAAGGAACTTTTCTTACATGGGCAGGTCGATATCAATTATCTGGATAAGTTTGATTTTTTCGAAGTCCCGGAACACCAATTTCTTCCGCTTGATACAAACCAACATCAGAAGCTTGATACCTATTTTAACCTCATTCATGAGAAAACACTTGAAACCACGACTCACGCATCTGACATCATCCGCAGTTTAATCTACATCGTCATCAACGAACTAGACAGCATTTATAAAAGTCAACCCGATGAGCCCAGCTCAAATATTGACAAAAATTTACATGTCCTTTCTCAGTTCAAGTCTCTTTTAGCCGAACATTTTATTGAAGAAAGGCAAGTATCCTTTTATGCTGATAAGCTACATCTAACACCTAAGTATTTCTCCACCCTCATTAAAGAAGCCAGTGGAAAAACTGCCGGCGAATGGATCAATGATATGCTCGTCCTCGAAGCCAAGGTTCGCCTACAAAACCAAAAGCAAAGCATTGCGCAGATCAGTTTTGACCTCAATTTCTCTGACCCTTCACACTTCGGTAAGTTTTTCAAAAAACACGTAGGAATAAGCCCTTCAGACTACCGTAAGTAGCTCTTTTCCGACTTTTATACCATTTCTACCTACTCCCAGCCCTTCTAATGGTTAGGGCAGTGACCTATCTTTGTATTGTAATTAATTGATTGATTGATAATTATTTAAGTATAAAGAAAGGAATAGAAATGAAAACGATTAAATTTCAGTTGGAAGAATTAACCTGTCCATCGTGTATTAACAAAATTGAAAGCGTACTTAACCGTGAAAACGGAGTACAGTCAGCCAAAGTGTTATTTAACTCAAGTAAAGTAAAAGTAGAATATAAGGAAGGTAAAATCGACCCAGAAAAGATCGCTTCGCTTATAGAAAAACTGGGCTATCCTGTACTCTCTCCACGTAGCGTATAATTACTAATCTCTAGATAACAATAGAAAACATGAAAAGCATAACAAAAAATAGATTAACATTCCTATCGGGCGGCCTACTCGTGGCCGCCTTGATAAGTTACTTGGTCAGCCCTGGCAGCCAAACACAAAATATTCTTCTTATTATCTCTTCGGTGATCGCAGGGTTCCCCATTGCCGTCAAAGCCTTCCAGTCCTTGCGGATGAAAGCCTTTAGTATTGACCTACTAGTAACCGTTGCTGTCTTAGGCGCCATGATTATTGGCGAATATACTGAGTCGGCTGTTGTTACTTTCCTTTTCCTTTTTGGTGACTACCTAGAAGGTCGCACCCTACGGAAGACCAGATCTTCATTGCGTTCACTCATCAATATGGCACCCATAGAAGCTACCATACTGAAAGATGGTAAGCGAATCACCATTCCTGCCGATGAAGTGGAAAAAGGCGATACCGTTATCGTTCAGCCGGGCGGACGTATACCTGTAGACGGTACTGTAATTTCTGGCAGCGCGTTGATCAATGAGGCAGCCATTACCGGTGAATCTGTCCCCGTAAGTAAGAACACCGGTGATCCTGTATTCAGTAGTACGATTTCAGACAATGGCTACCTTGAAATAGCCGCTGAAAAAGTAGGAGAGGATACCACCTTTTCTAAGATAATTGAATTGGTTGAAGAGGCACAAGAAACCAAAGCCGAAACACAGAAATTTATGGAGCGCTTTGCTAAGTACTATACACCCGGCATTATCATACTTGCTCTGTTTGTTTGGGCAATTACACAAGACGTTTACCTTGCGCTCACTTTCTTGGTAATCGCTTGTCCGGGTGCCCTCGTTATTTCTGTGCCGGTATCCATTGTAGCCGGAATCGGTAATGGAGCTAAAAATGGTATCCTGATCAAAGGTGGAGATAAAATGGAAAACCTAGCCAAGGTTAATGCCATCGTATTTGATAAAACCGGTACCCTAACCAAAGGGAAACCTGAAGTTACTGCCATCAATGCTATTGGGATTTCAGAGGACGAACTACTCACCTTGGCTGCCGAAGTTGAAGTGGTATCCGAACACCATTTAGGAAAAACCATAGTCAAAAAAGCAGAGGAACGAGGTTTATCACTTCGCCAGCAACCAAACGAAACAAACATCATGAAAGGACACGGATTGACAGCCCGACTGGCTGATCAAGAGGTTTATATAGGAAACAGCTCAGGTGCGAAAAAACTAGGAATTTTTATTGATAAAGAAATCAGTACCTACATGCTGGAGCAAGAAAAACAAGGGAGTACCGCAGTGTTAGTCGCCCGTCAAAACAACGTTGTCGGTGTCATTTCCATTGCCGATCAGATCCGCGACGAAGCCTATGACTCTTTAGTACAATTACGTGATAGCGGAATCAAACGTACTGTTACGCTTACCGGTGATAACAAGCGGGTAGCAGACCAGGTTGCGGCGCAATTAGGAATTGACCAAGTATTCGCTGAGCTATTGCCACAAGACAAAGTGGATAAAGTAAAAACCTGTAAAAAATCGGGAACCAAGCTTGCCATGATAGGTGACGGTATTAATGATGCACCTGCCATCGCAACCGCAGATGTAGGCATCGCCATGGGTGGGACCGCTACCGACGTTACCATGCAGACAGCCGATGTTGTCCTTATGTCAGATAAACTCGACAAATTGCCATATGCTATTAATTTGGCGAAGGCTACTATTCGTAACATGAAGCAGAATACCTATTTGTCGCTGACTACTGTTGCCATCTTATTGGCTGGCGTGCTCACAGATTATGTACACTTGGCATCTGGCATGTTGATTCATGAATTGAGCGTACTGCTGGTCATACTGAATGCCGTAAGACTCGTACGTTTTCCGAAGTATCAGTTGAATCCGACTTTTATACCACTTCTGCCTACTATCAGACCTTCCCGCCCGTCGAAAAAGGAGCTATATTTGTATTGTAAATAACTGATAATCATTTAAATATAAAGAAAGGAATAGAAATGAAAACATTAAATCATCTCAAGAAATTATTTGGCAAAACTACTATGTTATTAGCCGCATTCATGCTCGCATTCAGCATGCCCATCTATGCCCATTGTGACTCGTACGACGGCCCAGTTATCCAAGACGCACTAAAAGCACTGGATAAAGGCGAAGTAAGCTATGTCATGAAATGGATTGAAAAGGAGCATGAAGAAGAAATAAAAAGCTTATTTAAGAAAACCGTGGCATTAAAGAATGAAGACGCTGAAGTTTACGGGATTGTAGAAAAGCACTTCCTTGAAACGTTGGTTCGCATCCACCGCGAAGGCGAAGGTG
The DNA here is from genome assembly GCF_003449035.1 of Pedobacter indicus. Taxonomy (NCBI): domain Bacteria; kingdom Pseudomonadati; phylum Bacteroidota; class Sphingobacteriia; order Sphingobacteriales; family Sphingobacteriaceae; genus Albibacterium; species Albibacterium indicum. The sequence goes on from NZ_QRGB01000001.1 coordinate 2,010,626, forward strand.
CAGGGTTTACCGGATTAAAACCAGCGGGTTCCGCAACCTCCATTGTGCAGATGGCTGACAAGGCCATTGCCGATGAAAACGTAAACACCTTGTTAACTAATCTTGACAGGCATATCCGACGTGTCATCTCTGAGAAGTACGAAAAGGTAAATACACTGAGCAAAGTAAAAGATAACTCGACCGAAGAAGGAAGAGCTTACGTAGCAGCTTATGTAGATTACACTCATACCCTAGAAGCTATAGAAGGTGCTTTGGTTGGCGATACACACCACCATTAATATATCAAAATCATACAATGAATAAACCTTGAAGCAGCACAGCGAAAGTTGTGCTGCTTTTTAGATTTGAGCCATGCGAATATACCTTTATGTACTAGGTATGTCACCAGCAATATTCATCAACCTAAGCCCATTTTAGAAAACAGGATTTGTATCTATATTTGATGGATATAAAACACTTGCGAAGGCACCCAAGATGAAGAAAAAACTGACTCTGCTTGTAGTTGCGATTGTCACTTTGGTATGGCTTAATCCGGCTTTGGCTCAGACTACTGCATACACCGTTATTGCCAATCCGGGAGAAGATGCTTCAACCGAAATCCGATTCAATTGGCATACGGACCTGGGTGATGGAGATTCCTATATTACCTATACCAAGAGATCAGACAAAAAGTGGAAAAGAGCGATCACCACGCGGGCTGACCAAGAATTATGTACTGTTTTTGACAGTATTTATTCGAAAAAGCCGAATGGTGAAGATTTCTATGAGAATGCTCGCTTTATGAGGAATACGATTACCTTGAAAGGGCTAGAAGCGGACACGGAGTATAAGTACAAGTTGACTTCAGGAGAAGCCATGTCTGATAACCCCGTGTTTGATGACAACAGCGAGCCTTCTAACAACAACAGCGAAATTCGTTATTTCAAGACAGCGCCAAAATCGGCTAAATGGAGTATGGGTATAATTTCCGATATGCACGTTTACGCCCCACTGCCAAACAGGCAAAAAGCAGGCATGGCAATGATACACCAGCTGGAAAAACAAAATAAGAAGCCATTTGATATGATGCTTCATATAGGAGACATGTCCGCTTGGGGCGGCAGCTATTCGTTTTGGCCAACATTGTATGAAGAAGCTCCTTTCAAAAAGTACGTGTGGGCGGGAGTCAATGGGAATCATGAAAATATGACTCGTCAACATGCACAAAGCAATGAGTTTTTCCGGAATGTAAACAACAACCCGATCAATGGTTATGAGGGGGAAGTTGGAGTGTCATATCATTTTATTTATGGTGATGCTCTCTTCGTCATGCTCAACAGCGAGGCAATGAAAAGTGATGAGGAGTTGGCAATGGCGCAGGAATGGACACGGGAGGTCATCAAAAATAATCATGCAAAGTACGTTATCGTCATATCACATTACCAGTGGTTTATGGGGAACGATGGAAAGAGTTCGCAATATAGCAGATGGAAAAAGTTGTTTGACGAGCAAGGGGTAGATCTTGCCATCAGCGGCAATAATCATATCTATGTGCGCACCAACACGCTATACGCTGACCAAGAGACGGACGGCACAAAAGGAACCGTGTACATACAAACACCTTCCTCGGATAACGATAGAGGGCGATCTATGGGTGAGCTACTTCACAACAATGATCTCATTAAGTCTCGTTGGACTGAAGGGAGCAATACTGTAGGAGCCATAATCATGAAAGCCAATAAAAAGCGCTTAACTTTGACACTTTACGATCGATATGGAAACCCGGTCGATCAGGTTTCGGTAAGGTCTAAGGCAAATAAGACGCCCTACGTCGTGCTCAAATAAACAATCAAAATAATACTTACAAAAAGCAGTACACCCGTTACTACTCGATTGAATGAAGATGTATGGTAGTAAAAGCCTTTGTTTAAGCGATTTTTAATTTTTTCATAACGCAAGTAGGATAGGAGCAAGATCAATGCGCCGACCACGACTAATACAATGCCGACGATTTTTGATTCGATGGATGTATGAGTAAGCTGTCCAGTCACAACAGCCGCCGTAATTTGTCTGGTAAACAAGGAAAACTTCACAACAACAAAACCAAATCCCATAATCCCTATACTGGTTCTGATCCAGGCCAAGAAAGTTCGTTCATTGGCTAAATGATCATTGGGGCTTCCTGCGGAAACTCGGTTAGATAGTCGCGGATCCTTGTTTTTAGGTTGAGAAACGGGTGTCTTCATACGTTGCTAAGTTACGGAAATTAGGCAACCTTAAGTTGGTTAAATAAAGAAACTACTAGGCTACCCTATTTGAAGCTAAGATGTTTTTATTAATTTCGAGCAACCGATATCATCAAAAATGAAAAAATACATCCATAGTATACTGATGGCGGCAATTTTACCGCTAGTTGGTTTCGCTCAGCAAACACCACTTACGCAATATGTAAAACCACTGATTGGTACGGCCAAGATGGGACATACATTTCCCGGCGCTACGGTTCCTTTTGGTTCTGTACAGCTCAGTCCGGATACGGATACCATTCCCTATGCGGTCAACGGTCAATATACCGGTGATGTATATAGGTATTGTGCTGGTTATCAGTATGATGATCCGACTATCGTAGGCTTTAGTCATACGCATTTTTCGGGAACAGGACATTCGGATCTGGGAGATATTCTGGTCATGCCGACGCAAGGGAAGCTACAACTTAATCCGGGAACGGCTGATCATCCCGAAAATGGTTACCGTTCGCTTTATAACCATGACAATGAACTGGCCGAGCCTAATTATTATCGTGTAAAGTTGGACGATCATCAGATCAAAGCTGAGCTGACTACCACCACGCGCGTCGGCATGCATCGTTATACGTATCCGGCTTCGGATGCATCACATTTGATTTTAGACCTGACAGCCGGTATCTACAATTACGATGGAAAAAACGTGTGGACAGTCGTTCGCGTATTGAATGATTCTACACTGACGGGCTATCGGCAAACCAATGGTTGGGCGAGAACGCGAACTGTATATTTTGCTATCAAAACTTCGAAGCCTTTTAGGAATTACGGAGCAAAATATCTGGATAAAGACGTGCAATACCGAGGCTTTTGGCGTAAGTTTGATCAGGAGGATAATTTCCCTGAACTGGCGGCTCACAACATCAGAATGCATTTAGATTTTGATACTGATGAAGGTGAACAGATCATGATGAAAGTTGCACTAAGTCCGGTCAGCATGTCCAATGCTCTTGAAAATATGGCTGCTGAAGCACCTCATTGGGATTTTGATGCTGTGGTTAATCAAGGGAAAAAGGCTTGGGAAGATGAGCTGTCAAAGTTTACGGTTGATATGCTCAATAAGGAGGACTTAGTGAACTTCTACACGTCGGTATATCATGCGAATTTAATGCCCACAGTATACATGGATGTCAATGGCGAGTATAAGGGTTTGGACCATGAAGTGCATAAGGCTGAGGGTTTTGTAAATTATACGTCTTTTTCACTTTGGGATACATTCCGCGCCTTTCACCCTTGGCTGAATTTGGTTGACCCGGAGCGGAATGCTGATATGGTATCATCCATGATGGCACATTACGACCAGTCGGTACTACAGATGCTGCCTATCTGGTCGCATTATGCCAATGAAAATTGGTGTATGAGTGGTTATCATTCTGTATCTGTGGTCGTTGATGCTATTCTGAAAGGTGTATACAAGGGAGACGCAGAGGCTGCGTTGGCAGTCTGTGTGCAGACGGCAAAAGCTAGGCGCTATGAAGGTATTGGGGAATATATGGATCTAGGTTATGTTCCGGACGATGTAAACGGCACTTCAGTATCTAATACACTTGAATACGCTTATGACGATTGGTGTATTGCACAATTAGCTAAAAAACTAGGTAAGGACGATATCGCTGCTGAATTTTCAAAACGTGCTGAATCCTGGCGAAATCTTTTTGATCCAAGCATTGGGTTTATGAGACCTAAAGATAGTCAAGGCAAGTTTCGTGAAGAGTTTGACGTGTTGGAGACCCACGGACAAGGCTTTATTGAGGGAAATACCTGGAACTATTCTTTATATGTTCCTCATCAGCCGGAAGAGCTGATGGAGGTGTTAGGTGGACAGTCAGCCTTGGAAACGTATTTAGATTCTCTCTTTACCATGCATTTACCAGACAAGTTTTTCGCCAACACAGAAGATATTACCCGCGAAGGGATTATCGGTAATTATGTGCACGGTAACGAGCCTGCTCATCATGTGGCATATCTGTATAACTTGACATCGAGTCCTTGGAAAACGCAGGAGCGGGTACGGCAGATTATTCGCAATCAATACCATAATGGTCCCGCCGGTTTGGGCGGAAACGATGATTGTGGACAAATGTCAGCATGGTACCTCTTCACTTCCCTGGGTTTTTATCCCGTTGCGCCAGGAGATAATCATTACTGGTTGGGTAGCCCATTGGTAAAGTCGGCAGAAATAGCTCTGCAGAACGGCAAAACATTGAAAATAAACGCAGTAAACCAATCCGAAAAGAATATGTACGTGAGTCGTGTTCGCTGGAATGGGGAAGATATCCAAGGCTTCAAAATCAGCCATGATGACATCATCCAAGGCGGTGAGTTGGAGTTTGTAATGTCCTCCAAGCCTAAGACGAGAAGATAGCGTTAAGAAGCATAATGGGGGTTCGGTAAGAGTCCCCATCTTTTTATCACATATACCTCAGCTGTTGCTATCAGCACACCTGCTAGCCCATAATACGCATCGACCATATCCAGTGTATTCAATAAGGGTATCCACATCTCGTAGGCAAAATTGACCACCAAAATTGCCAAACTAAAATACAGCACATAACGAAATGATACACCCATTAATAGCCATAAATAACACACTCCAGAGATAATCAAGTATGCAATCGCAAAATTTGATATGTATAAATGAAAGTCAGGAAAGACATCATTAATAAAATCAAATCGTAGAGACTCCTTCTCCCTTGCAGAAAACAACAAAAATACAAATAAAAACAAAAGCAGATGAACGATCGATGTCAGTGGTTTCGGATAATATTTTAATTTCACTATGTTGCCGATATTTAAGTATAAGAACAATCGAATATCGTCATTTTATGAATATAACTCTGGGGCACTAATAAACGAAATAACCATCTCATTATGGCAGAAACAACAATATCAATACATGAAGTACAATTAAAGAGTTTTATAAACTCCTTGCGACCCGCTGACGAAGAACTTCGCAAAAAAATAGATTTTGGATATTCATGGGACGGTCAAATTGTCTTACTCTTTGAAATCCGGCCGCAATGGAACAATCCCATAGAGTACAGGCAATATGAATTTGCAAAGATACGATACGTCAAATCAAGTAAATTATGGAAATTATATTGGCTACGAGCATCAGGTAAATGGGAGCTATATGACCCGCAGCCTGAGAACGTAAACTTGCAAGTACTGCTTTCCGAAATAAAAGACGACCCTCATCACTGTTTTTTCGGGTAATAGCTGCTCATTTTCTTAGTTCTTAAAATAAGAGTTGTTCGAAAATTTCGAATACCTGCCACCGATGGCAAAAATCTATAATACCCATTCCTAATATTACGAATACGTATTGCTATTCCATCAAAAAAGGGTTATTTTGCGTCAAACAAACCATACTTATGCGCTATTCAAAAATAAATGACACAAACTTCTCACAATAAACTCGTTAGCTTTATTTGGTATATTGCCGATGGTTGCTTACGAGATGTCTATGTGAGTTTGCCAAACAAAGATTGAATTAGAGCTTTAAGGAAGATTTTAAGAATAGCACCCAGAGGTATTTGGGCAGACAGGGTTGCTTTTGTTTTGGTAATAAGTGCAATAATATGAAATATGGACGAAGAAAAAATCTCTAATATTAAGCAATATTGGTTATTCGCTCCTGGTGAAAATGCGAAGTACTGGGATGAATTTTATGAAGAAGGCCTTATCGGCTTAGGCTGGGATGATATGGGAGATCTAAGTCAATATCCCAGCAAGGACGAAGTTAAACAGGCATTAATAGAACTTAATATGGGTGATAACCCATACAATGCAACGGCTGCCAATTGGGAGTTTGCTAATGGTATCCAAATAGGAGATATCATCATTGTGAAAAAGGGTCGTAGTACCCTTTTAGGGTATGGACAAGTTACCTCAAATTATTATTATAGCCAAGATAGAACAAACTATAAAAGTTGCAGAAAAGTTAAATGGCTAAAAAAAGGTGTGTGGCCCATCGATCATTCTTTGGTGTTAAAAACATTAACCAATATAACCTCCTATGACTCGGTAGCAGAGGAAGATAAAAAATACTATGAGTTCTTATTAGACAAGATGAATTCTGATGAACCTCACTACAAAGAAGAGTTTAAGAAGTGGCTATCTCCAAGAGCATCAGTTAAATCGAATAAAACTAGCTCGTATATTAGGGCATTGGAAATTCTGTCTAGTTATCTGGAAGTCAACATCTTTGAGGTTAATGATCTAGAGTTTTTGGCTGATCTCTATGAGGATGTTATAAAGGAGCAGCGATTAGAAAAAGGCAAGTATTATCATGAAGAAGCCCCCTCTTATGGGAAAGAAGGATATTATTCTGCGGCCGTTAAAGAATATATTGTCTTTCATCAAACTAAAGTCTTTAAATCTGATCGTATGATAGATCTTTTAAAATACAAGAAACAAATTATTCTACAAGGGCCTCCCGGAACTGGAAAAACTCGGAAAGCTAAACAGATAGCAAGAAACTTTATAACCCTAACCGAAGAAAGAATAAAGGAGAAAATTCAGACAGGACTACAAATATTAACGGTAAAAGGAGAGGTTACTTATACTGTAAAAAGCAACGAGAATAATAAAATAGTTTTAGCGAGAGAAAAAGGGACAATCAATTCGATTACCTATTCGAAAATCTTAAATTCGTTTAAACAAGAGAGATGGAATAATGAAGTAGATAACAATGATGACCGGATGGCGGTTGCTATTGCCAAATATCTTTTTGATGACTTATTAGATGATAATCCGCAATTTAAATTGATTCAATTTCATCCGAGCTTTACCTATGAAGATTTTGTTCGAGGGATCGTTTCAAAACCCAATGAAGATGGTGATGGAGTTTTATATGAGGCTGAAAACAAAATACTAGCTGATTTTGCTCAAAGGGCTTTAGAGAATTATGTTGCATCTCAGATTAAACCAGCAAAAAAAGAAAAAGATACCGAAGAAGTTTTTGAGGCCTTTATAACTCATATTAAAGAGGAAATAGCTCACAGCGATGATCATAAATACCCTATAACTGATGCTGTTTATTTGTTTACAGCCGATGAAACGCGCTTTAGATACAAAGGGGATAAATGGGTAGCTCATCAGAATGGTCTAAATATGAAATTTTCGGAGTTGAAAAAAATTATCCATTATGGAGCCACCGAGCGTCAGGACATCAAGAAGATGACCGATTTGGAAGAGCTGTCCAGGCAACATGCGACTTACTTCATCAAAGTAGTTGAGAAATATAGGGAATTTGAAAAGTCATTCCCACCAACATCGAAGACAGACAAACCCATTGAGCTACGAAATTACGTTCTTATTGTGGATGAAATTAATCGTGCCAACTTATCTTCAGTATTAGGCGAACTGATTTACGCTTTAGAATATCGCGGTGAAGCCGTCGAATCAATGTATGAAGTTGGGGGTGACAATAAGTTATCCCTGCCTCCTAATCTTTACATCATAGGTACAATGAATACAGCCGACCGAAGTGTAGGTCATATTGATTATGCGATAAGAAGAAGGTTTGCTTTTGTAGATGTATTGTCGAAAGACCTTTCGGAAGATGAAAGCTTGAATTTTGCATCTGACCTTTTCCGTGACGTAAAAAACCTGTTTACAACGGATGATTACCAAACTAGATCGATCTATCTTTCACATGAATTCGAACCTAAAGATGTAGCATTAGGACACTCATACTTTATCGATAGGTCACCAGAAGGCGGCTCGATAGATATTCGATTGAAATATGAGATTAAACCAATCCTGTTTGAGTATGTAAAGGATGGCGTATTGAAGGAAAATGCATTAGAGAAGATTCGTTCATTACAGGTTTCCTAAGGAAATGGGATTACTTTTAACAGAACATAAAGTATTAACATATAGCAAAATTCCTCAAGGTGATGCTCTTGAGCATACTATTCCTTTAACGTTACTAAGGTCGTTTCAGTCGAAGAAGCTATTTAAGAATCAAACGTCTTGTATTGTTCTTACAGAGACTGAAACGGAATATTCGCTTCAAGCTGATTATTTAATTGGTGTAGATTGGCTAATACCGCAAAAGCGATTCATTCAAGTAGTACCAAAACTCAATCGGGAAGTTTCAATTGTTTTTGATGAAGTAACGAATGTTGAGGCTGATCCGGAGCTGGAACAGGAAGATAAACAATTTCAGCAACGAGTTGAAGGTGCCGATCTATTTAAACAAGAGGAGGTCGATTATCTTAGAATGTTAATGATCGTTGCGGGTGACGTTTATTTCGATTCATATTTAGGCGACTTGTTTTATCTTGATTATGACGCTCATCCAATCGAGCTACAATCACAGCAAGATATGTTGACTCCACTGTTGGTCGTTCGCTATCTTAAATTGGTCAGACGAATAGTTCAAAAAGGACTTAAAAAATCCTATTACAAAGAGCAAGAAAATCTGAACAATAAAGTAAGAGGCCGAATACTTGTGGGTCAACATATAAAGCAGAATGTCTTTAAAAACCGTCCCACGCGGGCTTATTGCGAGTATCAGGTTTTCGGAGTTGATACTTATGAGAACCGTTTTCTGAAGAAGGTGTCAAAGTTTGTCGCACTGTATGTGGATACGCATTCGAAATTATTTCATAGCAGTATTGATGAAATTAAGAATACGTTGAACTACATATCACCAGCTTTTGAACCAGTTAATACGGAGGTTAGTTCTGACGATTTACGGTATGCAAAGCATAATCCGTTCTACAATGAATATAAAGAAGCAATAAAGATTGGTAAACTTATACTTCACCGATTCTCTTATAATATCACCACAGCACAAAATATTCATACAGTATTTACGTCGCCCTTCTGGATTAATATGCCAGGTTTATTTGAAATGTATCTTTGTGCTCAACTGCGTCTGGCTAATATTGATTATCAAAAGTTTATAAAATTTCAATTTCGTACATATGGTAACTCTTTAGATATCTTAGTGACACATAAAGAGTTTGCCATGGTAATTGATGCGAAATATAAGCTGAAATATCAAAGAGGACAAGTTCACCAGGATATCCGCCAGGTATCAGGCTATGCAAGATTAAAGAAGGTTCGTCGGGAGTTAAAAATTGACGACAATTCCAATGAGGTAATTGAATGTTTAATTATTTACCCTGATCTTGATAATGGGATTACTGATTTTTCGTTGGCCAACATCAAGGCCAGACGACAAGCTATTCCAGCATACCATAAGATATATAAGATAGGAGTGAAGGTGCCAATTATCGCAAGCTAAATATTTATTGCTCAAGAAATACCCCGCAAGTCGTTGAACTCTTAAAAGTGTTTGATGGGATTCACAATAGAGGAGAACTGCAATTAAAATTGGGTTTGACTGATCGCGAGCACTTTAGAAAGACTTACTTGCAACCAGCGGTATATAATGGTTTCGTTGCTCTAACAATTCCTGACAAGCCCACTAGTAGCAAGCAGCAGTATGTTTTGACCGAATTGGGAAAACAAATGGCGAATCGATGAATTAAGTAATACCAGTTTTCCCATGATGAGGGGACTGTAAGATAAATACCGTTCATTATTTTTTCAATATAAAAGGCTTCAAGATATTACCTTCCTTAACTACATATAAATTATTACAAGCATCTTGCCTGGTAATCCATTGCGAAGTCAGCCGATTATCAAACAGATATGTAATGTCCAGCGGTATTTTAGATACTATACTATATCTCACTATTTCTTTACCTTCAATAAATAGGAAAACACACTTCCCTTCGTCATATGTCAGTTCGGGAAGCATATCTTCAATTTGTTCCGAATTAGTAAATCCCAGATCTCTGACCATTTAGGCCCTACTGTAAGCTGATAGTACGTAAATGCTGTCCCAATTGAAAGTGGTAATCGTGCAGAAATCTAGTTGGATTGGGTCTTTTGACTTTTCTGCTATTTCGATATTCGGTTCTAGGGCAGAATAGAAATCGTACATTTCAATTTTCGGCTCACGTTCGCACCCAAAGTGGAAAACTAAGAGTAGCAAACAAATTAATTTGATTCTATATTCCATGTTATTGATTTGTAGGTGTCAGCTGCCCATTTTTTATATACTTTAGACTGTTACTAGACTGTGTGGGATGTTACTGTATATGGACCACGATGACCCTGAAAAGGCCACGCAATTGATTGATGGATTGAAAGTTTGAATTTGTCCGAACGTATTACTTTACCGTCACGCCATAGCCATTTTAGGGTTCTCACCATATTTATTGGGTCCATACTTGCTATCTGTCAGCAGAAGCACCAATAACCAGATTCCTCCAATGACGGGTATTAAGCTTATGAAGATCATTGCTCCGCTGTTGCCAGTATCATGTAAGCGCCTAACGGTTACCGCAAGACCGGGGATCAATGCTGCTACAGCGTAACAAGCATATAAAGGACCGTAAAAATTGTAAGGATATAATTCGTTCCCGACAAGCATAGGAAGTCCTAAAACATTATCTAGGTAAAGGGCAATCGCAGCCGCCAAAATATTGAACAAAGCAAACATCCAATATTCCGTACGGCGTGCTCTTCCACTAAAATTTGCATAGTTTTTCCAGGCTTTTAAATACCATTTCATGATTTTCGGTTTAGGTTTATAGTAGGCTAAAGTTATTGAATATTTGCAGAAATAAAGAAACCTTTGGCAGCTAATTTTATCATAATCGCAGGTCATTACGTTAAAAAATCATACATTTAATAACATAAACGAAAAGCAATTAAAGCCTGTGCTATGAAAGCGCATCACTTTCCATCGATCTTTTCCACTGTTTTAACTAAAACTAGTCTCTTACTGGGCATAGTTTTGCTATGTCATTTCTCTGCGAAAGCTCAGTATCCTGAGTCCACCCTAAAGGACGCATTTAGTAACAATTCACTGGAAGTGCTGGATGTCTTTATTAATGAAAATAACATTAATAAAGCTCTTCCTGATAAACGAATAGAATCAAAATAAGGAGTGCTTTAACGGCCTTGTTTCAAGAATATAGTAAAAAGGAAACAACAGTTCAGTATGCTGATGCTATTCCTCACGGCGAAGAATATATTATCGTTCAGTCGGAAGTAGAGGTTTGTTATACAGATAAATCGGATATTGATTCGGCTCTCATTCGCCATAGGCAGAGACGCACGTTAAAAGGGATAACCAGCTATCCTCATAAAAATATCTTTTCTTTTTTTATGTCTGCTAATTACTCGGATTTCAATCGGTTGACTGATTGTGCGGTTTATCGAGTGGGCGTCGATGACTCAATCAATCATTACAGAATGATCGTCGCTGATACTGCCTTCGTTAAAGAGGTGGTAGATTTTTTAAGCGAAGAGGAGGAGGGAAGAACTAGTTATCTGAAGAAGGTTAATTTTCTAAACAAAAAATTAAAGTTATTTGAACAAGGCGGTCAAGTCCGTATGTCGCCGCCGCGATACACCTTTCACTATAGTTTGTATGTCGATCGAATTATTTTCGATAAAGAACTCCAACAAGCGTACATCCAATACTCATTAAGAAATAAAAGTTCGGAAGCACATTTTCTGTTGGAAAACGACCAGTGGGTATTAAAGAAAAATGTCGATGCGCTTGAGTATTAGCAATTATCCGATACAATTAAAGTTTCCCTTTTCTCAGCAATTTGACATACAGGTTTTCCACTTTGGTTCTTGCCCACGGTATTCTTCTTAAAAATACCAAAGATGATTTAAGACTTGGATTTTCATTGAAACACTTAATCTATATTTCCTGTCCTAATCCTTCCCAGCCTTTGTATTATGCCACCAAGCTCTCGATGATGTCATCTAATCGTTTTCCATGTAAAGGATTATTGGCTTGCTCTTGCATATATAAATTGCGGGCATAGTTTGCTAATTAATATACAATTATAGCGAATCCAGCGATGAAATAATAATTGCTGAGTAAATCTATTCTTGCCAACTAGCATCAATGAGCGCCATTGAAAGCGCTGCGACGCTAACCATGCGGACATCCGCCGTTCCTTTTCGAACACATTTCAACGGTGGTGCCAACCGTGTATCACCCACTTCCAACCATGTTTTAAATGAACAGTTAACAAACCCTGATCAATCAGTAAACAAACAGTAGTCAAACAGTCGTTTTACCAGGGTGTGAGGACTGTTCAACCACTGTTTGAACACTGTTCTTCTTGACAAAGTTAAAAGCGTTTTCTCATCATGATTCCATAAGAATTGAAAATCTCGGCCGGAGTTTGGAACAAATAAAAAAGAGGCTGTTCGGTTAAATGAACAGCCTCTTTGAATAGGGTTACCTTGATGGTAAGAGTGCCCTTAGTATTCAGGGTTCTGATCCAATTCTTTATTCAGATCGAGCTCGCCAAGTGGGATAGGCCACCAGTAGTCGCGTTTCGGATCAAAGCTGCGGACTTCGAGCTCTTTGCCATTGTAGGCGTGGACTGGGCCACTCAACATTTCCTCACCGATCATCCAGCGACGGATGTCGTTATAGAAATAACCTTCGCCTACAAGTTCGATGCGGCGTTCGTGGCGTATTTCTTCACGAAGGGATTCTTTGGTATGACCGGGTTCAATGTGCGGCATATCAACGCGATCGCGAATGGCATTGAGTGCGTCGTAAACTTGGGGTGATGGACCGGAGAATTCATTGAGTGCTTCGGCATACATCAGCAGCACGTCTGCATAGCGGATTACCATGTAATTGGTCTCCGACTGTCCGCCTTTGAGATCGGCTTTGTCGGACGGCGGTTTCTCTTCATCGTAGATGCTGTATTTCTTCATGCCATAGCCGGTAACCGCAAAGCGACTTTCACTAACGGTTTCACCCATGTAGGTGGCGCCGGGATAAACAATGGTCATATCCATGCGTGGGTCGCGATTAGCGTAAATATTATCCGGATCGTATAAATCTGACTCTTCGTAAGGAAGGCCGTCTTTCATATAATAGGCGTCGATCAGCTCCCGCAGCGGGGCATTGGTATTGTACTGACGGCAGATCAGGTCAAACGAATGTCCTCCATCAGGATAGATGTATTGGATATCGAAGATGACTTCTTCGTTGTTTTCATTCTCTGGTAAAAAGAGAGCTCGATAGTCGGGGTACAGGTCGTACTGACCCAGATCAATCACGGCCTTGGCTGCTTTCGCGGCTGCATCCCATTTCTGGATGTCATTGTTGGTGTTAAACAGTGGGCTGGCCTCAAAGAGTAATACTCTTGCTTTTAAAGCTAGTGCGGCACCTTGTGTAACGCGACCAACATTGGCGCCGGAATAAGAGGGTGGGAGAACAGGTGCTGCTTCATCTAAATCTTTGATGATTTGAGCTACGACCTCGGCTCGTGGTGTGCGAGGACGATCGCCTTGCTCTAATGCTGGTGGATCTAAGATTAGAGGAACATCACCATAATAGGCCTCTAGGAAGAAATAATACAAGGCTCGTAAGAATTTAGCTTCGCCCTTCATGCGAGCATTCTTTTCTTCGTCGATCTCTACTCGATCTACATTCGCGAGGAAGGTGTTGGCGCGACCGATCCCCATATAGGAGCGAGCCCAGCGGTTGGCGATAACGCCGCCGGTGGTTTCCATTTGCTTTCCGGAAGCGATGGAGTTGAAGCCTTTGGCGTCGCTGTAATTATAAGCGTTTGGTGTAGCAGTGTCCTCCCAAAGTGGAGTGGCCTCATTGCCATAGATACCATCGTAGCGCAGGATATTATAAACGCCTGTCAGGGCTGCGTCTGCCGCTGCTTCTGAGTTCCAGAAATTACTTTCTACGTATTTGTCATCCGGACTGCTGTCCAGTAGGCGATCCCCGCATGAGCCAAAAACCAAGCTGCTGATTAGGATTCCATAACATATTTTATTGCGTAACATATCTTTTCCGTTTTTTTAGGTTTTAAAAAGTAACATTGATTCCACCGCTGATGGTTTTGACCATCGGGTAATGGTAGAGGGAGCTTACATTCACCGATGTTTCAGGGTCGTAATCCTTGTACTTACTGAAGGTGAAATAGTTCTGTAAGTTGACGTATAAATGGATATTTTGTACCTTGATCTGAGATAACCAATGTTCAGGAAGGCTGTAACCCAGTTGGATGTTACGAATGCGTAGATACGATCCGTCCCGTAGCCAGAAGTCGGAGCGTCTGAAGTTAGCCTGACCGTCTTTCGCTTCGGTTACGATCGGTAGTCGTGCATTGGTGTTCTCAGGTGTCCATGCGTCCGTTGCCCATTCCCAAGTGGCGTTTGCCCCATTGTTGAATGGAAAGGCAATGTTTCCGGTAGGGTAGACCTTCATGCCCGCTACACCTTGGAAGGTGGCGCCTAGGTCGAAGCCCTTGTAGCCTACGTTGAATTGTGCTCCGAATGTATATTTTGGCATAATGGACGATGAATTCATCACGACACGGTCGTCTCCATTAATGATTCCGTCTCCGTTGACATCCCGATATTTGATAAAGCCTGGAATGGTACCCGAACCTTGGTCTGCCCATTGTTCAATTTCTTCTTCAGTCTGGAAGATACCTACTGCTTCTAACAGATAATGCGAGTTCATTGGTAAGCCTTCTTGAGTAATGGTGGATAGGTTCGTGCCATCGTCATAAAGGATTTGGCCGTCTAAGTCGATCACCTCATTTTTATTGTAATTGAAGTTACCAGATACATCATACCACCAATCGCCTTTCTGATCGCGATAAGCCAAGCTCAGCTCGTAACCCATATTGTCTACCGTGCCAACATTTCTTTTCGGGCCACCGAGATTACCGACTTGTGCCGGAAGGTTTACGGTACGCAGAATGTCGGTAGTGCGTCTTTTGTACACTTCACCTGTAAAGCTTAATTTGTTATTGAAAATCCCTAGATCAACACCCAGGTTATAACTGGTCGTTGTCTCCCAAGAGATATTAGGATCGGAATAGGAATTGGTAGCCGCGCCGGATACCAACGCTCCTCCGAAGGAATAGTCTTGTCCGAGTACAATGGATTGCTCATAGCTATAAAGTGAAACAGCTTGATTACCCATGGAGCCAACGGATGCTCTTAATTTGAAGAAGTCAAAGAAGCTGTCTTCCATAAAAGCTTCTTTGTCAAGGCGCCAAGCTGCCGATGCTCCGGGGAAGAAGCCCCAGCGCTTTCCCGGTGCAAAGCGTGAAGATCCGTCATAACGAGCGGTTAACTCCAAGAGGTATTTCTCTTTGTAGTCGTAATTAGCGCGTCCGAAATAGGAGATTAGGATATCTTCAGTAGAAGAGCCATTGATTGCCAATCGTTCTGTTCCAACGCCGATAGCGGTAAGTGATCCGTCTAAGTAACCGGTGGTCTGTGCATCAAAGCCTTGACTATGGTACCAGTCGTAACCGCCACCGATCATCAGGTTCAAGTTGTGATCTTCCGAGAAGTTACCCGCCCAGCTTAGGGTGTTGAATATGTGCAGGCTCATATCGTTATAATCATAGTTATAAGCCCTTGGTGCCGTAGCCGGGTTGTTCCAAGTCTGGATGATGGGATCTCCATTTTCATCCGGTTGATTCAATTGCTTGGTCATGTGTGGTACAAAGCGTTCCAAAAAGCCATCGTACTTGTCCATACCTAGTTTCGCATGGTATTTTAAGTTGAACGGTAATTGATAATCAGCGTACAATGTTGTTAAGAAGCGCTGTACGGTTTTCTTGTAATTTCCTTCTTCAGCGAGCATTCTCGGGTGCTCCCAGTTGTTCCTCCCCTGGGTTCTGATGGTAGGAACGCCATAAGCACCGTTTGCCAAGGTGTCGGGCAAAAGGGGGAGAGCACGCATTACACCTTTCCAAAAATCGCCGTTGCCATATACCGGTTGCGTATAATTGCGGTAGTACCCGTTCATAGTTAATCCAACGGTCAGCCGATCGTTGACTTTAGCTGAGGTGTTAATTCCAAGTGAGTATTTGTTCTCGTTGTTATTGGGGCCGATGATGATCCCATCCCGGTCTAGATAACCTAACGATATCCGGTAGTTGATGGTTTCTGATGATCCTGAAAAACTTAGATCGTGTTTTTGCATCAAGCCAGGTTCCATGGCAATATCAAACCAGTTGCTGGCGGGATAGAGATAAGGGTCTTTGCCTACTCCAGCTTCGTATTCTGATATGATTTCATCGGAGTATTCAGGTTGTGATTTGCCACTATTTAACCCTGCCTGGTTTTTTAAGCGCATATAAGCTATTGGGTCCCATATCGCATCTGGCAGCCGGGTCGCTTGCTGCGAACCGATATAATAATTGTAATCAACCTTTGATTTTCCTCTTCCCGTTTTGGTGGTAACTAGAATAACACCATTAGCAGCTCGCGATCCGTAAATAGCTGCGGAAGCATCCTTTAGAATAGTGATATTTGCGATATCGGCCGGATTAAGCTCATCCATCGAGTATTCTACGCCATCAACCAAAACCAATGGATTGCTATTGTTCAGCGTTCCCACACCGCGAATACGGATGGTTGCTCTGTCTACCCCCGGCATACTATTGCTCAAGTTAGTGTACAGTCCGGGAACCCCGTGTAATGCGTTACTGACATTTGTGATGGGTTGATTTTCACGGTCTTCCATATTTACCGTTGTAATAGCGCCGGTCAGGTTCTTTCTTTCACGCTCGCCATAGCCGATCACGACTACATCTTCTAGATCGTTCGTAGCCCGTTGTAATGAGATGTTGACTGACTTTGTATTTTGCGAAACGGTGATCGTTTGCGATTGCATTCCGATAAACTGGAATTTTAATTCGGTGCCCGTAGCAACGGAAAGTGTGAATTGTCCGCTATTGTCGGTTGATGCCAGTGGATTGTTGTTCCCCATAATGGAAACACCCGGTAGTGATTCGCCATCTTCGGCGGACTTTACAGTTCCCTGTACCTCAATCAACTCCTGTGCGTGGGTGCTGCTGATCGGAACTAAGCAACAGAGTAGGCTAAAGGTTGCTAAGCACCGTAACAGGCATCGCTGTTTCTGTTGGGATAGAAATTTTAGGTTTTTCATTGTGCTGTATTATTAGGTTGCAAAAATTTAGGCAAGGTTTCGACTTCACCAATCGTTAACTCTTTAAATTAAAACAAATTCCTTTCGTGTTAATTTTATCGAAACAGTTCGAAATTCGTTTTCGCTTTATTTTTAAGAGATAAGGAAAGTAAATACAATAATAATAAACATTGTTATAGAAAACAAAATTAAAAAAGAAATAAATCGAAAGCTATTAGACGGCTTAATGTGATGTTTATCCCTTTCAAGAAATAGGAGATATCTTGGTTATGCTGATTGTTGTGTTGTTTTATCGGTCGATCCTGTGATTGCCCAAGTGGCTAAAAAAGCAACTGCTGAGGGGATGACCCACCCTAATTCATATTGAAAGAGCGGAATGCGATTTAATAACACAATCATTTCATTGTCAATAAGTCCCAGCTGTCTTGACAGGTAAAACACCGCGATTACAGTTGATGCCAATAGTGCGGCGATATAAGGTTTCCGATTCCGTACGATGCGTGCAAAGAAAATGTAATAAAGTACGAGGGTAATTGCGATCGGATATACAAAACTTAAAATTGGGTAAGCGAAGGTGATTATATTGTCTACTCCAGTAATTGAAAGTATACAAGACGCTATGCAGCAAATGGTCACAAGTAGCTCATACCTTAATGCGTTTTTTGTAAGTGACGAAAAGAAGTTTCCGAAAGCTGAAACCAGCGCAATAGCCGTTGTAAGGCAAGCAAGCGCTATAGCAATCGCTATCGCAAGTGTGCCGTATTGTCCGAGCTCAGAGTTTGAGATATGCAGTAATAGTTCTGAGCGCATAATGCTCATGTCAGTAATACCCGAAACGGCTCCTAGATAAACCAAGCCACCGTAGATTACGAAAAGAAAGAAAGATGATAGAATGCCTGCGGTAATGACTACCTGCATTTTGGACTTTGTTGTATGGTAGCCTTTAGCTCGGGACGCAGCAATAATAATTCCGGCAAAAATGACTGACGCTAACACATCCAGCGTTTGATATCCTTCTACAAAACCCAGTGTAAATGCTTTACCTTGACTAAGGTTGGTTTCACCATAATCACTTGATGGAGAAATGATGCCGATCAGTATTAAAAGGATTAAGAGAATCAGTAGTAGTGGTGTTAGGATGTTGCCAATGATATCCACGACGCGGGTTGGACGAATGGTCAGAGCTAAAGTCACAAGGAAGAAACCGATGGAGGTCCAAACAGGGGTAGATTCTGGAAAGGAAGGTAGTATACCCACCTCATAGGTTGTCGCCGCAGTGCGTGGGATGGCGATTAACGGACCAATGCAAAGCATAATAGTGGTTCCCAGAATAGGCGAAAGAAGTGGGTGTATTTTAGCTCCGAGATCTTCAAAGCGCTCACCGGCACTGACAACAGACAAGATTCCTAAGAAAGGTAATAAAATACCCGTTAGTCCGAACGCTAAGATCGTCGTCCAGACATGATCGCCGATCTGTATTCCAATATAAGGCGGTAAAAGTAGGTTCCCGGCACCAAAGAACATAGCAAATAACGCGAATCCAATGGTGATGATATCTCTTGTTTTTTTGTTCAATTTTCTATTTTTATCCTTTTATTTAGTGTTTTGACTTAAGAGGATCGCAAAATAGGGAATTTTTGCTACTTTACAGCAGGAAATAAAAATAGTGTAAATAAGCCGACTTGGATAACGCTTGTGATCAAAATACCTTTCTATAGCAAAATGAATAAACCGATTCCTAATTGAGACCATAATGAACCTAAAGAAACAACTCGCTGATCGTATTTACATCGTTGATATAAAGAATATAATAAAATACGTAAAGGGCGATGCGGAAAGGAAATTGGAGTTGTATAAACTGCTTTTTGATTCAGATATGAAAGTTGCTTATCATGCCGGATGGGTGATGAGCCATTTTTTCCAAAAGGAAAACGAATGGTTGTTTGAAAGGCGAAACGAATTGATTGATCTGGCGATGACTTGTGAGCATCCGGGTCTGCGGAGGCAGCTTCTTACGATCTTGTATCGGCAACCCTTGGCAGATTCGGAACGAGTGGATTTTCTTGATTTCTGTCTAGAAGGGATATTTTCATTGCAACATCCGTTAGCCGTTCAATCGCTCTGCATAAAAATTGCTTATGAGCTTTGCCGGTCGATTCCGGAATTAAAGGGGGAACTTAGAGCTGCATTGGAGATGATGGATGATGAAGAACTCTCACCCGCTATCCTCGCAGCCAAACGTAATGTTTTACATGCAATGAAGACGGGTAAGAGTCTGCAAAAGCACTAGTAATACTCGGTAGCCTAAAGCATCATAATATCCGGTATTGCAGCTACTTTTTTATAATAATCGATAACCTCATCAGCATTGTTTACGAATGCTTGTACTGTGATTGAGGTATATTTCCCTCCGGAGGAAGCTTTGTCTGAAAACTTCACACTAGGATGGTCGAAAATGCTCTTAACGCGCTCGTTATTGTCAGAATCATTTTTGACGATGAATTTAAAAGTATAGAATGAAGGAAATTGTTCTACTGCATTCAATTTTTCTTTAAAGCTTATGTAGAAGTCTCTCGTTGGATCCTGGATGTCTTCGATATTTATTTTGTTGTTGAAATCTTTCATTTTTACTCCTTTACTGTTTCTTATCAAGAAATGTACCTAGTGTTATTTTATGAAGAATTGTCATAAAATTCATTTTATAGATAAAAGGATTTAGCAAATGAATGTTATATTTGACAATGCTTAGAAAGAGACCAAAACCAATTATTCTCACTGCGTTCACAATTTTTATGTTTACGATTTTAGGTTGCAGTGTATATAATAAAACAGAAACTAAAAAAGATAATGAGACACCCTCATCCGCTTTGGCGACACGAAATCTGAAGCGGGCAATTACGATCCTAGATTCAGCCGTAGCTCATTATTTTGTAGGAGAGGAGATGGCGATGGCACGCTTCTACAACCCCTTTAAGAAAGAATTGTCGGAGGAACGAGGAAGTGTATGGATGTATACCAGTGCTATTGAAGGAGTGAATGCCATCCTTCATTCGTTGGAGTCAGCGAAAAAAAGCGGTGAAACTGAACTGTACGATGAGAATTTCTCCAAGTATGCAGAATTGTTATCCCGGCTTTATGACAAAGCTGATTATTATTTGGGAACCTTTGAGTTAACTTCTTTCACCCAAACGAAAACTTGGTCTGTATATGCGGTAGATCGAGTAAATCAAAAAGGGAAAGCAAAGGTTACTGGTATCTACAATGTGTACGACGATCAAATGTGGCTGATCCGCGAGCTCATAGAATCTTATCGGATAACTGGACAGAAGACCTACTTGGAGAAGGCTGAATATCTAACGGAATATGTTCTGGATGGTTGGGATACGACGCTGGATGAAGAAGGGAACGAACATGGTGGAATTCCTTGGGGACCGGGTTATGTTACAAAGCATGCCTGCAGTAACGGTCCATTGATCAGTCCCCTTGTCTGGTTGCATGAGATCTATGAGTCTAGCGACGAACAGATAGAATACCGTTTCATCGATCCTGCCGACCAAAGAAGCCGGAAATCGGTACAACGTAAAAAGGCAGAACATTATCTTGATTACGCAAAGAAAATATATGATTGGCAGAAAGAAAAACTTCTGAACGCAAAGGGTGTTTATGCAGATATGATGGGCGGGTGCGGGTCTTGTAAGATTGCTTACGAGACTATTGATGGTGAACGTTATCGGGCGAACACTCGTGTGACCGATGCGGTAGGACAACCTTATACTTATAACAGTGGTACGATGTTATCAGGTGCTGCCGACCTCTATCGTGTATCTAAAGGCAAAGAATATATAGATGATGCTAAATTGTTGTCAGATAATAGTTTTAATTATTTTGCGGTAAAGGGAAAAGACATCTCAGGTTATTATAGCTACGATATAGGTGGCTTTCGGAACTGGTTCAATGGCGTGCTATTGAGGGGTTATTTAGACCTCTACCCGGAATACGAGGGAGTGGCAGATTATATCCATACCTTTCAGCAGAACCTAGACTATGGATTTGACCACTATCTTCAGGACGGAGTGTTGCCGACCGACTTGCTAAACGGCTGGAACGAAGATAAAAACAGCAATCAGGTGGAGGGCATGTTTCAATTTACTTTTGCTGCGGAATATGCGGTGTTGGCTGGATTTGAGTATAATAAATAACATATTAATTGTCAGTATATTATATATGAAAACAAAACTTATTACATTAGCTTGTTTGGTATTGTGCGCCGTTGCACCGATCTATGGACAAAAGGCAGATGTACGTTGGTTCCCGGAGGTCCCTGGTTACAAAGTGCTAGCTGGCGACTTCCATATGCATACCGTGTTTTCTGATGGCCATGTTTGGCCGACTTTGCGGGTGCAAGAGGCAGCAAGAGATGGATTGGATGTGATTGCCATAACGGAGCACACCGACTATGAAGGCTATGCTGATGATATAGAACGAAATCGGGAACGGGGATACGAAATTGCATTGGAAGAAGCCGAAGAGAGAGGAATCTTAATAATTAAGGGAGTAGAAATTTCTCCGCGTGTCGCACCTTATCATAATAACGTGCTTTTTGCTACCGATTTGGATGCTTTTCCTTACGGCTACATGAAAGATAGCGAGGGTACCTTTGGTATGAAAGACAATATAAAAGAGTCTGAGCTTCTTGCACCTTTTGAGGCCGCGGAGAAACAGGGGGCATTTGTATTTTATAATCATCCGTCTTACGGATGGTGGGTTCCTTCAGATGATCGCGAGCTATTTACCGATATTCATCAGGACTTATTGGATAAAGGGCTTTTAGGCGGTGTGGAGGTAGTCAATGGGGGACGCTATAATGTGATTGCTCACCGCATGGCGATGAAGTATAATTTGACAATGTTTGGAAATTCAGATGCGCATTGGGGCCTACCGGAGAACAGCAGACCGATTACGATCGTCCTGGCGAAAGATAAGACTCAGGAGGGAGTAAAGGAAGCTATTTTTAACCGTAGAACGGCTGTTTACTCAAAGAATATGCTTATCGGTCGCAACGATGACGTCGAAACGCTCTTCAAAGCATCGTTGGATGTCACTACAAAAAAGATCAATGCAAAGAACCGTCCGCAGTTACAAATAGACATTTACAATAAATCAGCTATGGATTTTGAAGTGAATTTCAAGACCGATTTTATATTGGATGCGTTACCATTAGGAAAGACTATCTTAAAATCGAAGGAAACAACAACAGTGTTGCTAGACGCCGTTTGGGAATACCCGGCATCAACTACCCTAAGCGTTGAGGTCCAAAATATAGTTGTTTCTCCCGATGAACATTTGGTGACGGAGCTTGTTGTACCTGTAAAATAGTTCGTACGTTAACCCGCATGAAAGAATATTGGTGTCTTTAGCTGGTGTGCCAAGGCTTTCACCAGGCTTTTGGAGAACAGTCTGTTCATAAAATTTCTCCGTTCTTTAGTAACTAATAGAATTCCAAGGTTTTGAGACTCGGTGAGGTTGAAAATGTAATCAGGAAAATGTTCTCTGACATCTAGTCGCCCGACCATTTCCTGAACAATGTATTCTACGTTTTCAACTCCCGTTTTGACTTTGATTTGTTCTGCCCATGCTTTGAGATCGTCTTCGGATTTGATGCCGCCTTTCTCAAGAATGTGGAATAGAACCAGACTGTCTGGTTTGCCAAAGACTTTAATATAGGCATCCAATACTTCGATTTCTGATTCTTTAAAATTAGTGAGAAGGCCGGCGCGCGATAGGATAGTGGAAAAAGGTTGTACGGGAACTGCTAATGTTGGTATCGTTGACTTTTTGATTACATCGAACGTATTGGTTCCAAGGACCACATGTTTCAACCCCGATGCACCCTTTGTTCCCATGATGATAAGATCATACTCATCACTTTTTGTTATTTCTTTTAAAATATTTGCTAGAACACCATCTTTAACTTCGCTAGTAAACTCAATTTCTGAAAAGTCTGCTCTGACATCTTCAAGAAACTGCTTCATGTTTTGACTCGCAATTTCAGTTTCATTGTCATAGACCTCTTGATTGAATTCTTCAGTTGCAAAATTGGACGAATAACTAAGGTAGCTGTGAATGAGGTGGATAGTCCAGTTTAAGTCTTTGGCCAAATTGGCAGCATAACGTGTTGCGACAAATGCGTTATCTGAGAAATCTACAGGAACTAATATTTTCTTCATAGTATTAAAGTATTTGAGTCCTAAATATACTTAATATTCTTGATCTAGTTCTTCTATTCGAATATTCTGTGGGCAAAGAGAGTTTTGAGTTCATCAAAGGTTAATTTTGGATTTCGGCAGATAAAGATACTCTGCCACAATCTTTCTTCTTCATCGGCGTATGGGTTATAGATGCTTTTTACAAAGACGACTTCTTCGAAGTACGGTTCGAAATGTCTACCTCCATCTGCCTCACTATAACGTAAGGCGATAACTGTTTGTGGGATAATTCCATGTGGTAACCAGCTGTAAAAGCTGCCATGTGTTGAAAAGGCATTTGGCAGCTCATAGCGATCACCGAAGAGGTTGACCGCTCCGGCCTGCCCGTAATGTTTGCCCCAAATCAGTACATCTTCCCGCTCGACCGGATTTAGCGATTGATATACTTCAGTCAACGCGCTCATGGTTTCTTGCCACTGCAGGTGGATATACCGCTGTTCAAATCGTAGAGGGTATTTGGAGCCTTTAACATCTTCTTTTACATAAGGGTAATAGGTGTTGAGGTAATCTTTTAATGCATGTAGGGGTAGTGCTATTGGGATGAGGATAACGCCGATGAGCAACACTATGCTGAGCGGGTAGAATAGCCACTTCTTTCCTGAGATCATTACTCGTTCCAAGTAAACCGCACCAAATGGAAAGATGGTCAATATGGTCGGGAAAAAATAATAGCTCTTTCCCTTGCTCAATATCAGAAAGATAATTGACAAAAGGATAGCTAGACCTGCTGGTCGATAGTGTTTCATGTCTGTCTGAAACATGTAAATAACTGCAACTGCGATAAAGAGTATGTTCAATGGGTTGATTGATAGAAATAGCTCGACAAGGATTCCGCTCGTAGTAAGCTCATTTAGTTGTGTTTCATAGAGCCTGCCAAACATCATGAACATGGGGAAGTTATTCGCATATTGCCAATAGATGTTTGGACTTATGATGAGAAGAAAGAAAAGGATGTTCCACCAAAATTGATGAACGAATAAGGACTGTCGGGTATGTTTAAAGAACAGAAGTGCCGCTAGTCCGGATATAAAAAAGAATGCATCATATTTTGTCAGGAATGCTAATGTCACACTAAAAGTAAGATACCATAAATAGCGTTTATCCAAGTATTTAATATACCGAAGGAGTTGATAAAACGATAAAATCCAAAAGAGCTGACTGAAGACAACTGGCTGGAATAACTGTTGGGAACCGGCGTGACCGGGTGAAATGAGAATGGCCAAGAGTGCGAGAAATACTGCACGGATTTCTCCACCGAACTCGACTACGGTTTTGGCTGTGAGTATAAAAATAAAGACAATGGCGACGTAGACAGAAATATGGTGGATGAAGATAGACTCTGAATGGAACAGGTTCTGTATGGAAGCGAGTAGACCAATGAAAGGTGGAAACTCCATATAACCCAATGCCAAATGGTTGCCGGTCTCTATATGAAGAAGTTCATCGCTATGTAAACCTGAATGACTATCTGCTAAAGCATGAAGCGTTAGCTTAATTATACACAATATCGCTACAAGGAAATTGATTTGCTTATTCATGATTCAGGTTTATACTAATCGCCTACGCTTGTAAGTAAATATAGCAGAAATAGAGTTTAGATGAAATAAAAAAGGAGGACGTATCTCTACGCCCTCCCACATCACCTTTAACCAAAAAGGACTACCAGCCAGGGTTTTGTGTTAGTGCTGGATTTAATACGATCTCGCTTTCCGGAACAGAATTGAGGTAATCTCTGTCTAGTTTGAATCCATAGCCATTCGGTATAGCTTTCTGAAATGGATCAAGGAATCCATCACCATCAACAGGGAACGGATTTTCTCCTACTTGTGCTGCTTTGAAGCCCTTCGGACGTTGACCAACAATTAGCTCGTCTGCTGCAGCCCAGCGTGCGATATCTTCCCAACGGAAACCTTCGGCAACCAATTCAACCGTACGTTCTCTTCTAATTTCATTAATGAGAGGAGAAAGGGCAGGAAAGTTCCAATTTGGATCATTCGCGATACTACCCATCACAAGTTTTGGCATGCCTACTCGTGCTCTTAGTTTGTTGATTGTATTGTCTAGGTCGCCTTGAGTAATTTCACCTAATTCTGCTTTAGCTTCTGCATAGTTTAATAATACTTCTGCATATCTGTATAATATTGACGGTGTTTCCTCATATTGTTGTACGTGATATTGCATATCTGGATTATAACCTTTTTGGATAACGTACCCGGTAGGTGCCATATAATCTGACGTACTATTCAAGCGATTATAAACTTGACTCCAGTTTTGTGTGGTACCGTTAGTTAAGATTTTCCAAACTTGATCAGGCGTTGCGATGGTTTGTTTGAAGCGGGGATCACGGTTTTCAGCTTCATCACTCAGATTGTCGTGTCCTTGAAACAATGGGTTTCCCGCGATAGGCTTGCCATCAATACACAAATAGAGATCCATCATTTGCTTAGTCATCGTTTTGTTGGTAGGAGTTTCCATACGGAAGTTACGGTCGTTTGTGAATGAGCTGTTTCCTCTAGATAATTCATTGTCATAGCGTCTCCAAAACATAACTTCTTTGTTTCCGGTATAATCCATCCGATTAAACAAGGTTTGATAATCTGTGTCGGGATCACCAGTTGAGTAAACATCATATAAACCGGACGCCATCACCGCAGCTGCAGCCTCTGCTGCTTTATTTAAGTATTTGTTTGGATCAGCTCCATCAGTCCCAAAGGGTGTCCCAGCATGGTATTTTTGCCAAGTTCCTTCATATAGTGCGATACGACTCTGAATTAATAACGCCATCCATTTGTTGACGCGTGCATCGCCGTTGGTTTTCTCTTCTGATAAATACATTGCAGCGGTATCTAAACACGCCAAGATACGATCGGTGACAAAGGTTCGCGGATCACGTGGATTGTATAGAGCTTCGTCACTAGTTCCTAATTCAGAGTCGTACCATTGGATATCTCCATAAGATTTTACTAAATTGCTATAGATCAGTGCCTTAAAGAAATAGGCTTCTCCAAGGTATTGTTTGTATTCATCTAAATCATAGTTCTCTGCGACACGTTCGTAGTTGTCAAAAAAGTAATTAATACTGCGAACTGCACCGAAGCCTATACTGCCTGTTGTTGAAACCACGCGAGTACCTTCGAGACGAGTATTGACTGTCGATTGAATTTGTATGTCACTGTCATAGTCGCTTCCATGATTCGCGTATTTAGGGAAATAGGTTTGACTATAATATTGATTTACATACGCTTTTAGATCATTTGGCTTCTGGAAATAGACATCTGAAGCCACCGCATCTAGCGGATATCTGTCTAAAAAATCGTCATTACAAGCGGATAAACTGAAGATGCCTGCAATGAATGCTATAGTGATTTTATAATTCTTCATGATTAACTCTTTTTAACTATTTGAAAGTTATATTTACGCCTAAAGAAATAATTCGATTCATCGGGTAAATTACCCCATTTGTTAGATATCCACCGTTGGCAGGATCTGCTGCTAATGATGTTTCTGGATCGAATATTTTTGGTAGTCCAGATATCGTAACTAGGTTTTCGCCGGAAACATAGATTCTTGCATTGCGAATTGGTAATCTTTCCAGAATATTAGAAGATAGATTATATCCGATTTGTAAGTTTTTCAAACGTACATAGGAACCGTCTAATAGGTATCGTGATTGTACTTGGCGATTTTTGTTCGTTTCATTGGTGAAGTATGGTTTTGGAAGATAGGAATCCGTATTAGGGCCTAAGATATTTGTTTCATCTGCTGGTCTCCAATAATCTAAAGCTGGGGAATCATGATATAACCCCGAAGCAGCCCACGCGTTAGTCATACCCCAGAAAAGTGGTGAACCAGAGTGAGGGTAATAGTCACGTTTTAATATGCCTTGCCAGAACATACTGAAATCGATTGATTTCCATTTAAAACCTCCGACAAAGCCAATATTGTAGCGAGGACGTGTGTTCCCAATTACTTTTAAGTCTCCGTGATCGTTAAGAGTTCTTGTGCCGTCATTGATAACGCCATCACCATTTAGGTCAGCATATTTGATGTCGCCGGGTTGCCACCTTGTGTGATACTTTGATTGATCTGCCATTTCCTCTCCTTCTGTCTGAATAATTCCAGCAGTTTCAAAACCCCAGATCTCTCCATAATTTTTTCCAGTATACCAGGATCCCACATTTTGCTTGTCATCCTTGTAACTTAGAATTTTAGTTTTGCTGTCACCTAAAGATACTTTGCCGTGATATGAGAAGTCGGTATTAATCACATCATTCCAACTAACTACTAATTCGAATCCACGGGTAGAAAGTTCGGCGTTGTTAGTTCGTGGCGCGGTAGCTCCCAAAGGATAGGGGAGTACCATAGCAGGCCCAATCATGTTGCTTGTCACTCTGTTATACCAGTCGAAATTAATGCCTAGCCGGTTCTCTAATAAATTCGCGTCTAAACCGAAGTTTAAAGTAGTTATTGTTTCCCAGGTAATGTCATCGCTGATTAAAGATGGTACAACGGAATAAGCTGGTCTTTCTCCATCTAATATCCAGTTAAGTTCAGGATGAACTGTCATACTCGATATATATAGGTAGTTTGATACGTTCTGATTGCCCAAAGAGCCGTAAGATGCTCTGACTTTCAGATCATTGATTGAAGGTGCGAAATCTGCCCAGAAATCTTCTTTAGAGATGTTATACCCTATTGATGCGGATGGGAAAAATCCCCAACGGTTTTCTTTTTGGAAAGCGAGACGACCCATTATAGCGAGCACTCACTTCGAGAAGATACTTTTCGTTATAGTTGTAATTGATTCGACCGAAAACACCACGAGTGGCCCAGTGACTAATAGCATCGTTCACTGTAGTTTCACCTAAGCCTGTTGAGATAGAAGGAACATCATCTGAAATCAGGTCAGCTACAGTTGCACTTAAATTAGAATATAATTCTTCTTCTTGCTCAAACCCGACCATTGCTTTGAGGTAATGATCCTGAATAGTAGTTTCATAAGCTGTAGTAGCGTTAAACAACTTGTACTCATTTTTATAATATGCAGATGTATAGGTTGATGCAGGTTTACCGATGTTGCCGATAGACCCATCGCCAAGTTCAACATCAATAGGGCGTGGATTTTGCTCGACCCGGTTGTTTTTTACGTTATAGTTATATGAAACATTGGTTTTCCATCCTTTAATGGGTTCCAGCTCTCCGCCTAAGGTCATCACAAAGTCGTTTGCCTTGTTAACATCTCTACCCGAACCCTCAAGTAATCGGATGAGCGGACTTTGAACCGTACCATTGATGTTATAATGAGGCATCATTGGGGCGAACATGAGCATTTCTCGGAATGTATGTTCACGACCAACCGTGGTCTCACCCATCGGGAAGTCGGTTTCGCCGTTTGCATATTTGATGTTGGAGTTGAAGGTTAACCAGTCGGTTACTTTAGTACTTAAATTTGTTAATAGATTGTAGCGTTTGTAATGGTCGTAACCAAATGCGTACATTCCATTCTGATGTGTGTATCCTCCAGCCACATAATACTGCGTATTCTCTGTACCGCCAGAAGCCTCGAGGTTATGTTTTTGGCTAAATGAGTTGTCTGCTAAAAGGATATGTGGCCAATCATTATTGGCATTTCCATTACGACGTCCTGCCCAGATATTATCGATTGGGTTTTCGGGATCATATTCATAAGGGAAAGTGCCATCTAAATAGCCCTTGATTCTTTCCATTTGTTCATCGCTATACACAGGATTCAGGCCAGCATTGGCGTTGGCTTGGTTGTATGCAGTTGCCCAAGTATATGAATCAACAAAGTGAGGTAGCTTAATAGGAGAAGCTAGAGATAGATTGTTTGTGTATTTAATAGCAGTCTCTTGATTTGCCTTACCCTTTTTTGTTGTAATTAAGATGACACCGAACGGGGCTCTTGATCCATAAACAGCCGATGCGGAGGCGTCTTTTAGAACAGTCACGGATTCAACGGTTTCTGGATCTATATTCATCAAATCCATTTCGACTCCATCTACTAAGACGAGGGGAGCAGAGCCTCCACCAATAGATCCGACACCACGGATGTTCCAGGTACTGGTAGCACCCGGCTCACCACCTCGCATGTTCATGGTGATGTTCGTGTTTGGCGATGCTCCTTTGATGAGATCAGCAACGTTAGTAGCAGGTCGATCGGCGAGGGTTTCACTATTGATAACATCGACCGAACCAGTCAAATTGACTTTCTTTTGTGTTCCGTAACCTACCACGACAACTTCTTCCAAATCACTGGCAGGTTCCAAGGTCACGTTAATTTGGCTTTGACTGCCAACACTGATCGTTTGGGTAGTGTATCCCACATAAGAGAATTCTAATTCGGCCCCCGCAGGAACAGATAATGCGTAATTGCCGTCACCGTCAGTTGTAACGCCTGTCGTTGTTCCTTTGACTGCTACTGTGACTCCGATAAGAGGTTCCCCGTTAGCGGCGGTAACTTTTCCGTTCACTTGTTGCTGTGAATTTTGAACTGAGGTCATTTGATTGATTTTCGTGCGATATGTTTTTTCAGCTGCAAGGACAGTACTTGTTGAGCATAATAAACATAAAAACGACCCAATCAATGCATGTTTCCTCAGATTAAAGGATTTGTAATGGTCTTTCATACTTTTTAATTAGGTGTGAGTGAAGTGGTTTTTAGTTTGTTTTGTTTTTTTGTATAAAGCTTACGCAAACGGTTACGTTACCGTGCTTTGCATAAAAAAGACTTTTTTTTTAATCGGCATTTTGGTTTCTCATAATTTTTAATTCGGTTACGTTAACGTTTTGGCAGAAACGATAAGACTTTATACCATCTTATTGGTTATTTCTTTCCTGAAAAACTAATCACAGAGTTTTTTAGGTTTTGCCGTTGATTAATAACAAACTTATTAAAAAAATTTAAGTTATACATTACTTTTGCCTATTTTGTGGTGTTTTTAACATTTTAAAACGAAATTGTTTCAAAAAAGAAATGATATAGATTTAACCAAATTATGAAAGAGAGCTTGAAAGAGATTGATAATAAATCATTGGTAGACAGGGTTGAAAAACAACTTATTGATCTTTTTGTTAGTAAAAAAGTCAAAATGGGAGATTCAATTCCGAAAGAAATTGAGTTAGCTGAGATTTTAGGAGTGAGTCGGACCGTGATCCGGGAGGCGTTGTTACGATTGAGGATGATTGGCTTAATAGATTCAAAAAAGAAACGAGGAGCTGTTTTGACGAATCCGGACGTAATGAGTCTTTTGCGGAAAGGCTTGTATCCGACAGTGCTGTCAGATGAAACATTGAAAGATATTTTTGAAATGAGATTAGTCTTGGAGGTGGGGATGGCAGATTTATTATTTAAACATATTACCAAAGGTGACATTGATAAATTGGAGGAGATTGTTTCCAACGAGCCTGAGTTGACTGATCGGACTATATTTTCGGTTGAACATGAAGTGAAATTTCATAGTACACTTTATGAAATTAGCCAAAACAAAACATTGAAGGAGTTTCAGCAGATACTGCTACCTGTTTTTGAATATGTACACTCTAGTGGCTTGTTAGAGTCGACACCAGCAAGCGGTGAATTTACATCACATATGGATCTAGTTGAAATTCTAAAGCATGGTAGTGCTGAACAATTTCGAAATGGTATGAGGAGTCACCTCGATAGCCATTATCTCCGTATTGGGATATCACAAGAAACACCGGTAGGCAATTAGCAATAACGGTGTCTTATTTTCCTTAACTCCATTGGGTGTTAATGAAGTCGTAACTTTGTTTGATGCTTTCAAATGCGTCAATAGAGAAGTTTTCTTGTTCGACAAACATGTGTTTTAATCCGGATTTTTCTCTTGCATCGTAAATCGGTTGAAAATCGATACTTCCAGAACCGATTTCTGTATTTAATTCTGAATTTGCTTTATCAATATCTTTAACATGCCACATGGTGAACCTGCCTGGATGGGCGTCGAACAATGCGATGGGGTCGTTACCCGTTCGGATTATCCAATACAAATCCAATTCGAAGTCGACTAGCTTGGGATCACATTCAGTTAGGAAAATGTCGTAACCTTTGCCTCCATCTTCAAGCTGCTCGAATTCAAAATCATGATTATGATATGCGAATTTTAGACCTAATTCTTTACAGATTTCACCTATTTGGTTCATTTTATCGGCGACATGCTTGTACATATCTGTATTGGCATGCAGATCGTCCGATAGCCAGGGGAGGGTGACGTATTCATTCCCGATTGTTTTTGCGGCCTCAATAATTGCCATTAGATCTGTTTTTTCATCGGTACGAAGAAACTCGTCAAAGCCGTAATGCCCACTAGAGCTTTTTAGTCCCAGATCAGTCAATACTTGTTTAAATTCCGTCGGGCTGAATCCCCAGAAGCCGTTTTGACTAGTAAAACCAAATGGCTCGATATCGCTATATCCTATCTCTGCTACTTTTTGGAGGACGCCTCTCACATCCTTTTCTATAATTTCGCGTAAAGTGAACAGTTGAAGTCCGATGTCCTTTGGTGTTTGTTTGCCATTTTGGGTGCTCGGCGAGTTTGTGCAAGCAGATCCCATTAATACACCAGCCGCAAGTAATGCTGATTGTTGTAAAAATACTTTTCTATTGGTCATAAGGTGATGAATTAGTCACGGATCTTGATGATGATCCGGCAATGTTAAATAAATGTAAGGAAACTATTTGGATTTTGATGCTATTAAAAGCGTTTATAACGTTCCTCAACGGGTTTGTCGCTTTTGAAGGAGTTGAAGCGAGGTTTCACGATTTTGATGCTTCGTTTAGATAATTCAATAGCCGCATTGAGTTCAAAGCCAATTAGTAATATTAATGAATTAAGGTAGAGCCAGATCATGATAACTATGAGGGTTCCGATGGATCCATAAAGACGGTTGTATGCATTAAAATGGTTAATGTAATAAGCAAACCCCCAAAAAACGAGAATGGCTAAAATAGTGGCGAGTGTGGCACCAGGACTGAAAAATTTCCATCGCTTAGATGATGCGGGGCCAAATTTATATACCATGCTGACAGTAAACAAGTACACGGCAGCCAAAATAAACCACCGCGTTACGTAAATAAGGTTTAACCAGAAACTTTCGGCAATGTCCATCAGAGATTTTATGTATGTGAAAATATGGCTGGAAATGGTGATGATTGTAAAGCCAATTGCTAGGGCAACAACGACCATAAAGGATAGTCCAATGGAAACTAAACGCTGACGAAACCACCCTCGCGTTTCGGAAATTAGGGAAGCTTTATTAAACGCATTCATTAGGGATGTTAGTCCGTTGGTGGAGAAAAATAATGCAGCTATAAAACCGAATGATAGTAATCCGCGGTTCTGGTTGATGACGATATCTTCGAGTGTAGACTGGATTACTTCGTAAGCATTCTCAGGTAGAGCTAATGCAATAAATGATAAAAGTTGTTCCTGAAAATTATCGACCGGAATGTATGGTATTAATGTAAACAGAAAGATGACACCGGGAAATATCGCGAGCAAAAAATTGTAAGCAAGTGCAGCTGCTTTATTTAATAGTGATTCTCGGGCAATCTCTTGGAAAAAGAAGACAGCAACTGTGTATAGAGGTAATGAGCCGAAACCGGGTAGCACAACGACCTTGGTCCATTCGATGAAATAATCATATGGCTTAAACTTAAGCAAGGTATTATGCAATCTGTTAGACATACTCTATAAAGTTTTAAGAGAAGTATGGAGATAAGCGAGTTTGGAAATCGTCTGGAGGCATACAAGGTCTGCCGCTCTCCATATCGACAAATACGAGGGTTGTTTCTCCAAGGTTGATTAACTCGTTTTGTTCGTTATGGATTTCATAATGAAACTTAATTCGTACTCCTGGTTTTTCTTTGATACTGACCGTGATGGTAAGATTTTCGTCATAGCGACCAGGCTTGATATATTTGCAAAATAAGTCTAGTACTGGCATCATAACGCCACTGTCTTCCATGTCTTTATAGGACGTACCTAAGCTTCGAAGCATTTCTACACGAGCTACTTCATAATATTCGGCATAATTGCCATAATAGACATATCCCATTTGATCGGTTTCACCATACCGAACGCGGATGTTGCATTTGAATGTAAACATTTATTGCATTATATTTCGTTCATCAAGAGCGCGCTGGAATTTTCTTGCATTGACTAGATGATCGCGTACATTGGTTGCAAAATTATGATATCCAGAGAAATCATCCTTCGCGCACATATAAATATAGTCATGTTCGTTGAAGTTTAAAACCGCATCGATGGAAGCAATGCTTGGCATCATGATAGGCCCAGGGGGCAATCCCTTATGAATATAGGTATTGTACGGTGAAGGAGTTCGTAAGTGGCGATTGAGGACCCTTCGGATACTAAAATCCTGTGTTGCAAAAATGACGGTTGGATCTGCTTGAAGTAACATGCCTCTACGCAGGCGATTGATGTATAAACCAGCGATCTCTGGCATCTCGTCGGTGTGTAGTGCTTCTCCTTTGACGATAGAAGCCAGAATACTAACTTCGATCTGACTCAATCCTACAGAGTCGGCTCTCGCTAGGCGCTCGTCATTCCAGAAAGTTTCGTATTCTGCCGCCATGCGTTCAAAAAAGTCATCAACAGAAGTATTCCAGTAAAATTCGTAGGTATTTGGTATGAACATCGTAAAGATGTTTTCGGTTGTAAAGC
The DNA here is from genome assembly GCF_003449035.1 of Pedobacter indicus. Taxonomy (NCBI): domain Bacteria; kingdom Pseudomonadati; phylum Bacteroidota; class Sphingobacteriia; order Sphingobacteriales; family Sphingobacteriaceae; genus Albibacterium; species Albibacterium indicum. Next base: position 2,044,902 of record NZ_QRGB01000001.1, read on the forward strand.
CATGCTTGACTGCTAAGGAGTCATCATTAAGAATGGTACTAAATGCTGCAGAATCGGGTTCTAAGTGCTTAGCAAGATACGCAGCGAAGTTTTCTTTAAGTCGGATGTTTTGAAACTGAAGATTAACCGGCTCCTGAAGACCCGCTCCTAGCATATTCAATAGCGTGCGATTATTCATGCCTTCTTCTAGTTTATATTTCCCTGGTTTGACATGTGAGGGGTATTCTTTTTGTTCGGCTACCCAGCGAAACCCAGCAGTGTCTTTAACTATTTTGTTCTCAGCGATGTTCTGCATCAAGTCTTCGAAGCCTGAACCGGTAGGGATATAAAGATATTCCTGCTCACTGGTAACATTAGGCCCCATGAGTCGTTGATAGAGGATATATCCAAAATAGCCTGCTAGCAGTCCAATAATGAATAAAATAATTAGAATAAAGGGAAGGCTTTTCTTTCTTGAATTCTTCTTTTCCGTTTGCATGAATACCTTTCTAAAAATCTTAGTTACTGAGAGCGATGTTAATGGGTGTTCCGATGCTTACTTTTTTTGTAGAATCGGGAATTGGCGTCTGGCTCACTACCGTGGCACTTAAAGAATCAGTGATATATCCCATGTAATTTACCGAGCCGAGCGTAAGTGACGAACCTCTGATGGAGAAAGTAGCTTCATCTAATGTTAAGCCTGAAAGGTCAGGAACAAGAACTTCAGAGTCACCCATACCATTTCCTAAAACGAGAGAAACGCTAGAGCCTTTAGGGATTTCCTGTCCAGCAAGCAGTTTTTCTCCTCCATATTTAACGTCAAGGACAACATCACGGGCAATATCTGGGATATAAATAGTATCAGCGATTTTAAGCTCATAATTACCGATCATAGCGCGAGCTTCCAGATATGTCATTTCCCGAACCTCAGGAAAGTTGACAAATGGCGGCGTCATTGTGATCATGGTAATATAAATTGTCCGGTTGGTCTTTACGTTTGAACCAGGCCCTGGATCCTGATCAATGATAGTTCCGGGGGTCGCATCGGTCTGGTAGACGGAATCTATCTGATAACGAAAACCGTTACTTTCCAGCGTATTGATTGCTTCTTTCAGTGACATATTGGTAAGCTCAGGCACTTTGATGTTCTCGCCATGTCGGGTGTAGCTTCTTAACACAAAGAAAACAGTGAAAACAAAGAGAGCAATAACAATAATGGCAGTGATTAGGTTATTTCTAAAAGTTTGTGTTCGCAGATACTGAAAGAATTTGCTCATATTATTTTATTAAACCAACTGTTTCCAATCTAAGCAAATATTAATCCAAATGATGGATTAGCCTGTTTTTGCAAATTGAAAAATAAATTTATTTCCGTTTCAAACATACTTAAAATCTCAAAGATGCTCTATATTTGTTTTCAAATTAATAAATTATGAAAAGAAAAATTGCCTTGCTCTGTGGTGGCTATTCAGGGGAAGCTGAAGTGTCAGTTAATAGTGCTTCTTTTGTTGAAAAAAACATTGACCGTAATCGTTTCGACGTATATTTAATTCATGTTTTTCCTGAGGGGTGGTATTATGAAGATGAGCAAGGTGAAAGATACTACATTGATAAAAATGACTTTTCATTAGTTCTTCCGGGTGGAAAAGTTCGCTTTGATCTGGCTTTTATTATGATCCACGGTGCACCAGGTGAGAACGGACAGTTACAGGGGTATTTTGAAATGCTTAATATTCCTTTTACATCATGTGATTCTCTGACTTCAGGTTTGACCATGAATAAGGCTTATACCAAGGCTGTGCTCTATGATATTGAGGATATGTACATGGCACAGTCAGTTCAGCTTTTCGAGTGGGATATTGAGGGAGCTGCGGAAAAGGTTCTCGAGAAAATGCGTTTGCCTGTGTTTGTCAAACCTAATGCAGGAGGGAGTAGTATTGGTATGTCAAAGGTAAGTTCTGCCGCTGCTTTAAAAGATGCGATTGATTTAGCTTTTAATACAGCCAATACAGGGCGACAGGTTCTCGTAGAAGAATTCGTGACCGGCAGAGAGTTTTCCGTCGGTGTATATCGGTTTCAAAATGATGTGGAGGTTTTGCCTGCGACGGAAGTGATTACAGGTCGTGATTTTTTTGATTATGAGGCTAAATATATCCCGGGTTTAACACAGGAAATTACACCAGCCAGGATAAATGAAGTTCAGGTGGCTCGTATGGAAACGATCGTGAAAGAGATTTATAAGCGTTTAAATTGTAAAGGATTGGTGCGCATAGATTTTTTTCTGGAAGATGATACCGATCGTTTTTATTTTATTGAGATTAACACCATTCCCGGTCAAACTCAAACAAGCTTTATCCCACAGCAAATACGAGCCATTGGAAAAACGGAATCTGAGTTCTACGGGGAATGGATAGAAGCTTCTTTAATTTAATTCTTTAGATTTTAATTCTTTCGACCGAAAACAGAGAAGTGTAAATAGCGCTTCGGGTTTTCTTTCATGTCAACGATGAGCTTATCTAAACTTTTAGAGGCATCTTCAAGGTTGTTGTAAAGTGAATCATCGTTTAATAATTTGCCCAGAGAACCGTCACCCTGGTTCAGATTGTTGGTGATGGATTGTAGGTCAGCAACTGCTTTGTCTGCCTTGGCCATGGTTTCAGTGAAATCTAGTTTTGCTGCATTATCTGTAATGGTTTCCATATTGGCAAATACTGCAGATATACGAGTATTGTTTTGTTCCATGTTTTTTGAGATAGACTCTAGATTTGTTAGGATACCTGATATCTTTGATTTTTCCGCGCCGACCATGCCGTCGACCTGTCCGGCCGTATTCTCCAAAGTCTGCAAAGTATTGGCAATGCTAGCAAGGCTTCTATTTACATTTCGTTGGAAATCAGGATTAACGGTATTGTTAATTGAAGTTAATACCGAGTCTAACATCAAGAAAACAGCTTCTGCCTTTTTTTGAACTGGTTCTACTTTATCCATGATGTTCTGTTGGATATCTGCCCGCAAGGTATCACCATTATCAGCGTATGTCGACGCGTTGCCAAGTTCGAAAACGATAGCTTTGCTTCCTAAGAGATCCGTACTAGCGATTCGTGCGATAGTATTTTCAGGGATATCATATTTTTTGTCAATTTTAAATTCAGTTAAAATATCGCCAGTCGACCTTAGAGTAAGGCCAGACACCCTTCCGATCTGGTAACCATTTACGAATACCGGTTTTGATACGGTGAGCCCGTCAACCTGGTCATAGGTGGCATAATAGGTGTTCTCTGATGTAAATACATCATTGCCTTTTAAAAAGCTATAACCCAGAACTAAGATAGCGATAGCCACTGTGGCAAGGATACCAACTTTTGTTTCGTTTGCAATTTTCAAAATAGTCGTTTTTTAACGTGTACACTCTGTTTTTTTAAGTCCTATTTGGAGCAATCCGTCTATCGCTACGTCTTACTTTACTTTTCTACCTCAGCTTTATAAGCTTTGATAGCGTCAGTTAAATTTTTGACGATTTCTGCCTGCCCTTCAGCTGAGGTCATATAGCGTTCTTCAGTACGATTACTGATAAACCCAATCTCGGTTAGTATAGCCGGCATCCCTGCGCGAGCTAAAACTGCCAAGCCTTGCTCTTTAACACCACGATTTATTCTTCCTGATTTAGCAAATTCTTCTTGAACAAGACTTGCTAAATGAAAGCTTTGATTGCGATATTGATTTTTCATTAATGAAAAGATAATCAAACTTTCCGGATCTGTTGGGTCAAAGTTGTAGTTTTCCTCATAATTTTCTTCTAAAAGGATTGATGCGTTTTCGCGCATTGCAACATCCTGTTCTCCCATGCGGTGAAATCCCGATATGAATGTCTCTGTTCCTCTTACTTTTTCTGTTCCCGGACGTTTCGGCATTGAGTTACAATGCACTGAGATAAACAAATCAGCATTATTCGCATTTGCTATTTCAATTCTCTCATACAATTTGACGAATATATCAGTCTTTCTGGTATAAATTACTTTTACATCTTTCATTTCCTTCTCAATACTCTTGCCAAGTTTTAAAGCAACTTGCAGCGCCACGTCTTTTTCACGTGCTATGACACCTCTTGTCGCACCATCATGACCACCATGACCAGGGTCGATAACGATTGTTTTAATCTTGTACGGTGCACGTGCATCTTCTTGCACCTCATTTGTCGGGCCTGTAAATGAAAAAAATGAAAAAGATGATAGAATAGTGAAATAAAGGCAAAGAGTGTTGATCGAAATCTTGTGTTTCATAAGTACAACGGCAATTTTTTAAATTATTTTAAGTTAATATAAGTAAATTCGGTTACGTACGAGATACCTCAATTAATTTTCCTTATTTTTGACGACTCAAGAACGTTATTACAAAAGTACTATTCATAGTCATAATTTTGAAATTGAGAAGCGGCATTTTTAAACTATTTTTACTCTTTATAACGGCTTTTTCTGTACTTTCTGTATCAGCACAGGAAGTGAGTTCTGCTGACACGACTCCAAACATTCAAGATACTTCGCTGAGAGTCAATCCGCTTAGCCCTCTCGATACAGCAAGTGTTATTACGAGTTTAAATGCGGATAGTTTGGCTGCCGACTCTTTGTCACAAGATTCTTTGTCACAAGATACAGTAGGAGGGCAGGGTAATGCAATAGATGCGCCTATTAATCAAGTGGGTGATACTACGATAACCGATTTTAAAAATAATCAGATCCATTTTCTAGGAAATGCTAAAATTAAGTATCAAGATTTTGAGTTGACGGCCGACTATATCCGTGTTGATAAGAATACAAATACGCTTTACGCTAGTGGATCTTACGATCATAATCATAATTATCGAGGTAGGCCGATCTTTAAGACGGCGACCGAGCCACCGACTACCACTGACTCTCTTTACTATAACTTTACGACAAAGAAAGTTAAGGTCTTCGGTGTTTTTTCTGAAGTAGAAGGTGGGTTTATTCAAGCGCAAGAGTTGAAAAAGAATGAATATGATGAGGCTTCTATTAAAGATGCAATGTATAGTACGTGTAGCTTGCCGGAACCCCATACACATTTTGGTATCCACATTAGTCGTGGCGTGGTATCTGAAAAAAATATTGTTACGGGGCCTGCTTACCTGGTTGTGGAAGACGTACCATTACCCTTTATTACAGTGCCTTTCGGGTTCTTTCCGAAGATGAACGAAAGAGCTTCAGGGTTTCTTTTTCCAACATTTGGAGAAGATTATACTCGTGGTTTTTTTATGCGAGATATAGGGTGGTATTTTGGCTTTAATGATTATTGGGATGCAGAAGTCCGGGGTACACTTTATTCAAAAGGGTCTTACGAAGGCTCAGTGAGGGCGCGTTATCGGAAAAATTATAAATATGACGGCGGTTTTAGTATACGTTATGCAAATATTCGTTCGGGAGTAGAAGGTACGCCACAATATAACCCTCAGAAGAATTTTAACATTACCTGGAACCATAGCCAACGTCAGGAAGCGAATCCGGGTACGTCTTTTACTGCTTCAGTAGATGTGGGTACTGGTTCGTACTTTAGAGAAACTGCCGCAGGTGGGAGCTACGACTTTGATCAGATTACAAAAAACTCCATGTCATCTTCGATCTCATATGGAAAGATTTTTGGAGATGGTCGTTTCAACTTTACCTCTTCTTTATCACACAGGCAGGATATTTCTGCAAAGACGGTGTATTTGGAATTGCCTTCGTTTAATTTGAACATGACGTCTTTTAATCCTTTTGATTCAAAAGATCGGATTGGAGAACAGAAATGGTATCAGCGTATCAATGTTGGCTATAGCCTACAGGGGCGGAACACGTTGAATGCTACGGAAAGTAATTTATTCGATCAGGAAACACTCAGACAGTTCCAAAATGGATTCCAACACAATATTCCTATCAGTTTATCTTTAAATGCCTTTAAATTTTTCCAATTTAACTCGAGTGTAAATTATACCGAACGCTGGTATTTCCAAACAATTCGGAAAGGTTTGGACAACACTGCAGGTGGATTTGTTCAGAATACGGATACTGTCTCTGGATTTAGCCGTGCCTATGACTACTCGTTGTCATCGGGACTATCGACGAAGATTTACGGAATGAAGGAGTTTAAAGGGAAATTGGCTGCAATACGTCACGTTATTACACCTTCGGTTAACTTCAACTATCGCCCGGATTTTTCTGATCCGCGATTCGGTTTTTATCGTCGTTTTCAAGATCAAACCGGTCAAGAGAATATTTATTCGATTTACGAGAATTCAATTTTCGGCGGCCCGGGTAGAGGAGAGTCTATGGGGATTGGATTTTCAATCGATAATAATGTGGAGGCAAAAGTTCGGTCGACGGAGGATAGTACTGGTTTTAAGAAGATTAAAATCTTGCAGGGGCTTTCATTCAACGGAAACTATAACTTTGTGGCAGACTCCTTTAAGCTTTCTAATATTAGTTTTTCGGGCAGAACAGCGCTTTTTGACGATAAGCTGGGGGTGAGTTTTAACGGCTCATTAGATCCTTATGTGTACGATAGTGAGCTAGGTCGGAGAGTCGATCGCTTTGCGATTGAGAATGGTACGCTAGCAAGGTTGACGAATTTTGGATTGTCGATGGATTATAGTTTGAACTCAGAGGCTTCGAAGAGCCGGAATGAGAAGCTGGATGTCCTAAGCGAGAATCCGGAAGGATTAACACCTGATCAACGAAATCAACTAAACCGGATCACCTCCGATCCGAATGCGTTTGTGGATTTTAAGGTGCCGTGGAACGTAGCTGCGTCATTCAGCTTTTATTATTCAAATCCAGGTAACCGAAGTAATATTACCAGTACTCTAAATTTGTATGGGGATTTGAGTATAACGCCGAAATGGAAAATACAATATAATACAGGCTATGATTTTCAGGCTCAAAAAATTACATTAACGCAGTTTAATATTTATCGTGATTTGCATTGTTGGGACATGTCGTTTGGATGGATTCCGTTTGGTACATACCGGAGTTACACGTTTACACTTAGGATAAAAGCTTCTGTTTTACAAGATCTTAAGCTGACCAAGCGTAATGACTACTATAACAGTTTCTAAAAATTGTTTATCTAAACTATGAAAGCTGAACTTATTGTAATCGGAGACGAAATATTAATCGGACAGATAGTAGATACAAATTCAAGTTGGATTTGCTCACATCTGGATGAGATTGGTGTGAATGTAATTCATATCTCAGCGATAGCAGACAATAAGCAGAAGATTAAGGAAGCTTTGGTTCTCGCTTCCGGACGGGTTGATTTGATCGTTATGACAGGCGGTTTGGGGCCAACAAAAGATGATGTAACCAAACAGGCTCTTCGCGAGTACTTTGATACGGAAATTGTAACTGATGCTAATGTGTTGTCACACGTGCGCGAGATTTTTGCTAAATATAAGCAACCTATGCTGCCAGAAAATGAGCAACAGGCCGAAGTTCTAAAAATTGCGGAGGTAATGTTTAATAAGGCGGGAACGGCTCCTGGAATGTGGATTGAAAAGAAAGGCGTTTGCTATGCTGTATTGCCGGGTGTGCCGACGGAGATGAAATATTTGATGAACCATGAAGTAATTCCGAGGCTGGAAAAAATGCCTGATAGGAAATTGCGCTTCCATAAGACGATTTTAACAGCAGGTATTGGTGAGTCTTTTTTAGCGGGAACCATCGCACCGGTAGAGGCTAGTCTGCCCGATTCGATCCAGTTGGCTTATCTGCCTACCTACGGACAGGTACGTCTTCGGTTGACAGCAATTGGGCGTGACGAGCAGTCGGAGACTGATATAAGAGAAGAACTAGATCATTTTGCCGGTAATATTATCAATTTGATACCTACATATTATATTAATGATACAGGGGAGTCTCTCCAATACAGTTTTTTAAAAACGGTTGAAAACTTAGGGTTAACGGTTGCAGCTGCGGAAAGTTGCACTGGAGGCTATTTTTCACATCTAATGACTCAGGTGCCCGGTAGTGGTCAGGTTTTTTTAGGATCAATTATCAGTTATGCTGAATCAGTAAAAGAAGCTGAGTTGGATGTAAAAGCGGAAACATTGGAACAGTATACCGCTGTTAGCCAACAGACTGCTGAGGAAATGGTTTCTGGAGTTAAAAGACGTCTCCAGAGTGACTATGCAGTGGCGATCACGGGGATAGCGGGACCTGATGGTGCAACCAATGAGAATCCGGTCGGCTCGGTATGGATTGCAGTGAGTGGATTGTCCAAAACTGTTTCGACAAAATTTTTGTTTGGTAAAAGGCGAGAAGACAATATAATAAGGGCTGCAACAAGCGCTTTGTTTCTATTGTTTCGTTTAGTGAAAGAGGAAAATTCGTAATTATTTAACTAACTTAGCTTACCTAAGAGTTGAAAAATATGGCAAAATATAATCTAATTCTTCCGCGGATGGGTGAAAGTGTTTCGGAAGCAACTATTGTTAAATGGCTGAAGCAACCGGGTGATTGGATAGAAGTGGATGACTCAGTGGTAGATATAGCGACGGACAAGGTAGATTCGGATGTGCCATCGCCGGTTGAAGGTAAACTGATAGAGCAGCTTTTTACGGAAGATAGCATTGCCCAAGTAGGAGATGTGATCGCAATATTAGAGGTGGAAGGTGAGCGTGACGATGACGCATCTCAATCTGGGGAAAGAACTTCTGATTCAGGGTATTCGGAGCCGGCAAAAGGAGAGGATTCTGATGGCGCAGATGTGATAGTCGATATTGATGACTCTCAACAGTCATTAAACGTGGGAGATAGAGATAGCATCGATGATGAAGAGGGCAGGGTAATACCAGGGTTAGACTTACTAGGCGAGCGTGGAAAAGGTGGACGTTTTTACTCTCCTCTGGTTAAAAACATTGCTGCCGAGGAGGGGATTAGTGAAGAAGAACTTGATCAGATAACTGGTTCGGGTTTAGAGGGACGGGTGACAAAACAGGATATTTTAAATTATATCGACGAGCGAAAGGACGCACCCGTCGCAGTAGAAAAAGCACCTATTTCAGAAACAGTTGGGTCATCTTCTGACTCTATGGAATCGAAAGATTCTTCTACCAGGACGATGGTGGCCGAGACTGGCGATGAGATTATTGAAATGGATAGAATGCGCAAGTTAATTGCGCAACATATGGTTGATAGTGTTCAAACATCACCTCATGTTTGCTCATTCATCGAGGTCGATGTAACGAACATCGTGAACTGGAGAAGCCGGGTGAAGGAGGATTTTGAAAAGAAAGAAGGCGTTAAAATTACATTTACTCCAATTTTTATTGAAGCAGTGGCGAAGGCGATCCGCGACTATCCAATGATAAATATATCAGTATCTGGTACTCAAATTATTAAAAAGGGAAATATTAATGTAGGTATGGCGGCAGCCTTGCCATCTGGAAACCTGATTGTACCTGTAATACGAAATGCGGATCAGTTAAACTTAGTCGGATTAAGCCAAGTGGTGAATGATTTAGCTGGTCGCGCCAGGGCAAATCGATTAAAGCCAGACGAGACCCAAGGTGGGACATTTACGGTAACAAATGTTGGCTCTTTCGGAAGTATGATGGGTACACCAATAATTAATCAACCGCAGGTAGCAATATTGGCAATTGGTAGTATAGGTAAAAAGCCGGCCGTATTGGAAACAGAGTACGGAGATGTAATCGCTATACGTCAAAAAATGATTATGTCTCTATCTTATGATCACCGCGTTGTAGACGGCGCATTGGGAGGGATGTTTTTAAAGAGAATTGCTGAGTATCTTGAAGGCTGGGATATTGATCGAAAGCTTTAGTTGGTATTGAGCAGAATCTCTACGGACGAAGCATTTCGACATGTTCGATACCGTCTTCATGATAAGTATCACTGTCTGTCTTGAAGCCAAAATTCTGATAAAATTTTAGTGCATAGGTTTGAGCGCCGATGCGTATCGGCTGCTCACCAAATAAGTTGTTCATTTCAACCAGAGCGATCTTCATTAATATTCTACCTAAACCTTTTCCGTGTTCCCTTGTTACGATCCGACCGATCGAATTTTCGAAAAATGTTAATCCAGCCGGTATTAATCGTGCATAAGCTTGTAATTTGTCTCTTTGGTCATAGATCAACAGGTGGTGACATTGGAAGTCAACACCGTCCAGATCCTGATACGTGCAAGCCTGTTCAACAACAAATATTTCCGAACGAAGTTGAAGTAAATCATATAACTCCTTGTTGGTGAGCTCCTCGAATGCTTTGCAGATTATATTCATCAAACTAGCGTTTATACCTAAACCACTTAATTAATTCTTTATAACTAGCTTTTTTTCCATACATCAAAATACCCACGCGATAGATACGGGCAGCGACCCACGTGGTCAGAATAAAACCTCCGATAAGCAAGGCGATTGAAAGTAAAATTTCCCATAGCGGAACACCAAAAGGAATTCGGACCATCATAGCTATTGGCGATGTTAACGGAATCATGCTCAACCAAAAACTTAGCGGTCCGTGTGGATCTCTTACTAAGAGACTAAACGCCATAACGTAAGTAAAGAGCAAAGGCATCGTAATAGGTAACATAAATTGCTGTGTCTCAGTTTCGTTATCAACCGCCGATCCAACCGCCGCAAAAAGAGCACTATATAATAAATATCCTCCTAAAAAAAACACTAGAAAAAATCCGATGATATAGGGGAAGTTGATACCAGCTAAAATGTTCTGTATGTCACCTATAACACCGTCTTGCGTCAAACTAGAGACTTGTGTCGTATTTGCGGCGCCCGCGACTGAAGGCATTTGTTCTACACTCATATCGGGCATCTGAGAAGCAAGGATCATGCTGCCTGCAGTCATTAATGCACCTGAAAGTATAATCCATAAAAAGAATTGAGTTAGTCCAACAAGTCCTATACCAACTATTTTTCCCATCATCAATTGGAACGGTCGTACAGAGGAAATAATCACCTCAACTATTCGATTGTTTTTCTCTTCAATGACGCCACGCATAACCTGTGCTCCATAAATAAATAAGCTCAAATAAATCAGCATAGCGGCCGCCATACCGATTCCCATAGCAACACCTGCATGAGATTCTTTTTCTCCAGCTTCAGTAACCTCCAGAGCGGTAATACGTACATTCGGATTGATAGATTCTAAGGTTTTCTGATCAATACCTGCTTCTTTCAATTTAATCGTATTCAGAACACTTTCTACTTGGCTCTCTATTTCAGATTGAATAAATATACTTGCTTTATTTGAAGATAGTAATTGGAGCCTTTCTGATTCAGTGATGTCAGAGGGGATAAGGAGAAGGTACTGATCCTCTTCATCAAGTATAGCTTTTCGCTCGGAGTTCTCATCACCCACGGCTTTTTCAAATGTAATTGAATTTGTGTTTGATAGTTCATTCAATATTAATCCACTGTCATCTATAACTTTAATAACTGCATTAGACGAAGAATCTTGGATGGAGATAGCAATAATTCCTCCCCACATACCGATGAAGATTAATGGGACTAAGAAAGTGCCGACAAGAAATGACTTCTTTTTTACACGACTTAAATATTCACGTTTGATAATAAGAAATATCTTTTCCATCTTAATGAGTTTCCTTTACTTTTTGAACAAATATGTCATGAATGCTAGGGATGATTTCTTTCAATTCATGTACTTCAACTTGGTCAATAAAATAAGTAAGTACATCGTTAATGCTACGTCCCTCTGCTACCTCAACCTTACTATCATATCCAAGTTCGGTTGTTTTGGTTTCGATGATCCGGAATATATCAGTATCCACAGGCTCACTTATAGGCGCTCCTGTTTGACTGACATATCGAATGTGAAACCGGTTATTCCGATAGGCATTTTTTATATTAGATACCTTTCCATCAAGTATTTTCTGTGCTTTATTGATCAAGACAATGGAATCACAGAGCTCTTCTACGGATTCCATGCGATGTGTTGAAAAAATAATAGTTGACCCATTCTTATTCAGGTTGATAATTTCACTTTTGATAATATCTACGTTAACAGGATCAAAGCCCGAGAATGGTTCGTCGAGAATGATGAGGTCTGGCTGATGGATGACAGTTGCGACGAATTGTACTTTCTGCTGCATCCCTTTACTGAGATCTTCTACCTTCTTGTCCCACCAACTTTGCATTTCCATTCTTTCAAACCAATGTTTAATGCGTTCGGTTGCTTCCTTTTTTGAGAGACCCTTCAGTTGTGCTAAATAGAGCATTTGGTCACCAATCAGCATTTTTTTGTAAAGACCTCTTTCTTCAGGTAAATAGCCTATTTTTGAGATATGATTTGGATTTAATGGTTCACCATTAAATAAGATTTGACCGTGGTCGGGAGCTGTTATTTGATTGATAATACGAATCAAAGAGGTTTTACCAGCTCCATTCGGACCTAAAAGGCCAAAAATACTTCCTTTCCGTATCGAAAATGAAACGTGGTCTAAAGCTGTGTGTTTCGCATATTGTTTGACAATATCGTTGATTTCTAACATTCGCACTAGATTTTACTCATTTAGACTAGAAAAGCGAGCTTTCGTTACATGAAAAAATAAAAAAAAGCCCGCCATATGAATATGGTAGGCTTTTTTTGTGATCCAGTCTGGATGTCTATCTTTTACGAGGTTAATCAAAATATTCTTTCATCCTCTCAAAAAAGCTTTTTTCACCTTTACGAGGTTGTGGTTTGAAATTGTTCGACTCACGTAAGCCTTCCAGTTGTGCTTTTTCTTCTTTAGAAAGATTTTTTGGCGTCCAAATATTGACATAAACCAATTGGTCTCCTCGGTGATAGGAATTAACCTCAGGGATACCTTTTCCTTTTAAGCGCAAGATTTTCCCTGCTTGTGTACCTGGTTCAATTTTAATTTTAGCTTTTCCACTTATAGTTGGTACTTCTATCGATGTACCTAATGCAGCATCTACAAAACTTATGTAGAGGTCATAAACTATGTTTATGCCTTCCCGTTTTAAGATCTCATGAGGAACCTCGTCAATAACAATGATCAAGTCACCAGGAATACCATCATGCGGCGCTGCGTTCCCTTTTCCTGACATCGATAGTTGTATGCCTTCTGTCACCCCGGGAGGGATGTTAATTGAAATGGTTTCCTCTCCTTTATGCACGCCCTCACCATGGCATGTTTCACATTTATCCGTGATGGAGTTTCCTGTTCCGTTACAAGTAGGGCATGTGCTTGATGTTTGCATCTGACCAAGAATGGTATTAGTTACACGACGCACGGTACCTGTACCATTACATGTAGAACATGTGCTGAATGCCGCAGCATTTTTAGCGCCTGTCCCATTACAAGGTTTACATGATACATTTTTGTTTACCTTGATCTTTTTTTCTACTCCGGAAGCTATTTCTTCAAGAGTTAGTTTGACCCGAATCCTTAGATTACTACCGCGAGCCGTTCGGCGACCACCGCTGGAAGCTGCTCCTCCGAAGAAGCTATCAAAAGGGCTACCACCAGCCGCTCCCCCAAAAATATCTCCAAATTGACTGAATATGTCGTCCATATTCATGCCTCCCTGACTTCCGCCGAAACCACCACCAAAGCCAAACTGGTCAAAATTGCTCCGCTTTTTTGGGTTGCTCAGAATTTCATAAGCTTCTGCAGCTTCCTTGAACTTCTCTTCAGCTTCACTGTTATTAGGGTTTTTATCCGGATGATATTTGATTGCCAACTTCCTATAGGCTGATTTAATTTCAGCCTGAGTAGCCGACCTTGAAACTCCTAATACATCATAATAATCTCGCTTCGACATTGTTTTGTTTTTATCCTACAGCTATTTAACTTCCTACTACAACTTTGGCGTAACGAAGTACTTTATCATTTAAAAAATATCCTTTTTCCACTTCGTCTATGACCTTACCTTTTAGATCATCACTTGGCGCTGGGATTTTGGTTACAGCTTCATGCAAATCTGCGTCAAATGGTTGGTTGATAGACTCCATTGGTTTTAGACCCTTTAGCTCCAAAGTCTTTTTTAATTTCTGCGAAATTAATAGAATTCCTTCTTTCACAGAATCGATATTCTCAGTGCCTTCAGCAGCTTTAATTGCACGATCAAAATCATCAATAATCGGTAATAGGTCATTAATGACATCTTTTCCTGCAGTTTGTAAAAACTCTACACGTTCTTTAGAAGAGCGTCTTTTATAGTTGTCAAATTCCGCATACAGGCGCACATATTTATCTTTTGCTTCTTCTAGTTCTTGCTTTAAAGAATCTTCCGAAGAAACGGCATCATCATCTGAACTGTCTTCACTATGAGATACGTTTTTTGCATGTTTACGAGCTTCATTCACCGATTCTAATTCGTCCGTAATATTTTTATTGTCCAAATGTTCTTCTGGATGTTTATTTTCCATTTGAATAATTTATTTAATGGTACAGGAAAGTCTTATCAATTGTATTGCCAAACGTTTTTGTCCGCCAACATGTCAGTTTTTCACTTCTACTGAATGTCAATATTGTCCAATAACGAACCTGAGTGGGTTTTGATAATACGTGATGGTAAGTTTTTGATAATTTGATAGTCATGTGTAGCCATAAGAATGGCAGTTCCGCTACGGCTGATTTCTCGAAGCAGTAGCACGATTTCTTCAGAGGTATCTGGATCTAAATTACCTGTTGGTTCATCAGCTAAGATAACTTCCGGATTATTGAGAAGTGCACGTGCAATCACAACTCTTTGCTGCTCACCACCAGACAGTTCGTGAGGCATTTTTTTGAGCTTTGAACGCAGTCCAACCTTTTCAAGTACGTCCAGCATTCTTTCGTTCATCATATTTTTGTCTTTCCAGCCGGTTGCTTTTAGAACAAATTCAAGGTTTTTCTCAATTGTTCTGTCAGTTAGTAAATGAAAATCTTGAAAGACGATACCTAGTTTCCGACGTAAAAACGGAATATCCCGTTCTGCCAATTTCTTTAGATCGAAACCTGCGACCATTCCTTCGCCCGCAGCAATTGGCAAGTCGCCATAAATAACCTTTAGTAAACTGCTTTTTCCGGATCCTGTTTGACCGATAAGATAAACGAATTCGCCAGATTGTACACTGAGCGCGACGTTGGAAAGTACTAAATGTTGAGGTTGATATATGTCTACACTTTTAAGAGCGATAACTGTATTCTGATCCATGTTCAAAGTTCTAATTTTCTTATAATTCCAAAAGGCATTTCATTAATAACGCTCATAATAGCGTCTTTCTGATCTCCAAGTCCCAGCTTTTCTAACGATTTGTCTGGTCTGTCAACCCGGAAATAGGCGAGGAGCGTAAACTCTTCGTCTCTCAACTGCACATAATCTGGAATTTTTGCAACTCCTTTTACTTTAATAATGTACATGACCCAAAGTTAAGGATAAACTACCTATTGGCATTTAAAAAATCCAAAATATTTACACCATCTGCATAATCGCTAAGTCCTGGTTTCTGACTTTTACCAAACGGGACGGAGGGAGAGATTCCGTCAATATTTGTATGACCTACGATGCATTGGATTTTCTCAGCTTCTATAACGAGTCGCTCATTTAATTCCTGCAAGTCTTGGTACTCTTCGAAATAAATAACACCGAGTGGCGAGGCGATACGCTCGTCTCGTTTCAAAAGCAAAAAGCCATTATCCATATGTTCATCGCCGTTTACAAGGTAGATAGCTTTGTTATATTCATAATTATTGTTGTATTTGTAATGGTTGCTTATGTCAGCATATTCTTCGATGGCTTTAAAAAAAACAGAATAGTCAAAAGCAGCAGGGAAGAAAATTTTTGAAACGTTACGACACCCCAGTCCGAAATAATCCAATATATCTTTGCCCAATTTTTTAAAATCAGCTTCTGTATCGTCCTTCATGATCAGAGCAACACCGTTCCTGTTTTTTCTAATGATATGGGGAACATTTCTAAAATAATAGTCAAAATAGCGAGCAGTATTATTACTTCCTGTAGCAATAATAAGATCGAAGTCGTTAAGCTTATCGACGATATTTATTTTAGCCGTAAATTCTGGTTCAATTGCAATTAATTGATCGAGTATATAAGGAATTATGATATCATCATCCGAAGAAGTTTTGATTTGTACATTAAAGCCAGCTATAAGGCAAGTTAGAACATCGTGAAAACCAACCATAGGTATATTCCCAGCAAGGATTAGACCTACTGTTTTATCCGTTCGTATCTCAAGATTTTCATGATAAGGTTTTATCCACTCGTCCAAGTTTGCCTGATCTAGTAGATTTAGATTAGAATGGATAGCTTGTCGAATATTATCTGGCGTAAACCAAGCGTTGCGTGAATAGGCTTTTGATATCACATCTTCTAACATATCGTTGTTAGCTAAGATGCGATTCTTCAATATTGAAAAAGCCGCCAATCGTTGATAAGTTGTCAAAATCTCTACGTTTTTACTATAATTACTTAATAATGCCTTATATTTGTGTACAAAAATAGGAAACTTATTTTTAAGCTTAATGCAAGTATGTTTCTTAGGTAGACTTTAGTATTAAAAAGAAGCTATAATAACAGGATAATGGCGATTATAATTACTGACGAATGTATTAATTGCGGGGCATGTGAGCCCGAATGCCCTAATAACGCAATTTATGATGCGGGACAAGCTTGGCGCTATTCAGATGGCACAGAACTTCGGGGGATGATTGATTTTTCTGACGGGAGAACAGTTGATGCTGAAGAAGTCCAAACCCCGGTTTCAGACGAAGTGTATTTTATTGTACCAGATAAGTGTACTGAATGCGTGGGTTTCCACGATGAGCCTCAGTGTGCGGCGGTATGTCCGGTAGATTGCTGTGTGGATGATGAGGACAGAAGAGAGACAGAAGAAGAGCTTTTAGCTAAGAAAGCATTTCTGCATAACGAATAAGAGTGAGTGAGAGTGAACCCTCTCACCACATAGAATCGTAAACTTTCAATTTAAAATTAAAACCCAATTTGCTTAACTATCAGTCTTATTTGGTACGATAAGAACTGGACATAACGATCTGCGAGCGACGCCTTCGGCCACGCTACCTGATATAAAATGATCAAATCCTGTGCGCCCATGCGTCCCTAATATAATTAGATCAGCTTTCCATTCCTCGGCTGTGTTGAGTATTTCGATACGCGGGTTGCCGATTTTACTAAAAGTAAGAAGTTCTTTGCTGCTATTCCATTTCGACTCATAACGTTCTAGGATAGCTTTTGATGTTTCCTCTTGCATTTCTGTAACCTCTGGAAGTACCAGTGGTTGCTGCCCTAATAGCGGGTCACCAGAATAGGTAGTTGCTGGTGGATCCATAACATTTAATAATGCTACACTAGCATTCATAACATGCGCTAAATGAAAACCATATAATGCGGCCTTTTCAGAATAAGGGCTATCATCAATGGCAATAAGGATACGTTGAAAATTATTGATTACTGACATCAGTTTTTTGCTTTTGATTACCTAAATATAACAAAAAAACGACAATGTAGTTTTTAATCAGAACAGAATGTTTTGAAACCTAGACACTGCTGATATTCCACACGTAGGCTAATTTTTCATCACCTACTGAAATAAGTTGATCTGAATTTCTATTCCAGACAATTTTGTTGATCGATAGTTTATGCGCATCGTATCCCTTTTCAAAACTGATTGTTTTAATTAGTTCAAATGTTTCAGCATCCCAGAGCTTGATGCTTTTGTCCCGACTACCTGTAGCAAACAACGGAAGGTGGGGGTGATAAGAAATGCCATACACAGTAAACATATGTGCAGTAATATCCTTGATTAATGAGAAGTCGAAAGCATCATAAATAAATAACTTTGCATCCCTGCCGCCCGAAAGAAAGTAACGCCCATCCGGCGAGAACGTCATTGAGGTGACTGGCATCGTATGCTGTTTAACTAATTTTTTGAAACTATAGTCTTCCGTGTTGAATATATAAATCCGCGAGTCTTTGGCCCCGAATGCAACCGTTTTTTGATCCGGACTAATAGCGATGGTTCGTATTGTATCTTGTGATATGTCAAGATGGTGCAGTTTCTTAAAAGTTTTTAGACACCATATACTTACTTTGCCATCTTCGGATGCAGCTAACAACTCTTTTTTCTCATTTAAGGTAGCAATATCAAATACAGGTTTTTCATGATAAAGAAGAGGAGAAAGGTTTTTCTCTTCCTTAAAACTATAAATATTGATTTTTCCATTACGTTCACCTACAAAGAGAACGTCAGTGTTGGAATCGTAGTGAGCCGAATAAATTGATGATTGTACTGGTAGTAGAATCTTTTCAAAATTCATCTTTTCTAAGTTCCACAAAACCAGTCCTTTGTCGTTTCCGCCGGTGAATAATTGATACGGTTCCGGGCCATTCTCAACCGTATATATCGGATTTTGATGTCCACTTAATATTGCGTCTAACTCGATTGAAAGTTTCATACACGCCAATATATCGCTTATTTATGTCTGCTTTCTAAGTTTTTTGCAATTTTTTTCAGTGAAATGTTCTTTTCTTGTAATAAAACGATAAGATGAAACAACAAATCTGAACTTTCGTTAATAAAATCTTTCTCCGTTTCATTTAACGCTGCAATCACCGTTTCAGTAGCTTCTTCGCCAACTTTTTGAGCGATTTTATTGATTCCCTTTTTTCTCAGTTTGTTAACATAGGAGTCTTCGGTTGGGTTCTTATACCGATTTTTGACAATTTGCTCCAAATAGAAAAGAAAGTTCTGGTTGAATTTTGTTTGAAAACAACTTCTAGATCCTGTATGGCAGGTAGGACCTGCAGGTTTGACCTTAATCAAGATGGTATCTTGATCACAGTCAATATGTGTCGAGACCACTTTCAAAACATTTCCGCTTTCTTCACCTTTGGTCCATAGTCGGTTTTTAGACCGAGAAAAAAAGGTCACCAATTTCTCTTCTTTTGTTTTATTCCATGCTTCTTCATTCATATAACCAAGCATGAGAACTTCCAATGTATAATTGTCTTGGATTACAACAGGAATGAGGCCGTCGTTTTTCTTGAAATCGATCATGAAGTTTAGAGTCTTATTTGTATTCCTTTGTCGATTAATTTTTGTTTTAATTCGTTGATTTTTATTTCACCGTAGTGAAACACTGACGCAGCCAAAGCTGCATCGACATCGCTCTCTTTAAACACATCTATGAAATGCTGAATATTTCCTGCACCTCCAGATGCAATAAGTGGGATAGATAAGTTTTTGTTTACCTGTCTAAGTAAATCGATGTCAAAGCCATTTTTTGTACCATCGAAGTCCATAGACGTAAGTAAGATCTCTCCAGCACCGAGTGATTCGGCTTGCTTTATCCAGTTGAACGTCTCCCAGTCAGTTTTAATTCTTCCGCCGTTTAAATGAACATAATTTTGGTCACCAACAAATCGAGTGTCAACAGCTACAACCACGAATTGCCTGCCGAAAGCTTTGGCTAAATCTTCTATTAACTGCGGATTTTTAACAGCTGCGGAATTAATAGAAATCTTGTCCGCTCCGGCTTCTAAAAGGGCATCGGCATCTGAGAGCTCTGAAATACCGCCGCCAATTGTAAAAGGTATATTGATATTCTGCGCGACGTCTTTTACCAATTCAACTGTAGTTTTTCGACCTTCATTTGTTGCTGAAATATCAAGAAAAACAAGTTCATCGGCACCGTGCTGAGAATATTGATAAGCTAGCTCAACCGGGTCGCCGGCATCTTGAAGATTTACAAAATTAACGCCCTTAACAGTTCGTCCATCTTTCACGTCCAGGCAGGGTATAATCCGCTTGGCCAAGTTACTTTCTTTTAAAATTTGATTAGCGATCTGAGGTTCCATTCTTTGATTTCTTCGATGCTAATATGATTTTCATAAATAGCTTTTCCGACAACTGCAGCTTCGATTCGTAGCTGAGAAAGCTCTTGAATATCTTTCATTGAACTGATCCCACCTGAGGCGATCAGTTTGATAATCGGTGAGTGGCCCAGTAATTTTTTATAAAGTTCCACACCTGCTCCATTTAGCTTGCCGTCTTTGTTTATATCCGTACAAAGGAAACGAAAGAAACCCAAGCCTAAGCAGCGATCAATGTAGTCGATCAATTTTACGGGTGAGCTTTCCATCCAACCAGAATATTTTATAACCTCGTCTAATACGTCGATCGCAATGACGATTTGATCTGAACATTTTAGCGTGCTCAATTCATCTAAAAATGTTGGTTTTGTTAATGCCTGTGTGCCAACAATTACACGATAAATACCTTCGTCGGTCAGTTTCTTGACCATGTCGATACTGCGTATACCACCGCCGTATTGGATCTTCATGTCTACTTTCTTAACAATATCAAAAAGGTATTTTTGATTGGTAAAGTCTCCTTTAGCCCCATTTAGGTCAATGACGTGAATGATCTCGGTGCCGTTAGCTTGGTACTTTTCGATCATTTCTTCTAAGCTTACGTCATATGTGGTAACTTCTTCATAATTACCTTCGCGTAGGCGAACAACTTTTTTGTCTAAAATATCGATTGCTGGAATGATATACATAGTTATTACTTAATATTTTTAAAGTGTGGCGAAATTTTTCAGAAGAGTTTCTCCGGCTTTACCTGACTTTTCAGGGTGAAACTGAACTCCATAAAAGTTTTCATTTTGTATGATTGCAGAAAAGTTTAATCCATAATTGCATGATGCGACGGTAAATTTAGGATTATATTCAATATAAAACGAGTGAACAAAATAAAAATAGGTGGTATTTTCGATATCAGTCAGAATTGGTGATGCCTGTTCGAAATGGATCATATTCCACCCCATATGTGGAACTTTTAACTCAATCTTTTTGTCAAAAGCTGCAGTTGTAAGGGGCACTAGATCAAGCAGCATTGTATTTCCTTCTTCTGAGAAGCTTGTCAAAAGCTGCATACCCAAACAGATACCTAATACGGGTTTTTTTATCTCTTTGATAGCTTGAACCATTTTAAAGTGTTCCAGTTTCTCCATTGCTTTTGCGGCATGCCCTACACCGGGAATAATAATACGATCAAAACAATCCAATTCTTCAGGTACATTAACTATGCCATAGTGAATATTCTGACGTCTCAGTGCAGCCGTTAGTGAAAAGATATTACCTGCACCGTAATTGACAATGCCGATGGATGTTCCTGTTCCGACCATATTCATTTATAACAATCCTTTTGTGCTTGGTAACTGCATATTGTCAACATCACGTTTTACAGCCATTTTAATACATTTAGCAAAAGCTTTGAATATCGATTCAATTTTATGGTGTTCGTTATTGCCCTCCGCTTGAATATTCAGGTTGCACTTCGCAGCATCGGAGAATGATTTGAAGAAATGTGAGAACATTTCCGTCGGCATTTCCCCGATTTTTTCGCGATTAAACTCAGCGTCCCAAACCAACCAGTTTCTACCACCAAAATCGATCGCAACTTGTGCCAGACAATCATCCATAGGTAAGCAAAATCCGTAACGCCCAATCCCTCTTTTATCACCTAGTCCCGATAGAAAAGCTTCTCCTAATGCTATTCCCGTATCTTCAATCGTATGGTGTTCATCGATATGCAAATCGCCTTTCGTGACAATTTTCAAATCGAGACCTCCATGTCGTGCAATCTGATCCAGCATATGATCAAAAAAAGCAATACCGGTGTCGATAGATGATTTTCCACTACCATCGATGTCAAGCTCGATCACGATGTCTGTCTCATTGGTTTTCCGCGCATGACTAACTTTCCTTTTGCCGACTTTCAGGAATTCGTAGATACTTTTCCACGATCCGCTTTCCAATGCCACCACTTCCTTATTAAGGATGTGATTTTCCTTGCTGCCTAAATGAGGATTATTGTTTAACCAAATTGCTTTTGCACCTAAGTTCTCAGCTAACTTAACATCGTTTATCCGATCTCCTATAACAAAGGAGTTTGCAATATCGTATCGATCATCATTTTCCAAATATTCAGTTAGTAATGCCGTTCCAGGTTTTCTTGTAGGAGCATTTTCATGAGGCCATGTACGGTCGATATGTTCCGCTAAAAACTCAACCCCTTCCGATTGCAATGTCTGAATAATAAAATCATGGACGGGTTGAAAATTCTCTAAGGGATGAGATTCTGTCCCCAAACCATCTTGATTGCTGACCAGTACCAATTTGTAATCCAATTCCTTCGCAATTCGAACAAGGTATTGGATAGCCTCTGGGTAAAAGCGCAACTTATTGAAACTATCAATTTGTTCATCGTCAGGTTCAATAATAATTGTTCCGTCTCGATCGATAAAAAGAAGTTTTATTGGTGGGGTATTTTCTACTTGTGACATATTTTATTTAAATTCTTTTAAAACTTCCAAAAGACGATTGTTTTCCTCTGGTGTGCCAATGGTGATACGTAAGCAGCCCTCACAAAGAGAAACTTTCGAACGATCCCGAACAATAATTCCCATTTGATTTAAATGCTGGTAAATTTTTAAAGGGTTATTGGTTCTAACTAAAATAAAGTTCGCGTCAGAAGGATATACATGCTCAATAAAATCAAACTTGAGCAGATTTTTGACCAAAAGTGATCGTTCATCAATAGTTTCTCGAATCCATTGGTTTATCTGATCAATGTTCGTTAATGCATCCAATGCCAGCTGCTGTGAAGCCTGATTTACATTGTATGGAGGTTTTATTCTATTGAAAATATCGATAATTTCTTGACTGGCAAAAGCTATTCCGATACGCAGACCTGCTAAGCCCCAAGCCTTGGAAAGTGTTTGTAAAACAACAAGATTTCCATATTCGGTCAATTCTTGAATAAATGATTTCTGTCTAGAATAGTTAATATAGGCTTCGTCGACCACCACGATCCCGTTAAAGTTGTTTAACACAATCTCAATATCCTCCCGAAAAATTGAATTCCCAGTTGGGTTATTAGGTGAACACAAGAATATGATCTTTGTATTCTGGTCGATCGTATCCGCAATGCTATCTAGGTCTAGTTGATATTGAGGTGTAAGATTTACCTTCTTTATCTCTACATCATTGATATTGGCCGAAACCTCGTACATGCCATATGTTGGTGGGAATACCATGATGTTATCAACACCAGGCCGACAAAATGCGCGTATTAATATGTCAATTGCTTCGTCACTACCATTACCGATAAAAGTATTATAGGGAGGTACGCCTTTTATTTTGCTGAGTGCTGTCTTTAACTTCTCCTGAAACGGGTCAGGATAGCGATTGTAGTTTTGCTTTAAAGCAGAACCATAAGGGTTCTCATTGGCATCCAGAAAGACGGATGCCGAGCCCGTATACTCATGGCGCGCACTAGAGTATGGGGTTAAGTTTTTAATGTTTTCCCGTAAAATTGATTGAATATTGAAATTGGACATATCGAACAATTTACCTGTTATTAATCTGTTGCAATCGGATACTTACTGCGTTTTTATGAGCATCCAGACCTTCAATCGCTGCCAAAGATTCTACTACTGGTCCTAAATTTCGGATACCTTCTTCATTAATCTCTTGAAACGTGATCTTCTTGACAAAAGAGTCAACCGAAACACCCGAATATGCTTTTGCGTATGCACTCGTGGGCAAAGTATGGTTGGTTCCAGAAGCATAATCACCCATGCTTTCAGGTGTGAGGTGCCCATAAAATACTGAGCCCGCGTTGGTTATTAATGAATTGTAACTCGCTGGGTTATCAACCGATAAAATCAAATGCTCTGGGGCATAGTTGTTGCAAAAAACCATTAATTCTTCTATACTTTCGAAACTCATCATATAGGAGTTGTGAAGCGCTTGAAGAGCTATTTCTTTCCTTGGCAAGTCAACTAATTGCTTTTCGATCTCCGCTTTTACTTTATCGATTAATTGATAATCACTGGTGAGCAAAATTGCTTGACTGTCTGTACCGTGTTCGGCTTGTGCTAATAGATCGGCAGCCACAAAAGCGGGTCTACTGGTTTTATCACCTACAACAATTACTTCTGACGGCCCTGCGGGCATGTCAATGGCCGTTGTTGATAGGGTTTGTATCAGAGATTTGGCCTGCGTGACGTATTGATTTCCTGGACCGAATATTTTATCAACCTTCGGGATACTTTCTGTGCCGAACGCCATAGCAGCAATCGCTTGAGCTCCACCCGCTTTGTAGATAGTATCTATTTTTAGCAGCTTTGCACAATAAGCAATAAATGGGTTCAACTCACCGTTTGCTTGCGGCGGCGTACATACCACAATCTTCGAGACCCCAGCAATACGGGCGGGCGTTCCTAACATTAAAAATGTACTCGGTAAAACCGCTGAGCCTCCTGGTATGTATAATCCAACACGCTCTATGGGCCGGTTTTCACGCCAGCAAATCACACCCTTGCTTGTCTCTATTTTTTTCTCTCGTCGGAGTTGTCCTTTGTGAAAGGCATAAATATTATTAAAAGCGATTTCCAGAGCACGGGCAGCGGGACGCTCTACCTTGCTGACTGCATTGTCAATCTCATCTTGTCGATAAGCAAGCTCCGTTAATTTGGTGTTGTCAAAGCGTTTAGCAAAATCAACCAAAGCTTTATCTCCGTCACTTTTTACCGAATCGATGATCGCCTCCACCTGGCTTCTGATTTTGTAATCAGTGTCGTTGTTTCTGACAATCAGTTCATCAATTTTTTGTTTACTCAGGTTTTTATATTCAAAACAGGGTATCATAGCCATATCTTATTAATGTATCAACCGTTTCGGGTTACATAATGATTTTTTCAATTGGCATAACAACAATACCTTGGGCACCGACAGATTTAAGGTTGTTAATTTTTTCCCAGAAGTCCTGCTCTGAAATAACCGTGTGAACAGCCACCCAATCCTTCTCCGCTAATGGAACAACCGTCGGGCTTTTAACGCCTGGAAGTAATTCTAAAATGGAAGGGAGCCCGGCTTTTTTTACATTCAAGACTACATATTTCGTCTCTTTAGCCCGTAAAACGGACTGGATACGCTGTAAAAGCTCGCAAACAACTTCATGCTCTTTTACATCCTTTTTTCCAATCAGGATAGCCTGAGATGACAGCACATCGGCAAAAGGCTCCAAACCGTTGTTTTTCAATGTGCTTCCTGTAGAAACAATGTCACAAATGGCATCGCTCAACCCCAAACCAGGGCCAATTTCAACAGATCCCGATATCGTGCGAATATCTGCCTGGATTTTATGCTG
This sequence comes from Pedobacter indicus, assembly GCF_003449035.1. Classification (NCBI taxonomy): domain Bacteria; kingdom Pseudomonadati; phylum Bacteroidota; class Sphingobacteriia; order Sphingobacteriales; family Sphingobacteriaceae; genus Albibacterium; species Albibacterium indicum. Next base: position 2,070,110 of record NZ_QRGB01000001.1, read on the forward strand.
ATCCAAAAATTTTTGAAGAATGACCGGATAGGAAGTAGCAATCGATTTTCCATTTAGATCATCAATATAATTAAGAGGTTTTTCTTTTGGGATTGCAATTTTCAAAGTACATTTTCCAAAGCCCAACTCTTGCAGATATTCAACTGAAACTTCTTTTTCCTGAATAACATTTTCTCCAACAATGCCTAGATCGGCGATACCGTCTTGTACATATTCAGGTATATCATCGTCTCTCAAAAAGAGAATTTCAAGAGGAAAGTTGGCAACAGAAGTAATTAGTGAACTTTTGTAGTTTTCAAAAGAAAGGCCACAATTCTTAAGAAGTTCGACTGATTTTTCATTTAGGCGGCCAGATTTTTGGATGGCTATTTTTAATGCTTTCAAAAGATATTATTATTAATAAAAATTTAACACTTGGGTTTACGCTCCACGTAGAAACATACTAATATAAATCGCCACAATGGCGATGGAAATGTAGATGATGTCGTTTTGCGTAATTCATGTCTTTTTTAACAATAATTTGCTGCATTGAATTGCAAATATAGTCGCTTTTTTGTGGGATACAAATTAAATTAAAAATAATATGTTGTTTTTATTGGCAAATTTTTAATTGCTCCTATTATATTTCTACAATTAATGAATAGTGATATATATTAATTTCTGTTGACCATTCCTATTTAGCCCGAATTAATGTAAATTGGGTCAAAGAATTACCGAAAGATTTATGATTGAAAAGTTTAACACACCTCAAAAGCTCAGAGATGAGTGGACTAACCAGTATGAGGAAGAGATTCATCATACGAATAACCCAGTATTGGACCCACCCAGCATCGAGAAAAAATACCTGAAACCAATCCGGCAATATCTTCAACAGGCAAATAGCTTCTACTTTCACGATGGATCTGCGACGATTGAAGTGAAAGTTGTCAGTGACGAAATTGTCCGAGTTCGTCTAGCTCCAAATTCGAGCTTTCTAGACGACTTCTCCTACGCAGTAGATAATTCTACGAAACATGTCGATCTTTTTGAGTTGACCGAAGACGAAAATAGCTACCAAGTCCGCACCAATACGGTTACCTGTCTGATAGAGAAAGAAAGTTCATTGGTTGCTTTCTCTGACCGCAATGGGAAATTGTTTAGTAAAGATGCCGCGCCCATGCATTGGGAAGAGAATGCCGATTTCGGTGGTTATTATGTTTATTGTACGAAAGAGGCTGCATCAAATGAGAGCTTTTTCGGATTGGGCGATAAACCGACTCATTTGAATCTCCGAGGCAAGCGCTTGGTCAATTGGAACTCAGATACATATTCTTTCGGATTTAATCGCGACCCACTTTATAAAAGCATACCATTCTATATCGGCTTGAAGAATGGCGAAGCTTATGGAATATTTTTTGACAATACCTTTAAAACCTATTTCGATTTTGCCGCCGAAGATCCTACTAAAACCAGCTTTTGGTCTGAAGGCGGGGAGCTCCAATACTACTACATTCACGGGCCATCGATAGAAGATGTGATTAAGCGCTATCATTTGTTAACGGGGACACATTACCTGCCGCCCAAATGGGCTCTGGGGTATCACCAGTGTCGGTGGAGTTACTATCCTGAAAGTAAAGTGCGTGATTTAGCAAAGCAGTTTAGAGAACGAAAAATACCATGTGATGCCATTTATCTTGATATCGATTATATGGATGGATACCGATGCTTTACCTGGAATAAAAAATATTTCCCCGATCACAAGAAGATGATTTCTGATCTGTCTGCCGATGGTTTTCAGACCGTTGTCATGATCGACCCCGGAATCAAAGTAGATGAGAATTATTGGGTATATAAGGAGGCAGATAAAAATAGCTATTTCTGTAGGCGTGGTGATGATTATTTTATGGAAGGTTATGTATGGCCAGGACGATGCAAATTTCCTGATTTTACGAATCCGGCTGTTCGAAAATGGTGGGGTAGCTTATACAGAGATTTAGTCGAGAGCGGTGTTTCCGGGGTTTGGAACGATATGAATGAACCTGCTGTTTTTGGTCGGGGAACCTTCCCTGATGATGTCCGTCATCACTTTGATGGCAAGCGGGGCTCACACCGAAAAGCTCATAATGTATATGGAATGCAAATGGTGAGAGCCACCTATGATGGTTTGAAAAAACTGTTGCACGGGAAACGTCCTTTTACAATTACCAGAGCGGCTTATTCAGGAACTCAACGTTATGCTTCTGTGTGGACGGGCGATAATATAGCAACTTGGGAGCATCTGAAGATCGGATCTTTGCAATTACAGCGGTTAGCGATGTCCGGACTGTCTTTTTGCGGAACAGATATCGGAGGGTTCAGTGGAGAACCCAGTGCTGAGCTGTTTAGTCGCTGGCTACAATTTGGCGTGTTTTCACCATTTATGAGAGCTCACTCCGCTGGAGATACTGCAGAAAGAGAACCATGGAGCTTTGGCGAAGAATATGAATCAATCAACCGAAAATTCATCGAACTCCGATATCAGTTGCTATCGTATATTTATACGGTGTTTCATGAGCACGCCCTTAACGGAACACCCATTTTGAAGCCTTTGATCATGTTGGAACAATCCGATAGTAATCATCATCGGGAAGAGGAGTTTTCATTTGGTGACAAGCTATTGGTATCGCCAGTTTTGGAAGATGGACAACGACAAAAAACAATTTATTTACCCACTGGTTATTGGTATGATTACTGGTCCAATCAACTTATGAATGGAGGGGTGGAGCATTTGGTTGATACACCACTTGACAGAATGCCGCTATTTATCAAAGCGGGTGCCGTTTTGCCAATTAATCCGATTGTTCAACATGTTAATGAAAAGGTAATCGACGAGTTGAGTTTGCTGGTCTACTATCTGGAAGGAAGTTTGACATCCGCACTCTATGAAGATGATGGCGAGTCATATGCGTATGAGGACGAATATTTTCTTTATAAAAAATATAAGTTACATGGAACCGAAAGCTCACTTACGATTCAGCAAACAAGAGAGGGACGCTATATTGAACCGTATACCAATTATAAAATAAACTTAATTGGGATCCCGTTCGAGATAAATAAGATTTCGATAGATAATGATATGGTTGATTTTCAAAGGAATGAAGATGGGATCTATCGACTGACCGCTCCCAAAAATTTTGATAAGATAATTGTATCATAAACGATAAGAAAGGAGTGGTATATGGCCGATTCTGTTCAAGCTATTTCAAGGTTCTCTGATTACGATATTAGTTTGTTTAAAGCGGGTAAGCACTATAGACTTTATGAAAGACTAGGTGCCCATGTTTTAGATTATGAGGGCTATAAAGGGACATATTTTGCTGTTTGGGCACCGAATGCTGAATCGGTTTCCGTTATTGGTGATTTTAATGGATGGAACCGTTATGCACATCCACTCTATGTTCGCTGGGACGAGTCTGGAATATGGGAGGGCTTTATCGCAAATGTTGATCTTGGTGAAATTTATAAATACTCGATTGTAACGCAGAGCGGGGCCGTACTCGAAAAAGGCGACCCTTTTGCATTGCAATGGGAGGTGCCGCCGAAAACAGCCTCAATTGTTCAGCATACTTGGTACGAATGGAAAGATGAGGATTGGCAAAAAAGCAGGTTTGAAAAAAATGCGCTGAATAAACCCATTGCCGTTTACGAAATGCATCTAGGTTCGTGGATAAGAGATCCAGCCAGTCCCGACGAATTTTTGGACTATCGACAAATCGCAGATAAACTAATTCCGTATATATTGGAGAGTGGTTTTACGCATGTTGAATTGATGCCGGTTATGGAGCATCCTTATGCCCCCTCTTGGGGATACCAGATAACAGGCTTTTTTGCACCAACCTCACGTTTCGGTGCACCACAAGACTTCATGTACCTTATTGAGCAGCTTCATTTGCACGGAATTGGCGTTATCTTAGATTGGGTGCCCTCTCATTTCCCAGGCGATAGCCATGGGCTTCATCAGTTCGATGGAACTCATTTGTATGAACACGCCGATCCCAAAAAAGGCTTTCACCCCGATTGGAATTCTTATATTTTTAATTTTGGTCGGAATGAAGTTCGTTCGTTCCTTATCAGTAATGCACTTTTTTGGTTAGATCGTTATCATGTTGACGGTCTTCGGGTCGATGCTGTAGCGTCTATGCTTTATTTAGATTATTCAAGGGGCGAAGGCGAATGGGTGCCGAATGACTTTGGTGGACGAGAAAACCTGGAGGCCGTTAGTTTCCTGAAAGAGCTTAATGAAACCGTTTATCAAGAGTATCCCGATGTACAGACGATCGCCGAGGAATCAACCGCTTGGCAAGGTGTAAGTAGCCCAACTTTTAGTGGCGGGCTCGGATTCGGTATGAAATGGATGATGGGGTGGATGAACGACACATTAGAGTATTTTAGTGAAGACCCTATCTATCGAAAATATACTCACGGGAAGATAACCTTTAGTACAGTTTACGCTTTTACTGAGAATTTTATGCTTCCTCTTTCACATGACGAGGTTGTGCATGGAAAACGTTCATTGATTTATAAGATGCCGGGTGACGATTGGCAAAGATTTGCAAACTTGCGACTCTTGTATCTATACATGTACACGCATCCCGGTACGAAGCTTCTTTTTATGGGAGGTGAGTTCGGTCAGACTTCTGAATGGAATTTTAATCAGTCGCTGGATTGGCACTTGATGCAGCATCCTGGTCATATTGGTCTTTTTGAATTTGTAAAAGCATTGAATTTTCTCTATCGTGCGGAGCCTTCTTTGTATGAAATCTCTTTTAAGAACGACGGTTTTCGATGGATAGAGGTGGGCGATGCTGAAAATTCAATTCTTGTGTATTTGAGAAAGGGACTGCATGCAATGGATGATTTACTGGTGGCTCTCAATATGACTCCACAGGTACATGAAAATTTTAGAGTAGGAATACCTTCAGCAGGAACATGGAATGTGCTATTAAATTCTGACGATAAGATCTACCACGGGTCTGGTATTTATCAAAGTCCGGTACAAAGTGACCCGATTGTTTGGATGGATCAGCCGGTTTCCGCTGAGATTAACTTGCCACCACTGGGTGGTGTCGTTTTGAAAAGATGTAAAGCAACTGAACCTAAATAGACTAAAATGAATATATATCATATCAGCGCAGAATGCTACCCTGTGGCGAAAGTTGGTGGTTTAGGAGATGTTGTTGGTGCTTTGCCGAAATACCAGAATCGTTTATCTGTAAACGCATCGGTCATTATGCCTTGGTATGATCGAGATTTCGTCAATGAACACGAGTTTGAGGCTATATTCTCGGATGAGATCAGACTCGGTACACAACTGTATAGGTATCAGGTTCTCAAGAATGGAAAAGTTTTGGGCTTTAATTTATTCCTTGTCAAAATCCCTGGCTTGCTTGACCGGAAAGAGGTTTATGGTTACGCAGATGAACATATCCAGTTTATCGCTTTTCAATATGCGCTATTACATTGGTTATGTGCCAAAAAGGATAGACAACTATTATTGCATTGTCACGATCACCATAGCGGCCTAATCCCTTTTTTTATTGAGCATTGTGATGAATTTGAAATACTGAAAGGCACACCGACCGTTGGTACAGTTCACAATGGACAGTATCAAGGATGGATGGACTGGCAGGAGGCAGTTTTGATGCCGAAATTTGATTGGAACCACAGAGGCTTGCTCGACTGGGATGGAGTGATTAATCCCTTAGCTGCACTGATTAAATGTTGTTGGGCATATACGACCGTGTCTGAAGGGTATCTTGAAGAACTATTCGATGAAGCCAATGGCTTAGAAACACTGTTTTTCTCAGAGAAACAGAAAGCGCACGGAATTGTCAACGGTATTGATTTTGAAGTGTGGGATCCATCGAAAGACCCCCTGATAAATCATAACTATCAGCATGAAGAAATTGAGGGCAAGCAAAAGAATAAAAAAGCATTTTGTAAGCAATTTGGATTCTCTTATCGCTTACCATTATTTTCTTTTATCGGCCGGCTGGTTTATGAAAAAGGAGCTGATCTGTTACCTCTTTTTATTGACGATATGATGAATACCTATGCCGACAAGTTGAGTTTTATGGTTTTGGGATCAGGTAGTCTGGCTTTCGAGCGAGAATTACTAAACCTACAAGATGCGTATCCGGGCCGCGTTGCTGTCAAGATCGGTTACGACGAAACATTGTCTCATCAGATCTATGCAAGCTCTGATTTCCTTTTTATGCCATCAAGGGTAGAGCCTTGCGGTTTAAATCAGCTATATGCCATGCGTTACGGTACGATGCCAATCGTCCGAAAGACGGGTGGATTAGCCGATACCGTGACCGATGTTTCATTAGGTGGTACGGGAATCTCATTTGAGAATGAGAGCGTATCAGAAGTCTCTTCGGCGATCGGGAAGGCGATTGCCATCCATAAAAGGAAGGTTGAACTAAATCGGAATCGAAAAAAAATGATGGAGCAAGATTTTTCATGGCAAAGATCTGCTCAAAAGTATATTGACATTTATAAATCGTTGATCTAAAAAATAAATTATGAAATCGAATGTAATTTCCATTGTTCTAGGCGGAGGGCGGGGAACGCGATTGAACCCACTGACATTGACTCGTTCAAAACCAGCCGTTCCGATAGCGGGTAAATATAGATTGGTCGATATTCCAATATCCAATTGCTTGAATTCTGAATTGAATCGTATTTTTGTTCTTACACAGTACAATTCAGCTTCACTGAATTCTCATATCAAAAACACCTACAACTTCAGTGTTTTTGACAAGGGTTTTGTCGATATACTCGCTGCGGAACAAAACATGGATGGAGATCGTTGGTATCAGGGTACCGCAGATGCCGTGCGCAAAATTCGCCGTTATCTGGAAGTTCATGACTACGACTACATTCTCATTTTATCAGGGGATCAACTTTATCAAATGAATTTTCAGAAACTGATTGATTTCCATATTCAGAATAGTGCAAAAATTACCTTGGCGACAATCCCCGTATCCGCAAAAGATGCAACCTCCTTTGGTATTCTTAAGTCAAATGAAGAAAGTCAGATAACTTCATTTATTGAAAAACCGAGTGCGGATCTATTAAGTGAATGGAAATCGGAAGTGAGTGAGGAGATGCGGACTAATGGTCGTGAATATTTAGCTTCAATGGGAATTTATATGTTTGACAAAGGGGTATTGGCCGATCTGTTAATAGAAAACGATGGTTTGGATTTTGGGAAGGAGCTTATTCCTTATGCAATCGAGAAGTCCAATGTTTTTAGTTATCAATACGATGGTTATTGGACTGATATCGGAAATATCGACTCGTTTTTTGAGGCAAATATTGGTTTGACGGACGATATTCCAGCTTTCAATCTTTTTGATTCGAATACGATTTTCTCTCGATCGAGGATGTTGCCTCCTTCCAAATTTGCTGGTTGTTTATTGGATAGGGTTATTGTGGCGGACGGCTGTATTATCAATGCAGACAAGGTTGAACGTTCGGTAATCGGGGTCCGGTCCCGAATTGGGAGGGGAACGGTTATTCGAAATACATATATGATGGGGGCTGACTACTACCAAGACCTAGATGAGATAACCCAATATCAGCGAGTTGGTAGACCACTCATCGGTGTGGGTGAACGTTGTTATATCGATAACACCATTATTGATAAAAGTGCTTGCATCGGTAACGATGTTCGTATAAATGGTGGTAAGCACCTAGAAGATGGAGACTTTGATACCTATACGGTGAGAGACGGCATTGTTGTTATTAAGAAAAAAGCCGTTATTCCAAACAATACGGTAATCGGTGCAATCTAGGAATGAAAAATACAAAATATTCACGCTGTATTAGTGAGTATTTTGTATTTTTGTTTCTTAATGGGAACAATCCACGAATTAAACTACTCGGTTTTAGCTGTTCGTTTTTCTTATTTTTCTGCCGAAGACATTCTTCGTGTCATGAAGAGTCTCTCATTGTTTCGCTTCACTCACCGTCTTAATTTATTTTTATGGAAAAGCTGATCGTTAAGAATGCAACAATTCTTTTTTCTAATTCCACATTTTATAAAAAACAGGCAGATGTTCTTATTGAAAATGGAATTATTAAGAAGATTGAAAAACCAGGTAAGATTACAGTTAAAAATATAAACGTCATTAATGCTCGTGACCGGTTTCTAGCTCCCGGCTTTTTTGATCTGAATTGTAATTTTGGAGAACCCGGTTATGAAACCAAGGAAGATTTGATCACCGGGGCCGCCGCCGCGGCTGCGGGTGGTTTCACCGAACTCGCGCTTCAACCTAATACAAATCCACCGCTCCATAGTCGGTCGGAAGTAGCGTTCATTGTAAATAGTACACGAGATTTAATTGTTAACGTCTATCCGGTTGCTGCGGTCAGTAAGAATCGTGAAGGAGGTGAATTGGCGGAGCTTTATGACATGAGGCTGGCAGGTGCAGTTGCTTTTAGTGATGGCAATCGTAGTATACAACATTCAGGTTTAATGAGCAGAGCTTTGTTGTATAGCAAAGGTTTCGGAGGATTGGTTTTTTCTTATGCCGAAGATAAATCGATTGCGGGCAATACAAAAATGAATGAAGGGGAGATGAGCACCTATTTGGGAATGAAGGGTAATCCGAATATGGCTGAAGAGGTCATGATTTCACGGGATTTATTTTTGGCCGAATATAATGACACCCCAATACATTTTAGTACGATTACCTGTGCTGGATCGGTCGATTTGATCCGCCGCGCCAAAAAGAAAGGTTTGCGGGTTACTTGCGACGTTGCCGCTCATCACTTACTTTTCACAGATGAAGAGGTAAGCTCGTTCGACAGTAATTATAAGGTCAAACCTCCATTACGCACTAAAAAGGATCGTTCCGAATTAATAAAAGGAGTGAAAGATGGAACAATTGACGCAATCGTATCTCAACACACCCCTCATGAGGTTGAATTCAAAACCGTGGAGTTTGAAATTGCTGAATTTGGAATCACGGGCCTTCAAACCCTCTTACCAATATTGTTAAAAGTAGGTTTGTCTTTAGAAATGATTGTCGAAAAATTAGCAGTGAACCCACGTAAAATATTGAATTTACCTGAACCTACATTGGAAGTGAATGCATCTGCAAATCTAATTTTGATTAATCCAGATGAATTATGGATATTTGACCAGCATACGAATCGATCAAAGGCCACTAATAACCCTCTTTTTAACTCTAAATTGAAAGGCAAGGTCGATCTTTTAGTAAACAAGGGTCATACGTTGAACCTATCGTGACGATTATGAATGAACAAGTAAAAAGAGCCTTAAAAGCGTCTATTCAAGAATATACGCAAGTTAATAACCAGAAGTCAGATGTTTTCTCATCTCGCGTATTTGATGCCTTTGATGCCGAACTTCCTTATTTGGAGAAAGTAGGTCTCTTGGACAGGATTTTCGATGATTTTGTGCATTTTGATGATTTAAGAGAACCTTATTTCGATTTGCTGCTGATCAACTTTTTTACGAAAGATGTTGAAAGGCTAGAAGCTGATTATTTGGAGTCGGCAGAATGGGAACGAATCGAAGATGAGACAATAGACCGCGGTACAGAATTATTAAATCTTCTATTGTATTTGCGTGAGTGTCAGGACGAGAAGATTGAACCAGACCTCGATGATTTTTTGAAGGAGTTTCTCTTGGTTGAAGAAGACGAATTTCAAGATGAACACCGTATTTACGAGCCATTTATTGTAAATCAGATATTAGTAGATAGTAATTATTCAGAAATAGCCCGCGTGGCAATGGGCTTAGAGCCGGAAACAGAACTGGAAGATCTGTTCTATCCGATGATGTGTTTTTTCTCGGAACCCGAACCTACGGAAGGACAATTTGATGAATTTGTAAATAATAGCAAAAACAAAGCTTTTGATGCCGCTATTTACGCCCTCGTTGTAGCTTTTAATCAATCATAAACTTAAATTAATCGACATGAATCACACAACTTCAAACGGCAACATTTCGGCCACATCTCTTGCAGTAAAATATGGTTTAATTTGGTCTGCGATAAATATTGTTGTTTTTCTGTTGGTGTACTACGGTATGCCGCAAATTATGGGTACTTGGAAACACTCAATCATCCAGTTTGTCGTAGGTATAGGCCTGGCAATTTATTTTACGCTAGAAATCAGAAAACAAATCGGAGGGTTCTGGAGCTTTAAAGAAGCGTTGAAAAATATTTTTATTTTGTTTATTATTCCGACAGTTGTTGTGTATTTCTTTTCGATCATTTTTGGAAAATGGATTGAGCCTGAATATCCAGCCAAGATTACCGAAATCAGTCTAAATGCAACCACCGAAATGATGGAAAGCATGACGACCGACCAGGAAGTAATAGATGAGACTATCGCCGAGATGGAAAAGGGCTTAGAAAAGCAATTCAATCCTGGGATTATGGATATTTTGCAGTCGATTGCTATTTCTGCTTTAATATATTTTGTCGGTGCTTTGATCTGGGCTGCCATCTTTAAAAGAGATCGTCCTGTTTTTGTCGCACGCGAACCCGAAAATGAAGATCCCCTAAATGAATAGAAACATCGATCTTTCGATAGTCGTTCCCTTATACAACGAAGAAGAGTCTCTACCCGAATTAGCTGAGTGGATCGACCGTGTATGTTGGGGTAATAAATTGAGCTATGAACTGATTTTTATTGACGATGGGAGTACCGATCTCTCGTGGCAGGTAATTGAGGACTTGAAGGCGGCAAACCCTTCCATAACTGCAGTGAAGTTTAGGCGCAATTATGGAAAATCTGCAGCTCTTAACACAGGTTTTGCTATGGCAGCCGGACAGGTGGTTATTACGATGGATGCTGATCTGCAAGACAGTCCGGATGAAATACCTGAACTATATCGAAAGATTGTTGTCGAAGGCTATGATCTTGTTTCAGGATGGAAAAAAGAAAGACACGACCCTCTTTCGAAAACCTTGCCGACCAAGCTGTTTAACTCCGTCACCCGATCTATGTCTGGGATTGACAATTTACATGATTTCAACTGTGGTTTAAAAGCCTACCGTTTGGATGTCGTAAAAAGCATTGAAGTGTATGGCGAAATGCACCGTTACATACCGGTTATAGCGAAGTGGGCCGGATTTAAGAAAATTGGCGAGCAGGTAGTTAGGCATTATCCTCGAAAATACGGTAAGACTAAGTTCGGAATGAGTCGTTTTATCAACGGTTTTTTAGACTTGATTTCTATTTTCTTCGTCGGAAAGTTCAGCAAAAGACCGATGCACTTTTTTGGAACGATGGGGGCACTAAGCTTTTTTGCCGGTTTTGTTATCACTCTGTGGTTGTTATACCAAAAATTATCCGCTATTTCATCTCATACTGAGTATAGAGATGTAACGGATCAGCCTTTATTTTACCTAGCCTTGGTTGCTATTGTTGTAGGTTGTCAGTTGTTTCTTACCGGATTTATTGCTGAGCTGGTGTCACGAAGTTCTTCAGAAAGGAATAACTATCAAATCGAACGCGTAATCTAAGATGTTTTTTTCGATTATAATTCCACTCTACAATCGCCCTCAAGAGATCGATGAACTATTGGCTAGTCTAACCCGACAGGATTATGCCGATTTCGAAGTTTTGATTATCGAAGATGGATCAAAACTGAAAGCTGATGAAATTGTGAAGTCCTACCAAGATAAACTTACCCTAAGCTACTACTATAAGGAAAACGAAGGACAGGGTTTCGCACGTAATTATGGGTTTGAGCGTGCCAAAGGCGATTACTTCATAATCTTTGATTCGGACGTTATCTTGCCATCTAACTACCTAAGCATTGTCAATCGGTTTCTTGAAAATACATATGTGGATGCTTTCGGAGGCCCCGACTCAGCGCATGATTCATTTACTCCGGTACAAAAGGCGATCAGTTACTCAATGACATCTCACTTTACAACAGGGGGGATTCGAGGGAATAAAAAGCATATTGGTGTTTTTCATCCTAGAAGTTTCAATATGGGGGTTTCACGAAAGGTTTGGGAATCCGTCGGAGGGTTTTTGCTGACTCGTTTAGGTGAGGATATTGAATACAGCATCCGAATTCAAAAAGCCGGATTTAAAACGGCTCTCATACCAGATGCTTTGGTCTATCATAAGCGTAGAACCGATTTCTTACAGTTTTACAAGCAATTGCATTTTTTCGGAAGAGCCCGGATCAATATCTATAAACATTTTCCATCTGAGCTGAAGGTTGTCCATTTTTTTCCAGCAGCCTTTGTGTTTTTTCTTGGCTTTACGATCATCACTAATCTTTTCGATTTGGGTATTACTCCTTTGTGCAATACCTTGTTGTTAATTTATACCATCTTGCTTTTTTTTCACGCATTGGCTACAACGAAAAGTTTGCAGGTAGCTGCCTTATCGGTTATCGCTTCATTTATTCAACTAATTGCCTATGGTCTGGGCTTTATTCAAGACTTTTGGAAACGGGTAGTTCGCTGAAAGAGACCATCATAATACCGTAATCCCTTTTTGAATGTAGGGTGTTAAAAGCGTATCCGAAGAATCCAGCTCCGTAACCAAGTAGTCGATCTGAGAAGTTGAACATATATTTAGCCATTTATTGCTATTGAGTTTTTCAGATATACTTATAACCGCAACTTTTTTTGCCGATCGGATAAGCGCTTTTTTCACCTCAACGATTTCCCAGTCCATATCCGTTAAGCCTTCTTCGGCAGAAAATGCATTTGCACCTAAGATGCATAAATCTGCTCTGATGTCTGCAAGAAGGTTGACAACACTCGCACCAGTATGTAGATTAGCGTTCTTTGTTAGCCGACCGCCTACACTGATCACATTGAGGTTGTCGTGCTCCGATAGCATGATGGCTACTTGTGGACTGATTGTGATAATTGTTAATCGTAAGTTCTTTGGGATGACTTTAGCGAGTTCCAAAATCGTTGTACCTCCTTCGGTAAGAATGACCATGTTGTTTTTAAAGAGAGCCAATGTTTTTTGAGCTATTGAGCGTTTCTCTTCAAGTGCATATACTTGATTTTCAGTATTAAATGGCTTGACAAACGATTTGCTGACAGCGCCGCCATGAACGCGGATAATCTTTCCATCATTTGCTAACTCTTTCAAGTCACGACGAATGGTGTCATCGGAAACATTGAGTTCTTCACTTAAGTCAACAGAAAGCATTTTATTATGAAGTTCAATCTGTCTTAAGATCAGCGCTTGCCTTTTATGTTTTTTCACTACTAAATTCAGATTATTGTTAGATTCACTCAAATATATTAAATATTTATCCAATATTTATTCCGATACACGCATTTTGTAAATTGATATAGCGCATTAATTTTCCTTAGGTCTTTCCGAGTTTTATAGCATTATTGTTTCCTAATGTATTTTTATTAATTTATAGTTTAATATTGCAGGTGAATTTATTTTTGAGTTAACATTGAGGTGTTAAGGGGTTGGATGTTTGTCTTTTTTATTTTTGCGTTTTTTATTTTGCGTTTTTGAAATATAATTCCTTAATTGCATTAAATATGCAATGGTATTCATTTGCGCCTTCGGGATCCTGACGGCCATAACCTGATGGCCATAATACGAGCGAACCAATTGTTTAAAGATAGAGTTTTAAAGAAACTTAAATTATGAAAACTAAATACAATAGAAGAGATTTTATTTCTGCAGCAGCTATTGCAGGCGGCGGTATTGCTGTCGGAGCGCCTTACTTTTCTTTCGCGGATGATGGGAAACCTGCAATTCTTGGTGGATCAAAGGCAAAGGCCGACAGTTTTACGAATTGGCCGCTTTTTAATGAAACGGAAGAAAGGGCACTAATAGACGTATTAAAGAGTGGGAAATGGGGTCGGTTAAACGGAAAAGTGGTTGCCGGCTTTGAAGGTGAATATGCGAAATTATTGGGCGTTAACCACAGTCTGGGCGTGTCCAGCGGCACCAGTGCTCTGTATACGATTTTGGGGGCGTTGGATGTTGGACCGGGAGATGAGGTTATTATGCCTGTTTACACCTTTATCGCAACTTATAATGTCGCCGTTTTAAACTATGCCTTGCCAATTTTCGTCGATACCGACATCGAAAGCTTTCAAATAGATTCGACAAAAGTCGAGTCAGCTATCGGTCCGCAAACGAAAGTACTTATGCCGGTACATATTGGCGGTTCCCCATTTAATATAGATCATTTTCTTCAAATAGCTGATAAGCATAACCTTCCATTGATTGAAGATGCTTGCCAGGCACATATGGCTGAATGGAAAGGGAAGAAAGTTGGATCTTTCGGTCTGGCAGGTGCTTTCAGTTTCCAATCGTCTAAAAACCTGAATTGTGCGGAGGGTGGAGCTATAACCAGCAACAATGCCGATTTTATTAAAACTTGCTATAATTTCCACAATCAAGGGCAGGGGGGCACAACGACATCATTCGGAACGGGTACGGGCACAAGAGGAACAAACTTGAGATTGACGGAGTTTCAGGGAAATATCTTGCTCGCACAGATGACAAGATTAAGAGAGCAAGCTGCTACTCGTGATAGAAATGCAAGATATCTGACCAGTCTTTTAAACGAAATAGAAGGAATAGAGCCTGCCAAGCTTTACGAGGGCACAACAGCAGGCGCTTATCATCTATATATGTTCCGGTACCTTAAGGAAGGGTTTGGAGGATTAAGCAGAGATAAGTTCATTAAAGCATTACAGGCCGAAGGAATACCTTGTTCGCAAGGCTATGGTCAAATGAATAAGGATGAATATGTTACGGGTTTAGCTAAAAACAAACACTATCTGAAGATTTATGGTGAAAAGAGAATGCAGGAATGGCTGGAACAGAATGAGTGTCCTCAGAACGATAAATTAACGAGTGAACAATCCGTTTGGTTTCTTCAGTATATGCTATTGGGTAACCAGTCGGATATGGATAAAATAGCTGCCGCTATTAAAAAAATAAAGAAATACGCAAAACAAATCAATAGCTTATAATAATATAGAAATATAGAGACGGATGGACCGCATTACAGAACAGCAATCAAAATACCGAAACTTAGAACAAAAATCGACCGCTGAACTGGTCGCCGCGATCAATTCGGAGGATAATAAGGTTGCCGTGGAGATTGAGAAAACCCTGCCCATGATCAGTGATCTTATCGACGTGATTGTGAATAAATTGGAAAAAGGCGGACGATTGTTTTACGTAGGTGCCGGAAGTGGCGGTCGCCTTGCTGTGCTAGACGTTATTGAGCTGCCCACAACCTACGGTATACCTAAAGGGGTCTTTAATGTGATTTTGGCCGGTGGAGTAGATCACCTGGTCGACGCATTGGAAGAGGAAGAGGATAACACGACAGAGGGTTGGCATGAGCTAAAAGAGAAGCAGGTTAATCCGAATGATATCGTAATTGGCATTTCTGCAAGTGGCACGACACCTTTTGTGCTTGAGACTTTGAAAAAGTGCAAGGAAGAGGGGATTGCTACCGGGTGCATCGTCAGTAATCCAGAATCACCTATAGCAAGTTATTCAGATTATCCGATCGAAGTAGTTACCGGACCTGAATTTGTTACGGGCAGCACGAGAATGAAATGTGGGACGGCGCAAAAGATGATTTTCGATATGATCAGCACTACAACGATGATCCGTTTGAACAGGGTGCAGGATACCAGTATGATCCACGTGGCGTTGATCAATGACAAGATTACTGATCGGGCCGTAAAGATACTGATGAAAAACACCGGAATCGAAAACTATGGAGAAGCTAAGGCTCTTTTATTAAAGCATGGAAGTGTTGATAAAGCACAGAAAGCGCAACAGTCGTTTCCTCATAAATAGAAAACAATGATCAGCTCGCGAATATTAAATGTTTTGTTCCTTGTAGCCTTGCCCTATCTTTTGTTAGGACAAACGGTGTACCAGGTTGGCAGCGATAAACAGCCAATTGAACCTTCTTCCTCAATCTTCTCGGTTGCACTCGCCGGTTATGGCGCGCCAAGAGACGGACGATTTAGCCTGGAGTGGATAAAAGTTGACAACGAATCCATCCCGTTCAAAATTTTTGACAAAGATGAGCAAGCAGGTAAACGTGCAGAGAGAAGTGAAATTCAGCCTGTTGATTTCGCAGTATATAAAAATAAGGTATACGGATTAACGGGAAATAACGAGTTATTGCGGTATCAGGGTCATGGAGAATGGTTACGTATTGCCATTCAAAATGGCATAACTTATACGCAAGATATCGTGAAAATTGGTGTGCACAAAGATCGATTGTACGGACTAGATGCATCGGGTACTGTGTTTATCGCTCAGCATAAAACCGATAATAACCTTTTTACACATACCCTTTCGATTGAAAATAACAAAGAACACGTTCTTCTGATTTCCCTTGATCTGTGTGGTTTTGACTACGCTTTTATAAATCAGGTGAAAGCAGCTATTTCCAAAAAGCACAAAATCCCTGCATCGGCCATCTTGATCAATGCTTCACACACGCATTTTGCTCCTGTCTCACAAAACTGGTTCACTTGGGGAGAACATTGTCAGCGGCCCAACCCTGAATACATGGAGGCTGTCGTAAAACCCGCTATAATCACATCCGTTAAAAACGCTATCAAATCCGCGAAATCCGCGACTATATCCTTCGGTCGCGGGCAGGTGGAGATTGGGTCTAACCGAAGGTTTCCGGATGGTCCTTACGATCGGGATGTTGATGTTATTAAGATAGCCTATCAAGGTCAGCATACGAATAATATTTTGTTTATGCACGGCTGTCATCCCGTTTTCCAAAATGCAGGGGAAGAGGGGGTAACGGTAAGTGCTAATTATCCCGCCGTCGCAAGAGATCTGATCAACAGGAAATCTGGCGGTGAAAGTATGTTCATCCAAGGAACCGCAGGTGATGTGAATCCGATCGATTCAGATCATCGGCTCAGCGGAGAAAAACTGGCAAATGCTGTTCTTGATGTACTGGATAATCAATTAATGGAAATTTCCGGCGAGATCGACTACCATTTGGACTCCGTCAATTTTCCAGTTAAAGCTTGGTCTGTAGATGCGCTGGAAAAATTCAAAAAAGAGAATAGCGGGAAAGAAGGAGATGTAGGTGCAGAGAAGAACGTGCGATGGGCCGATCTGATGCTGAAGCACCACCGGGAAGGCACGATGCCCGAGTCAATGCCGGTTTATATCCAAACAATAAATATTGGAAACTGGAAGTTAGTAGGCTTGTCTAGGGAAGTGGTTTCCGAATACGGCCTCGGCATAAAAGCTTTATATCCTGACAAGATTGTTAGTGTAGCCGGATATACGAATGATGTAGCGAGCTACTTGCCTACCATTCGCCATATTAAGGCCGGTGTTTATGAAGGCGATGAATCGTTTTTCTGGTATGGCCAACCCAATATATTCCCCGACAATGTATATGACCAGATCATTTCGGCTGTAAAGGCCAATAACCGCTAATTTTTTTCATTCAGTTTGTTTTTTGTGTTCTGAGCTTTCGTGCAATCCCGCATGAAAGCTCATTGTGTCGTTAAAGTTAAAATACACTGCGCTTATAACGTTAGGGTTAATTTCTGTGTATACTTTTATCTAAGCCAAAGCGTAGTCAGAACATAGTCGTATGTCATTCGGAGATTAATCGGGTATACACGACTAATGTCCGAATGATGTCCGAACAATGTCCGACTAAAGTCCGACTTGAATAGGCAGAAAATATCTCGATTTTACGGTGAAAAATACTACAAAAACAATTTGTTGTCGGTTTGTTTCGTTATAAAACGTTTGCCGTTTGCTGCTTGGATATTTAACTAAAAGGAAATATACAGTTACTGTATTGCGGGGCTAATTTTAATTTTATCAAATGAAAACTGAGAGTAATCAGCACGGCTTTTGCCGGTTAAGCCGATTTCTAAGATAGTTTTGGTGAAGATGATTCGCGGACGATCAATTCTGGTTCCAGCACAATTTTGGGTGGGGTGGATTCTTTATAGAAGTTTTTAGCTGGGAGCGACAAGAAAAGTTTAGCGGCCTCTTCGCCCATTTCGATGTTTCGTTGATTGACTGTCGTGAGGCTGGGTGTGATGTATTCCCCGAAAGCTTCATTGGCAAATCCAACTAAGCCGAATTGGCCAGGCATATGAAGTTTACGCTTTTTCAGAACTTGCAGGGCTCCGAGAGCCATGAAATCCTCGGCTGCAAAAATGGCGTCCGGGCGTTCGGTCAGATCTAAAAGTACTCCTGCTGCTTTTTCTCCTGATTGGATGGAAACATCCCCCGGTATAATGTTAGATTCTTTGAAAGGGAGTTCATGATCTTCGAGTGCCGCCTTATAACCTAAAAGACGATCTTCAAAAATCTTGATATGTTGCTGTCCGCAGATATGTGCGATGTTGGTATACCCCTGATCGATCAGGTGACTGGTTGCCATGTAGGCACCTTTGAAGTCATCGATGACAACTGAAGGGAAACCGAGTGTATCGTTCGTTCGGTCAAATAGAATCAGCGGTACGCCTTGCTCTTTTACTTCTAGAAAATGATCGTAGTTTGTCGTTTCTTTCGAGATCGAAACGATGATCGCATCGACATTTGATTGAAGAAGTGTATTAATTCCTTCTTTTTCGTTCGTATATTTTTCGTTCGTTTGGAAAAGCAGGATTTGATAACCGCTTTTGCGCGCGACCGATTCGATACCATGCACTACAGACCCGAAGAAGCTGATTTTTGCACTCGGGATAATTACGCCGATAACGAAGGTCTTGCCCGAACGAAGAGACATGGCAATCCGGTCTTGACGATAGTTGAGTTTTTTTGCCATTTCCTGAACCCGCTGTTTCATGGCCATTCCGATTGAAGGATTGTTGTTGAGGGCTCTAGATACCGTTGCCGCGGTTGTGTTCAGTTCTTTGGCAATATCGTGGATGGTGACTCTTTTTTTCAAAATTAGAATATAATATGCGCAAGATAATAATTTTCATCAAATGCATTGATCGAAATCTATTTCAATAATATTCTTAGTTTTGATTTTTATTTTAAATTCTTTTTTGTAATTATGTAGTGACGTAATCGATTACACTATAGATAAATGAATAATATAGAAAATGACAATGCAGCTGAGATTATCATTGAAAAAGTAAAACACCGGTTTTCTGAGCTGTATGATACGGAGCCGAGTATTTTTACATCTCCTGGGCGAATTAACCTGATCGGGGAGCATACCGACTATAACCAAGGCTTGGTTTTGCCGGCCGCTATCGATAAAGTAATCGTGCTTGCTATTTCGAAGCGTGAAGATGCACAGATTAACATTTTTTCAGAAAGCTATCAGAAGCTTTATGCGGGTACGCTTGAAAATTTAGAGCCATCGGGGATATTATGGCCAGATTATATTCTGGGTGTTATCGTTGAATTGCAAAAGAGAGGTTGTGAGTTGAGCGGTGTCGATATCGTTTTCGATGGGAATATTCCTCAGGGAGCGGGTTTATCATCTTCGGCAGCCTTGGAATGTGCTGCAGCATTTGGTATTAATGAGATTTTTGATTTAAAATTAAGTTCATTGGAGATCGCTAAGATCGGTCAGGCTGCTGAGAATAATTTTGTTGGAGTTCAATGTGGTTTAATGGATCAATTTGCCAGTGTTTTTGGTAAATCAGACCATTTAATAAAATTGGATTGCGAGAGTTTTGAATTTAATTTTATACCTTTCAATGCTAAAAATTACAAGGTCGTTCTTTTTGATACCGGCGTGAAACATTCACTTGCGTCCTCTGCTTACAATGAGCGCAGGTCGCAATGCGAATCTGGGGTAGAATTGGTTCAAGAACATCATCCGGACGTCGACAGTCTGCGCCGGGTTAGCCAGCAGATGCTAGACGATTATGTCAAAGGGGTTGATCCGGTGGTTTACAACCGATGTGCTTATGTGGTGAAGGAAATC
This sequence comes from Pedobacter indicus, assembly GCF_003449035.1. Lineage (NCBI taxonomy): Bacteria > Pseudomonadati > Bacteroidota > Sphingobacteriia > Sphingobacteriales > Sphingobacteriaceae > Albibacterium > Albibacterium indicum. Next base: position 2,090,046 of record NZ_QRGB01000001.1, read on the forward strand.
CAGCGACTTCAGGATGCATGCGAAGATTTGTTGAAAGGGGATCTGGAAACATTTGGGAAACGGATGTACGAAACCCACGAAGGTTTGCGCGACGAGTATGAAGTTAGCTGTGAGGAACTGGATTATTTAGTCGATCGGGTCAAAGCGCATCCAGAAGTTATTGGAGCTAGAATGATGGGCGGGGGGTTTGGAGGCTGCACGATTAACCTGATACAATCAGAATCGGTTGACAGGGTTGTTGAGGAAACAAGCAATGCTTATAAAAGGGATATGGACAGAGAGCTGAAAGTATATTTTGTGTCGATTGAGGATGGAACAAAGCGAGTATTATAAATAAACTAAATTATAGAATTCTAACCAATGCAGGTATTACACAACATTGACTACGCGGTATTTTTCTTCTACTTTCTAGTCGTAGCATTTTATGGTCTTTGGATTTATTACAAGAAGAAAAAGCTGCAGACGGATTCAAAAGACTATTTCTTAGCTGAAGGCTCATTGACATGGTGGGCGATCGGTGCATCGTTGATTGCGTCTAATATTTCGGCCGAGCAGTTTATCGGGATGAGCGGTTCTGGTTTTCAGATGGGATTGGCGATCGCCGCCTATGAATGGTTGGCCGCTGCTACGTTGATTGTTGTCGCCGTCTTCTTCTTGCCGGTGTATATCAAGAATAAAATATACACGATGCCGCAATTTCTGAACCAACGATATAACAGTACGGTGAGTATGATTATGGCAGTTTTTTGGCTTTTACTCTATGTGTTGGTGAATTTAACATCGATCCTTTATTTAGGTGCTTTGGCGATCAACGGTATTTCGGGACTGAACCTGACGGCCTGTATGATTATTCTGGCCATCTTTGCGATCATCATTACTTTGGGCGGTATGAAGGTCATCGGCTATACGGATGTAATCCAGGTTTTCTTTTTGATCTTGGGTGGTCTCGCTACGACCTATTTAGCCTTGAACCTCGTGTCTGAGCACTTTGGTTCGTCGGGTGTATTGAATGGATTTAATATCATGAAGGATCAGGCGGACAGTCATTTTCATCTGATATTTGATAAGACGCACCCCAACTATCTTGATTTGCCAGGATTGTCCATTCTGGTCGGAGGTATGTGGATTGTAAATCTGAACTATTGGGGTTGTAATCAATACATCACCCAACGTGCATTGGGGGCCGATTTAAAAACTGCACGAAACGGTTTGCTGTTTGCTGGTTTTCTTAAATTATTGATGCCCTTGATCGTTGTAATTCCGGGTATTGCGGCTTTTGTTCTTTACCAGAATGGTGCCTTTCAGACAGAAATGTTGGTCGACGGTGAAATCAACCCAGATAAAGCATATCCTGTTCTATTAAACCTATTGCCGGTCGGATTGAAGGGTTTGGCTTTTGCTGCTTTGACGGCTGCTATTGTTGCTTCTTTGGCTGGTAAGACAAATAGTATTGCGACGATATTCACACTGGATATTTACAAGAAGGTGTTCAATAAGAACGCATCGGAGAAGCATATGGTGAATGTGGGTAAGATTGTCATCATCATATCCATCTTTTTGGCGGTTATCATTGCTCCTTTCATGGGAATTGATAAGAAAGGCGGGTTCCAATATATTCAAGAATATACTGGTTTCGTGTCGCCGGGTATTTTTGCTATGTTTTTATTAGGGTTCTTTTGGAAAAAAACAACTTCTAATGCAGCTCTCTTTGCAACGATTGGCGGCTTCATCCTTTCGATTATCTTTAAGGTATTACCAAATTTCGTAGATCTGGAATTTTTATATCAATTCGGTTTTGCGGTGCCAAACGCGGAAGGCGTATACGAAATTCCATTTATCGATCGGATGGGTTTTGTATTCATTATATGCGTAATCATGATGATTATCATTACGAAGTTGGAACTTGGTTGGAAAGGTACGAATCCGAAAGGGCTTGAGGTTGAACCTAAAATGTTTAGAACGTCACCGGGTTTTGCCGTTGGGGCGCTTATTATCATTGGAATATTGGTAGCTTTATATACCGTATATTGGTAATCAATTAAAATACATAACACCTGTTATTATGATGAAAGTAAATAATTTATTGCTCGGGGTTCTAGTAGCTGCTACTTGTCTGAGTTCTTGTGGAAATGAAACTAAAGAAAATATGAATACTTCAGAATATTCGACTCTTTTACCTGACAAGGTATCGTTTGAAGATACAATCGATAATAAAGCAACACATTTGTATGTGATCAAGAATAGTAAAGGCCTTGAGGCCGCGATTACAAATTATGGTGGTCGGGTGGTCGGCTTGGTTGTGCCGGATAAGGATGGCAATCCAACCGATGTGGTTATTGGAATGGATTCGCCGAGTGGCTATGCTGAAGCGACGGAACCTTACTTGGGTGCGCTGATCGGTCGGGTAGGAAACCGTATTGCCAAAGGGAAGTTCTCGGTAGATGGTGTTGAGTACTCTGTGTTTCAAAATAATGGCCCAAATGCCTTGCACGGAGGGAAAAAAGGCTTTCAATACGTGGTTTGGGACGGAGAGCAGGTCAATGATTCTACACTGGTGCTTCACTATGAATCGGCAGATGGTGAGGAGGGTTTTCCCGGAAACTTAAAAGTTAAGGTAACCTATACAGCAACGGAAGATCAGGGATTGAAAATTGACTATGAGGCAACGACGGATAAACGGACGCCGGTGAACTTAACAAACCATGCTTTCTTCAATCTCAATGGTGAGGGTTCGGGAACGATTAACGACCATGTTTTACAAATTTACGCCGATCAATATACCCCTGTCGATAGTACATTGATACCACTCGGCGAGCAGGCAACTGTTGAAGGTTCGCCATTCGATTTTAGAGAAGCGACCCGTATTGGAGAACGAGTGGATCAAGAGGATGTTCAGCTCGGTAATGGCGATGGTTATGATCATAATTTTGTTTTGGCCAAAGACCCTTCAGGATTAGCAGCAAGAGCGGTAGGTGACAAAAGTGGTATTGTTATGGAAGTGTATACCGATGAACCGGGACTTCAATTTTATGGTGGTAATTTTATGCAAGGGAAGAATACACTGAAAAGTGGTGCCAAGGATGAATATCGTACAGCATTCTGCCTGGAAACACAACATTTCCCCGATTCGCCTAACCAAGAAAATTTTCCTTCCATTTTGTTGGAACCGGGCGAGGTGTATAAAACCTCAACTGAATACGTATTCTCGGTAAAGAACTGAGATAAGTAAAAATAAATTTTCAATTCGTAAAGGAATAATAAAATATTCGTTGGATGAATTGAAAATTTATTCTATCTTAGAAGATAGTAACACGATAATTGTTGTTGCCTATTACGGGTACGTACACCGATTTTGTTATAACCACCGTTTTAACCTTTTATTATGACACATAAAAATGATTTTAGCCGTCGAAAGTTTCTTTCTGCTGTTGCTGCAACGTCATTTGCTGCTGCGGTTTCCCAATCGTTTCCTACCTATGGAAAGCTTGGCAACACATCTGGAAAATTAGCAGCTTTAGGGGGCTCGCCGATAAGGACGAACAAAGCAATCGGCCCGAAATGGCCCTATGTTAATGAAAAGATGGTTGAGAACATCGTGTCAACCACAAAGAGCGGTATATGGAGCCGAATACAAAAAAAGGGCGGGAATGTCGATACGTTCGAAACTGAGTTTGCTGCGCTGATCGGTGCGAACCATAGCGTCGGGACGGGCTCCGGTACCCAGGCATTGAGCACATGTGTTGAAGCACTGGGCATTGGTCCGGGTGACGAAGTAATTACATCACCCTATACGGATATGGGGACAATATCGTCCATATTAACCAGTAGAGCGTTACCCGTTATGGTTGACCTTGATCCGGATTCGTATCAACTCGATCCGGATGAGATTGAAAAAAGGATTAATAAAAATACAAAAGCGATTATGCCCGTACACATTATGGGAATGCCCGCTAATATGGAGCGTATCAAGGCTATTGCAAAGAAACATAACCTACGGGTTATTGAAGATTCCTGTCAAGCTCCTTTTTCGAGATATCAGGGGAAAGCTATCGGTACAATTGGAGATTTAGGCTGTTTTAGTTTTCAGGCGAGTAAAGCGATTGCTTGTGGAGAAGGAGGAGCGGTTGTTGGTAATGATACAGCCTTAATGGATCAGTGTTTTACTGTTCAGAATAGGGGCGCTTCTAAGGAGGGTCGCAACGAAACAATTGGTCCGAAGTATCGGATGAATGAATTTGAAGCTGCGATTTTATTAGGTCAATTGCCTTCAGCAAAAGAACGGTTTGAAATCAGAAATAAAAATGCGGATTACATAAATGCTCAACTAAAGGGTTTTCCCGGACTCGTACCGCAAAAACGCTATGAAGGAACGGAAAGCGCTTCCTATTATCATTATGCGCTAACTTATCATAAAGAGCACTTTGATGGAGCTGATAGAAGTAAGTTTTTAAAAGCTGTTAATGCTGAAGGCATCGGTTTTGGTTCTTATATCAGAAAAGGTCTCCATCGGGAACCATGGATACAGCATATCTTAGGTCTGGATGGTTTTAAAACCATGTATTCCGAGGCACGATTAAAAGAGTATCAGGAAGGGATGAATTTGCCTAACTGCGATCGGATATGTGATGAGACCTTAGTTTCCATATGGGGTTCGGGAACACTGCTAGGCTCAAAAAATGACATGGATGATATTGTGAATGCGATTATGAAAGTATATGACAACCGCGCTCAACTTAAATCTTTATAAATGAAGCTAATTAACCGAAGGGCATTTGTTGCCAGATCACTGGCTGCGGCAGCTGTCATGTCAGCTACCTCGGGGATCGCTAAAGCGGAAAGTTCAATCTCTTTATTATCGGGTAATCCGCAGGCGGGTCCAGCACCCTCTATTATTGATACCAACATAAATCTATTGAATTGGCCTTTTCGTAAGTTTAAATATGGAGAGACAGACGCTCTGGTGAAGAAGTTGAAAAAACATCATATTTCCCAAGCTTGGGCCGGTAGTTTTGAAGGACTTTTTCATAAAAACATAGACGCTGTTAATAAGAGATTAGCTGCTGAGTGCAAGAAGAGTGGGCGCGGATTTCTACTTCCTTTCGGTACGGTAAATATTGCTTGGCCAGATTGGAAGGAAGATCTCAGACGCTGTGATGAACAGTATGGTATGAAGGGTGTGAAAATCTTTCCTATTTATCAGACCTTTAATTTTGAACAACCTGAATTTGTAGAGCTATTGGAAGAAGTGGCAAAGCGTAACATGATTTTACAGGTTGTGGGTGATATTGATGATTTACGTAATATTCACCCCATCGTAAAAGTAAGAAGTGTGAAGTTTGAAGCGATGGTGGATGCAGTGAAAAAAGTTCCAAATGCGAAGGTCGAACTCGTGTATTGGAACAACCGAGTTGGGGGTAAAGTGCTGGATCGCTTTGTTGGAGAAACGAATGTGTTTTTTGATATCTCCAGGATCGAAACAAACGGAGGGCTCGGTTTGCTGATCGAAGGTAAACCATGGAATGGTACGACCAAGCCTGTTCCTGCTAAAAGAATTATGTTTGGTTCACATGCACCTTTTTTTCCGGTAGAAACTAATCTGTTAAAGCTTTTTGAATCTCCACTTGAAAAGCAGGATTTTATTGATATAGCTAACGGCAACGCCAGCAGCTTTCTAAAAACCTCTTAACCTAAAAAAATGAACCAAGAATCTTTTGTCTTCGATCCTAAAGCCTATGGCCTTCCCGATCTGCAGCAGTTGCAAGCATTAAGAATATGGGATACGCATTATCATGGTTTATGGACGACAAATAATCCGATCGGGCAACACCAAAGGATGATGTATTATGTAAATCGAATGGGAATTGAACGGGTTGTGTCAGTCGATATCGGAGGAACCTTACAAAACCCGCTCGATATAATGCCTTATGATAATGACCTTAAAGTTTTGTTGGAGAAAGAATCATCACATGTGTCAGGCATTATACCTATTGATCCCGGTTTCCCCGATGAAAGCTGTGCAAAAATGGAGAAGTGGATTAAGAATGGTCCGTGTATAGGCATCAAATACGTTGGTGGTAATAAATTAGGTATTACCTGTGATCATCCTAATAATGATCAGATTATAAAATATGCTTCGGAATTAGGTTGTGTTATTTATATCCATACGTGGATAAAAATTGGGGGTGATCCGTCATACCCTGGAGGTGGGAATCTGTCGGGTGAATCGACACCTATGAACGTTGCCACTTTAGCGCAGCGCTTTCCCGATGTAGCGCTGATATGCGGGCACGCCGGAGGGGACTGGGAGCTGGGAACGAAAGCCATCAGACCGTACGAAAATGTTTTCTTTGAGTTTGCTGGAGCTGATCCACATTCAGGTTCCGTTGATTTTGCTGTTAACGAGTTGGGTGTAGATCGGATCGTCTGGGGTGGGCATGGGCCGTCCCGTTCCTTTGCAACAGAGCTTTCAAAGGTTTTGGACGCTTCACTTTCTCATGATGAGCAAATGAAAGTTTTTGGAAGAAATTACAGAATGTTAGCCAGAAAGATATTTGATAGTAAAAATGTGCCGCTAACTGTCTGATGAACTCGTGAATTTTAATTTCAACGTTATGAATCGCTATGTGTTTAAAATATATCTTTTAACTTTCTTTATAACCTCAATGGTTTTTAGTCATGTTTTTGGATCTGTTGATTCGGTTCGATATTCAGTTGGCACGGCCCAGATGGATATTACTCCGGATGTGCGTGTGAAAAACTGGGTGACCGGAAAGCCGTATGAAGGGATAACTGACTCATTGAGTGTGAGTGCAACTGTTCTAAGTGATGGAAAGAATAAGGTTGTAATGGTGTCATGGGATCTGGTGGACGCAGGCGAATCTGCTACCGATGAGGTTCGTAAGCGGGTTTCTTCTAAACTGGGTATTGATAAAGCTAATATTTGGGTCAGCGGTACACATAACCACTCCGCACCATGGTCACCTGTCTATAATGAGGGCTACCGCGGAAAGGAAAGAGATACGTGGTGGGCAATTCGGTATATGCCAGAGCAGAATGAAGATCCCTTCTTTAAGAAATGGATGGAGTATCTGATGGATCAAACATTGAAAGCGGTAACGGTGGCTAATGAGTCACTTCAAGAAGCTACCGTTTGGATAGGACGAGCAGATGCTTCAGAATTTATGAATAACCGACGCCCGCGGGCTCCACAATGGGGTGTGGCAGAAGACAATACACCAAAGGGTTATGGTTATAAGCATGAAGCATGGAATCCGAAAGTGCTACCGGGTGGATTTAGCTATGGGCCTTTAGATAGAACCTTATCACTGGTTTCTTTTAGAGATGACAGCGGCAATAATATCGTTTCATTTTTTAACACGGCAATTCATGCTGTTTCGATCTATCCTTATTCCAATGCAGTATCGAGCGATTGGCCGGGCGAGGCAGCAAAAAAGATTCGAGCGCGTATTGGTGGGCACGCTGTTTTTTTTCAAGGAGCGGCGGGCGATGTGAACCCTTGGAAAAGAGGCAGCCAAGCTGTCGAGGAGATGGGAGAAGGAATCGCCAATTTGGCTAAAGCCGCCTTTCAGTATAGCGTTCGGCTGACGAACAGTGAGCTTCGGGTTTATACTGCGAAAATCGGTTTGCCCTTAAACGAAAGCGGTAAGGAGCGTACCGGTATGGATCATGTTGATGCAGAAGTCAAACTCGTAACCATGGGGCCATTGGCTTTTGTAAGTTTACCAGGAGAACCATTGACAGATTTGGGTAAAAATATTCGGGAGCATTCGCCTTTTCCTCAAACAATTGTATTGGGTTACTCAAATGGTAATGGTGTTCATTATGTCGGAATGCCCTGTGAGCAAAAATTTGGTGGTTATGAAATGACGATGGGAACAGTCGGTGAAAAAGAAGCAGGGATTATGTTGGTTGAAACTGCCAATCGCTTGTTGGACCAGGCTTATGAAGATGTGAAAAAATAACTTGTCTAAAGATTTAAATATACGATGAAAAAAAATATGGATCGAAGGGAGTTTGTTGCTCATAGCGCTGCTGTTGCAGGTGTTGTATTGGGTTCAGGGCTTTTTGGCTTTACCCATCCGCAAGAACCCTTGTTTGATTATCGAAATGGAAGCAATAGGTCTTATGATTTGATGAGCGAAGTGCTCAAATACCGTAAAATAGATGCACATGCGCATGTCGGCCTGGGTCCAGAAACTCCACGTGACCATATAGACATTGCTGACCGCTTGGGCATAGAGACATTGGTCATATCGAAGCCAGTGACACGAGGAGAGGGTCCGCCGTCAGAATTTATTGCTAATAACGAGTTTGTCCTCAAAGCAGTTAAGGAATTTCCCGACCGTTTTAAAGGACAGATGACCGTCAATCCGCGTTACCCTAAAGAGGCGATGGATGAGATTAACAGACGGGTAGACCAAGGTTTTGTCGGCATGAAATTGTATACTCAGGTTAAAATAAACGATCCTGCTTTTTATCCGATTATCGAGCGGTTTATTGAACTAAAAATGATCATACTCATGCACACAGGTATTGGTAATGCGCGTGTTATTATGAATGAGACCGAGCCAGAAGGAATGAGTATGCCAGAGGATTTTGTGGATGCTGCAAAGCGTTACCCTGAAGCTATGTTCCAGCTGGCACATTTGGGTGGGGGAATAGATTGGGAGAATGCGTGTAAAACTATTAAAGACTATAAAAACATTTATGTGGATGTATCTGGTAGTAACAACCAGTCCGATATCATAGATTATGCAATGAAGTATTTAGGTGAAGACCGTATGTTTTTCGGGTGTGACAATAGCTTTTATCAGGGTGTGGGGCACGTGATCGCCGCAAATCTAACTGAAAGACAACGCGAAAAAATTTATTTTGAGAACTATAACAACATATTGAGAAAGGCAGGTAATCATGTTGATTGATGCAAACGTGTCTATAGGACACTGGCCGTTTAGAAAATTGCAATATAACAGTTGCGATATGTTGTTGGAAAGGATGGACCGCTTTGGTGTGGATCGGGCAGTGGTGGGTAATTTTAATGGTATTTTTTACAAAGATGCAGAGGCGGCAAACGCAGAGCTGTTCAAAGAGCTTCAGTCGAAGAAAAAGTATCGGGATAAATTTATTCCTTTCGGAGTTGTTAATCCGATATTCAACGGGTGGCAGGATGACTTGACACGGAGTGTTCAAAAATACGGCGTGAAGGGGATAAGGATGTACCCCAAATATCACCGTTATGATTTGCTGCATCCCGCGTCAGTTGAGCTCGTGAAGAGGTGCAGAGACTTAGATTTGCCGATAGCCTTGACGTTACGGATCGTTGATAGACGACCTAGCTCGTGGCTGGATATTGACAAGGAGTGGGCTTTGGCTGATACGATTCCCATTATAAGGGAGGTTCCTGATGCGAAATTTTTGATTCTGAATATTGCTAATGGTGCTTATCTCAATGAAGCCGACACGGAAGTAATTAAAAGTGCCAATGTGTTAATGGATACTTCGGGTAGAGCATTGAGCAATCTGGGGCGGCTCTTGGAACAATATGGTAAAGATAAGTTTACGTTTGGGACGCATGCTCCAATATTAGATTATTGTACAGGATTACTGCGGGTTGAGGCTTTGAGAGAGAATGAGGCGACCGATAAGGAAAAGAATCTGTTGCGATATGAAAATATAAGTAAATTTTTAAACTTGACATGATGAAAAGCGTATTGATAACCTTTTGTCTGCTATTTTTTGCTGCAGTTCCTTCTTATATAGTAGCAGGTGAGAAACCGCATCTTGTTTTTCTGGTAAGCAAAGACACGCTCAACTATGAAGCCCACCGTACAATACCTCAATTTGCAAAGGAGTTGGATAAGCAATATCGTGTTACAGTTATCGAGAGTGAAGGAACTCTGCAATCTTCGAGTTTTCCCGGGATTGAGGTTTTAAAAGACGCCGATTTGTTGGTTGTGTTTTGCCGGCGGCTTGCGTTGCCCGCTAAGGAAATGCAGTTGATTCAAGCATATGTTAACAGTGGTAAGCCGATTATGGGGATACGGACGGCTAATCACGCATTTTCGGTGATGAGCGGTCCGGTACCAAAAGGTTATCTCGACTGGCCTGAATTTGTAGCCGACGTACTTGGTTGTGAGAACAGGGGCTATGGTCCTACGGAACCTGGTACAGATGTTAAATTGGTGGCGGGAGCTAATGAACATGAAATTATGAAAGGTGTAAAACCTTTGGAATGGCATAGCGAAGGAAATGTCTATCTCGTAGATCCTTTGTTGGATCAAGAAGCTGTTGTGTTATTAGAAGGTTATTCGGAAGATTTGGTTCAACCGATCGCTTGGACAAGATTGAACGCAAAAAAAGGAAAGGTTTTCTATACATCTTTGGGATACCCGACCGACTTCAATAAACCCCAATTTAAAAAAATGTTGAAAAATGCAATCACATGGCTGACAAAATAGGTAAAAACAATCACAAGATTTTTAGTATAAATCTTTTTTAAGTCTAATTTTTCACTTATATTCGTGTACGTTACCGAGTAAAAAGCATACTAACCGAATCTCATAATTATGTTAAAAAATTATTCTCGCCGCGATTTTATTCTTCAAAACCTGATGGTAGGCGCGGGGATGGGTTTAACTTCCATGGTGCCTTACCGGCCGAGGAAAGATGATTTGCCCGCGATACTTGGCGGGCCTAAAGCACATGCGGGCGACTGGTCACGCTGGCCAATTTGGAAACCAGAGACAGATGAAGCGCGTGTGTTGGACGTTCTGAGAAGTGGCAAATGGTCTCGAGCTAATGTGGTTGCCGACTTTGAAGCCCGATGGGCTGAGTTGATTGGTTCCAAACGTTGTCTGACCTTAGTGAATGGTACAAATTCTCTTTTTGTTTCCTTGCTTCAGTTGGGCATCGGTGGCGGAGATGAAGTTATTTTACCTCCTTATACGTTTATTGCTTGTCCGCAAGCCATTTTGGCTACAGGTGCAATTCCGGTTTTTGCGGATATTGATAAAGCGACTTATCAGATTGACCCGAAAAAATTAGAAGCGAAGATAACGCCTCGCACGAAAGCGATTTTACCTGTCCATATTTTAGGGTTTCCTTGTGATATGGTGTCGATTATGAAAATTGCAAAAAAGCACAATTTGGTGGTTGTAGAGGATGCCTGTCAAGCATGGTTGGCTGAGATTGACCATAAAAAAGTGGGAACATTTGGGGATGCGGGCTGCTTTAGCTTTCAAAACTCGAAAAATATACCCATGGGTGAAGGTGGCGCTATTGTGAGCGATAATGACGAGTTTATGGATCGATGCTATTCCTATCATAATTATGGACTAGCCCATGGGTCGGTTAAGCCTGAGCCTGGCGGGTCTTTTGTTATGGCGGGGACAAAATTGAGGTTAACAGAATATCAGGCAGCTATCGGTTTTAGTCAGCTCGTTCGTTTTCAGGATCAAACCGATTTGAGAGAACGAAATGCGGCTTACTTAAAGTCACTTCTTGAAAATATTCCAGGAATCATAACGTACTCTGTGTACGAGAATGTAACGAAATCGGTATTTCATCTTTTCCCATTTAGGTATGATCAGGAACAGTTTAAGGGGTTGCCCAGGTCGGAGTTCTTAAACGCTCTTCGTGCCGAAGGTGTGCCTTGTTCTTCGGGCTATGTCCCTTTAAATAAGATGCCTTATTTAGAGCATGCATTCAAGAGTAAAAATTTTCAAAAGATGTATACTGCTGAGGAGTTGGATATTCAAAAATACAACGAAAATAATAGCTGTCCGCTGAACGATGAGCTCTGTGAAGAAGCTGTTTGGCTTTCGCAGAATATGTTGCTTGGAAACCGGACAGATATGGAGAATATAGCTCACGCAATTCAGAAAATACACAAAAATGCCGATAAAATCAAAAAGCAGAACGCGTAGGTTCGTGTTTCGGTTTACAATAGTCTTCATGGCTTATTTTATAAGTTCTTTTGTCTCTGTGCAAGCGCAAGAGTCTTCAGGATCGTGGAAGGCTGGTGTAGCAAAAGTTAATATTACACCATCTGAACCGCACTGGTTGGCAGGTTATGCGAGTCGTACAGCACCTTCTGATGGCAAATTAACAGATCTGTGGGTAAAAGCATTGTATTTGGAAGATGCGGGTGGAAAGAGGTCTGTTTTAATAACAAGTGATTTGTTGGGAATGCCAAAGGCATTGTCAGATGATATACGAACAGAAATAAATAAAAAATACGGATTGAAAATTGACGAGGTGTTAATTAATAGTTCGCATACACATTCAGGGCCGGTTTTGGAAGCAGCATTAGTGGATATTTATGAACTCGACGAAAAAAACAAGCAGCGGGTAATTGCTTACTCCGCTCAACTTGGAAAGCAAATTGTTGAGTTGGTAGGGATGGCGATGAAGGATATTAAGCCAGTCAAGATATTTTCTGAAAACGGTGTTACCAGGTTTCAAGTAAATAGGAGAAACAATAAAGAAGCAAATCTAGAGCAGCAGACTTCGCTTAGCGGTCCGAATGATTATGCGGTTCCTGTTCTGAAAGTTATTGATGCTGAAAGCAATAATCTGATGGCCATAGGCTTCGGATATGCGTGTCATCCGACTGTATTATCGTCGAACGAATGGTCTGGTGATTATGTGGGTTTTGCTCAGATAGAACTTGAAAAAGAATACCCGGGAGCGTTAGCGATGTTTTTTCAATGTACAGGTGCTGATCAAAACCCTCTTCCGAGGCGGACAGTAGGGCTCGCGAAGCAATATGGAAAAACATTGGCTGCTGCGGTGACTCGTGTATTGGAAGAAGATATGAAGGAGTTGGCACCGATACTTACAACCGGTTATAAAGAAATTGATTTAAAGTTAGCAACCCCGCCTACGCGGGAAGAACTAGAGAAAGTGGCAGCGGAGGCTTCGGGTTATGAAAGTCGCTGGGCAAAAAGGATGATAGAGAAAATCGATCGAAAGGAGAAACTCCGAACTTCTTATCCATACCCAATACAACTTTGGTCACTAGGAGATCAGAAGATTGTAGCTTTAGGAGGTGAAGTTGTGATTGAATATAGTATTCAGGTAAAAAAGCTTTTGGGAAAGGACACCTTCGTTCTGGGATACTCAAATGATGTGATGGCTTATATTCCTTCGGATATTATCTTGAAAGAAGGTGGTTATGAAGGTGATACATCGCAAAAAGTATATGGCTTGCCAGCGAAATGGGCAGAAGGTATCGAAAAAAGTATTTTAACAGGGGTGTCGGATTTAGCGGGACAAAGCATTAACAACAAAGAATAATAAATGTCAGTCAAAAATATATTAGATAACTAAAATTAAAAAATAGTCAATGAAACGATCAATAATAGCTAGCAGATTTGCTTTATGGTCTCTAATACCAGCCGTGTTAGTAGCATCCTGTTCGAATGAGCGATATCCAGGACCCATGACTCCAGAAGAATCATTAGAGCATTTTGAACTGCATGAGGATTTTGAAATTGAAATATTTGCTACGGAACCACATGTTCAGGATCCAGTTTCAATGATATTTGACGAAAATGGCAATGCATACGTCGTAGAGATGCCAGATTACCCCTTTAAGCCGGAACCGGGTCAAGGAAAAGGACGAATTAAGCTTTTACGGGACACAGATGGTGATGGAAAGGTAGATTCTTCTACTGTATTTGCGGAAAATATATCGGAGGCTACAAGTATGTTACCTTGGAAAGGAGGGATTATCCTAACTGCCGCGCCTCATATTCTTTATCTGAAAGATACGGATGGGGATCATGTTGCAGATGTGCAGGAAAAGCTTTTTTCGGGTTTCTTCGAAAATAATTCGGAAGCACAAATTACAAACCTTCGCTTTGGTGTTGATAACTGGATCTATGCCTCGAACCACGGGCAGGCTGGAAATGTTACATTTAGCAAAAAGCCAGAGGCTCCCGCTTTGTCGATGGCTGGTGCGGATTTTAGATTCCGTTTGGATCGGGATGAGTTTGAGGCGGAAACTGGTCCGGGACAATTTGGTCATGCTTTGAATGATTGGGGCCATCGTTTTTTTACACAAAATACGCTCCACATCCAACAGTCTGTTATACCGTGGAGGTATAATCATCGTCATCCTTATTTGCCATCAAGCAGAGGATCATTTAATATAAATGATCATGATTTAAGAATGTATCAATTAACGCCGACGCCTTATTGGAGAGAAGAGCGCAGTAGCAGAAGGCAGGCTTCGTATGATGAGCAAGGCTTGGATCGAATTGAGCATCCAAGAGATCATTTTACTGGTGCTTCGGGTGGAACATTCTATGGTGGCGACGCTTTCCCAGAAGGGTATTATGGCAATATTTTTACAGGAGAAGTAGCAGGAAACTTAGTTCACCGAGATATTTTGGTTCCGCATAAAACTGAACCACGCTTTATAGCTCAAAGAGCGGAAGGTGAAGGTGACCGGGAATTTTTAGCATCTACCGACACGTGGTTCAGACCATCTAATTTTACAGTTGGTCCTGACGGAAATCTTTATCTTATTGACATGTATCGTCAACACATCGAAACACCGGTATCAATTCCTGAAGACCTGAAAGAAGACATGGACTTTATGCGCGGAAGTGACATGGGTAGGATTTATCGGATTGTTTCGAAAGAGAAAAAAACAGGAGAGCTGGTCGGAAATTCGAGCAACCGAAGTGCCCAGGAATACGTTGAATTGCTTTCTCATCCGAACCAATGGTGGCGTCTACAAGCTCAGCGACTTTTATTAGAACGCCAGGATAAGTCCATTATCCCCGCTGTTACTGCTCTGTTCAATGATAGTGAAGATCCCAGAACGAGATTGCATGCGCTTTATGTGTTAGAAGGATTGAATAGTTTGAACGCTTCTCTTGTTCAGCAAGCTATTGGCGATGAGCACCCCGGTGTTCGTGAACATGGTGCAATCTTGGCAGAACGCTTTCCTGATTTGTTGCCGCAACTGATCGGTTTGACAGAAGATAGCGATCCGCGGGTAGCGTTTCAGGCAACGCTTAGTATCGGTGAGTTTTCATCTGCTAATGTAGCAGCAGCATTAGCAAAAGTTGTTGAACAACGAAACAAGGTGTCGTGGTTTAGAACGGCCGTTTTAAGTTCCAATATCGGATCGTCCATGCAATTGGTGAGCGCTTTGGATAAGACTCAGTTCTTTGGTCAAGTAGATGATGATAAAAAGAAATTTGCTAATGACTTGGCCTATGTATTTGGTGCTCGAAATGCCAAAGGGGAAGCCGCAGCTTTGATAAAAGCCATTGCAAACAAGGATCCTGAATGGCATGAGGCATATTTAAACGGTTTACTAAAAGGACTTGAAAAATCAGAATCGGAAAATAAAGTTGACAGTGATCTTGAAAGTGCTCTGTCAGCTTTGGAGAGCAATACGAGCGACAAGAATAAAGAGGTTATAGGAAAAATTAAAAGTCTTTAAATTGAACGAGGAATTAGAAATAGACATAAGATGAAAAAAGATTATTCTAGAAGGTCATTTATAAGAAAATCAGCTTTTTTAAGCTCCATGCTAATAGGAGGTGGATTCATTCTGAATGCATGTAATTCATCAACCCAATCAACTACAGAATCAGAAACGGCTTCAGCTCCGGTAGACTCTTGCAATGATTACAGCAACGTAAGTGACGTTGAGCTTCAAAAAAGAGAGAGCCTGGGTTATGTTGAGGAAACACCGATCCCTGATTCGGATTGTGCTAATTGTCAATTGTATATAAAACCTAATGAAGGTGAAAAGTGCGGTGGCTGTCAGTTGTTTAAGGGGCCGGTTTTTGAAAATGCCTATTGTACCTATTGGGCGCCGATGGTGTAAGTTTGGTGTATCGATTGCGCCATTTGTTGACGAAGAAAAAAGAACGATAAGATGAATAATAAACTATTTGGTTTTGCAATTATAGGAACGGGTGCTATCGCGAGTATTCATGCTAAGGCAATAGATGCTATTCCGAATGCGAAATTACTTGGGGTGTTTAACCGCACAAAGGAAAAAGCAATTGCTTTTGCGAAAGAATATGATTGTATAGCTTATGATTCGATTGAAGAACTATTAGAGAACAATGATGTCGACATCGTATGTATATGTACTGCATCAGGACTGCATCGCGATCCTGCAATGAAGGCAATTGAGGCCGGGAAGCATTGTCTTATTGAAAAGCCGCTGGAAGTGACGCTTGAGAAGAGTGATGAGATCATTAACGCCGCTTCGAAAAAGGGTGTTAAAGTGGCTGTGATCTATCCAACTCGTTTTTATCCAGCAAGTCAGCAGATCAGAAAAGCGCTGGACGATAACAGATTTGGTAATTTGGTATTAGGAAGTGCTTATGTAAAATGGAGTCGGGATGAAAAATATTATGCGTCTGCAGACTGGAGAGGGACATGGGAGTTTGACGGCGGCGGGGCATTAATGAACCAGGCGATCCATTCCGTAGATATCTTGCAATGGTACATGGGGCCGGTAGAGTCTGTACAGGCTATAACAGCAAATGTGCGCCATAAGAATATTGAGGTTGAAGATACGGCTGTTGCTATATTAAGGTTTAAAAATGGTGCGGTCGGGACAATTGAATGTTCGACGGCTGTTTTCCCTGGATCATTTAAAAGAATTGAGGTTATGGGTACGAAGGGTAGCGCCGTTATCGAGGAGAATAGTCTTACCCAGTGGCAGTTTTCAGAAGATACGGAAGCTGACGCTAAATTACGTGAAACTTATTCGGGAGGCGGGCCTTCACAAGGTGGTGTTGCCAATCCGATGGATATTGGGTTCTATGGCCATCAAAAACAGATTGAGGATTTGATGGAAGCAATTTCTGAGAATCGGACGCCTTTGGTCGACGGGATTGAAGGGCGTAAATCAGTCGAAATTGTAAGGGCAGTCTACGATAGTGCGCGAACAGGAAAACCAATTGTGATTTCTGAATAGATAAAGAATAATCATGTTTTTCAAAGTAAAAGAGTTACTGTGTGGTATGTTTCTGTTCATGCTTTCGTTGAGTGTAGGCGCACAGGAACCTCAGTCTGATGCATTAGAAAGAAAACGGATTTGGAGTAAAATTTCTCGTTATTTTACACCTCCCGCAGAGTTTCGAGGGGATTTTGGAAGCTACCGCTCATTGTTGGAATTTTACGATGGTCGGAAAGTCAAGACGAAAGCTGACTGGCCTGCTCGTCGTCAAGAAATTTATAACCGTTGGTCAGAATTAATGGGCAGATGGCCAGCGCTCCTCACTGATCAGAAATTGACTATACTGGATTCGGTACAAGAAGAAGGTTATAAACAGTATAAGGTGAAATTTCGGTGGCTTCCGAATGAAGAAACTACAGGTTTCTTATTGGTCCCTGATGGTGACGCTGAGAAACCTGCCGTTATCTCAGTTTATTATGAACCTAATACTGCAATTGGGGATGGAAAGCCTTATCGGGATTATGCATTGCAATTAGTAAAGCGAGGATTTGTTACGCTTTCATTGGGAACTACAGAGGCCTCCAAAGACCAGACTTTTTCTTTATATTATCCTTCGATAGAAAAAGCAGAAGTGCAGCCACTTTCGATGCTCGCCTATGCAGCCGCAAATGCTTGGCATGCATTGGCGAAAGAGAATAATGTGGATTCGACTAGGATCGGAATAGTCGGACATTCATTTGGAGGAAAATGGGCGATGTTTGCCTCGACCTTATTTGACAAATTTGCCTGTGCTGTTTGGTCGGACCCAGGTATCGTGTTTGACGAGGCACGTGGATCCGTCAATTACTGGGAGCCTTGGTATTTGGGCTATCATCCAAAGCCGTGGCGCAAAAGGGGGATGATAACAGAAGAAAACCCAGTCGTTGGTCTGTATCCTCGATTGGTAGAGGAGGGCTATGATTTACATGAACTCCATGCTTTGATGGCTCCCCGACCTTTTCTCGTTTCAGGAGGCTCGGAAGATCCTCCAAGTAGATGGATTCCTTTAAACCATACGATCAAAGTGAATGATTTATTGGGGTATGAAAACCGGGTGGCAATGTCAAACCGACCTGAGCATTCGCCCAACGAAGAGGCTAATGAGATAGTCTATTCGTTTTTTGAATATTTCCTAAAATATAATGGTATTGAAACTAAATAAATTCTTCTTATTATTCCTAATTATCGCTTGTTTTGGTTGTGGTCGGGAAGTTGAGTTTACACACGATATTGATGTTAATATTCAGCTTGATAAAACGCCGCTCGGTGTAAGTGTAATTGCGGATAGTTTAGATATTCCGTGGGAGATTGCCTGGGGACCCGATGACCAAATATGGGTGAGTGAACAACCGGGTATTATTAGTAAGATAGATCCCGTTACGGGCAAAAAGACAGTGTTGTTGAATGTCGATAGTGTATGGATGAAGAGAACTTCTGGTCTATTGGGCATGGCCGTCCATGCTAATCAGCAGAAGTATCCCTACGTATTTATTAATTATACTTTAGAGCGCGATGGGGGTTATTTTTCGCGTTTGGAGCGCTATACGGTTGAAGGCGATACATTAGTTTCACCCTTGACACTTTTGGAGATACCAGCAGGAACAGGACATAATGGATCTCGTATAACGATTGGAGGGAAAGGAGACCGTTTGTTTTGGGCCACAGGCGATATTGCAAAGGATGGAAATGCACAAGACATTCATAATTTAAATGGAAAGATACTCTGTATGGACTTTGACGGGAATATACCTGCCGATAATCCTGACCCAGATTCTTATGTATGGGCATTCGGGTTTCGAAATATTCAGGGTTTGGTATATACCCCGAACGGTAACCTATATGCATCGGAGCACGGCGATGCCATTGAAGACGAAATTAACCTAATACGCCCTAAGCGTAATTACGGCTGGCATGTTATCGAAGGTTTTCATGATCAATATTATGAGAAAGAATATGCACAGGAGCATAACGCAATAGAACCAATGAAGTCATGGACGCCTACGATTGCACCGGCCGGGCTCGATTACTATACGTCAGAGGCTATTCCAGAATGGACAAACTCGTTGGTTCTTGTTACTTTAAAAGGTCAGGGTTTCAGGGTTCTTAAGTTGAATACAAAAGGCGAGAAGATTGTAGATGAAAAAATATTTTTGGAGAAAGAGTACGGACGGATCAGAGATCTTTGCATATCGCCATCTGGGGAGTTATATATTTCGACCAGTAATCGTGACTGGAACCCAATGACAGAACCTGACGCAAAAGATGATCGGATTTTGAGAATTGCTAAGGTCGATTCCGTTGGAGAAAATGTATTGTATGCCAAGACAGAAGTAGAAAATTCCAATATTGAGATGACCGGGGAAGTTTTGTATCAAAAATACTGTTTGGCTTGTCATAAACTAAATGGAAAGGGAGTCCCTGAAGTGTTTCCTCCTTTAGCAGGGTCTTCGGTTATAACTAAACATGAAGAGTTGATCCCGTTAGTTCTAAATGGGTATAAAGGAGCCGACGTAGAAATGCCATCTTTTAAGTTTCTAAGTAATAGTGACTTATCTAAAGTATTGACATATATTAACAGTCAATGGGGAAATAAGGGGGCGGAGATAACGGAAAAAGAAATTGAAGTCTATCGTTGAAAATACTCAGAATGCAGACTGGTGTTTTCGAGCTTAGGGGAAGTAATGTGAAACTTGAAACAGAAAAAAAGCAGTAATTTTTTTTTATTTTGAAATAAACTCTTACCTTTCGGGTACGTACCTCACGGTGCTTCGCATAAACCATTAAATTATACTTAACTAATTGAAACATGCAAACAATTGATTATCTGGTTATCGTAGGCTTTTTTGTCCTTCTAATAGTAATCGGAATTTACAGTTACACCAAGGTAAAGAACTCTGCTGACTTTTTTACTGCTGGTGGTAAATTGCCGTGGTGGCTATCGGGAATTTCACATCACGTATCAGGCTATAGCGGCGCTGTTTTTGTTGCATATGCTTCAATTGCTTATACGCATGGGTTTACGATGTATGTGTGGTGGGCTTTCACCATATCGATTGCAATGGTGGGAACAATATTTTTCATAGCACCGCGATGGGCCCGTCTGCGTACAAAGACTGGAATTCAGTCGCCTACAGAGTATTTAGCTACTCGTTATAATATTCCTGCCCAACAACTTATGGCTTGGTGCGGTGTGATTGTTAAGCTCTTTGATGTAGGCGCTAAATGGGCCGCTGTGGGTATCTTGTTGAATGCGTTTATGGGTATTCCGATTGTAACGGGTATTATCATATCTGGAGTAGTTACTTTGTTCTACGTGACACTAGGTGGATTATGGGCTGATGTTCTGAATGACCTCGCTTCTTTTGTCATACAAGTTGCTTCGGGTTTAGTTATGTTCGTGATGATATTAGTTCAGTTAGGAGATGGTCTTGGAGGAGTCTTTACAATGTGGGATCGCCTCCCTGAAGCCAATTCACAGGCATTTAATTCACCTTATACAGTAACCTTCGCTATGGCGATGCTGGTAATCAATTTTTTTAGCTATAGTGGTGGTACCTGGAATCTTGCTACGAGGTTTATTTCTTCTCAATCTGGTAAGGAAGCCAAGAAAGCAGCAATGTTTTCTGCTTTTCTATATTTAGCTTGGCCTTTGATTTTGCTATTCCCAATGTTTGCCGCTCCAATTTTTTTACCTGATTTAGCGAATCCTGAACAGTCATATTCACTAATGGCGATGAAGTTCTTGCCTCCGGGGCTTTTGGGCTTATTAGTTGCTTCGTTGTTTTCAAACACCTTGTCGATGACCGCGTCTGATGCGAATACTATATCGTCTGTAATAACGCGGGATATTTTACCTGTTATTGTGAAGAAAGTGAAAGTGCTGAGTTCGAAAACTATGCTCAATATAGCCAGAATAACCACGTTCAGTTTTATCTTATTGACCATTATTATCGCGTTTAATTCTGATCGATTTGGGGGTGTAATTGGCTTGATGGTTACCTGGTTTGCCGCTTTATTAGGACCAATCGCTATTCCGATGATATTGGGGTTACTGCCAGTGTTTAAGCGGAGTAACAGTGTTGCCGCTATACTTTCCATTTTTGGAGGTCTTGCAGCTTTCGCTATACTAAAAGTTGTCAATGATGTTCCTTTATCTATTGAAATGTCAGGACCAATATTAAGTTCACTAGTAATATACATTGGGTATTCTTTGTTGAACCGTACGAAGACGAAACCAGAGGTGGAGAACATGCTGAAAGCTCTTAACGATGATTAATTAGGTTTTTTTATGTTGCTTGCTAATCGTCCGATACAGACTCTTTTTTCAGAGTTTCAGCGATACTTATTCGATGACTTTCTTCCATTTATGGATAAGTTTGTAGTCGATCATGAATATGGGGGCTTTCTGTGTAATACAGATCGTAGAGGACATAATCTAAATACTAATAAACGTACCTGGTATGATGGTCGGGGTATTTGGGTTTATTCTTATCTGTATAACAATATTGAAAACAAATCCGTATATCTAGAAATAGCTAAAAAGACCCTTGATTTATCTTTAAAGGTAAAAGATCCGGCTTCTGAATTGTGGCCATGGGAATACGATCGGTCTGGAAACGATTTAAAATCAAATGAGCCGGATATTTACGGTAATTTATTTGTTGCGGAGGGTTTGGCGGAATATTCACTTGCTGCGAATGATGAATCTTACTGGTATCTGGCAAAAAATATTTTACTTCAATGTGCTGCGTTGTATGAGCAACCCGATTATCAATATCAGTTGCAGTACTCACCAGACCCAGTGGTAACTCACGCCCCTCGCATATTAGGGCACTCAATGATTATGTTGAGATTATCAACTAGTCTATTAAGACTGAAGGCAGATCCCGAGATAGAAAAGGTTTCGTCAATATGTATCACTGCTCTCTGTGAACAACATTTCAATCCTGAATTTAATTTGATGGTCGAGTTGTTGGATTATGATTACTCGTTCATGAGCTCCGAAATGTCACAATTTGTTTATATTGGACATGCTATGGAGTCTCTCTGGATGTTAATGGATGAAGCGTTACGACGTAAAGATAAAGCGCTTTTCAGTAAATCTGTTAGCAGGTTTAAATTCCATGTGGAAGT
Organism: Pedobacter indicus; assembly: GCF_003449035.1. Lineage (NCBI taxonomy): Bacteria > Pseudomonadati > Bacteroidota > Sphingobacteriia > Sphingobacteriales > Sphingobacteriaceae > Albibacterium > Albibacterium indicum. The sequence goes on from NZ_QRGB01000001.1 coordinate 2,112,178, forward strand.
CGCATGGGACGATGTATATGGAGGCGTGTTTCATTGTTTGGATAATGTTAACGAAAATAAGTGGTTAACTGACAAAGTTTTATGGGCTCAACATGAGGTGCTAATTGGTTTGTTAACAATCATAGAAAATGATCCCCATGACAGCTGGGCAGTCGGCTGGTTTGATAAAATGTATCATTATGTTATTGAAACATTCCCGTTGTCGAAATATGGGTTTTCGCTTTGGAACATAGGAGGCGATAGAAAAATGACTTTTGTTGAAGAGGGGTCGAGGATTGAAAACTACCATCACCCTAGGTTTCTTATGCTGAGTATGGAAAAATTAGAGAGATTCAACAAAAAATTAAGTTAAAAGGGAAATAATTTTTTTATTTATAAATAAATAAGTTAAATTCGGGAACGTACACGAGATCACACATGCCACGAGACATATATAATATGTAAATATTTGTTAGCCTAAATAACTAAATCTATGAATAATAAATACAACCGTCGTAATTTTATTAAAGCCTCCGCTATAACTGGATTGGGGTTAAGTGTTATGGGGAATTACTCTAATCTTTTCGCAAGTCAAACTAGCGGAAAGCGAGTAGGAATAATTGGTTTAGATACTTCGCATAGTATCGCATTCACGAAAACTTTAAATGCAAAAGATGCAGATCCGGTATACAAAGGCTACAAGGTAGTTGCGGCGTATCCGCAAGGAAGTAAGGATATTGAGTCTGCTGTATCAAGAGTGGACGGATATATAAAGGATATTAAGCAATATGGTGTTGAGATCGTAAATTCAATAGACGACCTTCTTTCTAAAGTTGATGTTGTTTTGTTGGAAAGTAACGACGGTCGTGTACATTTGGAACAGGCTTTACCTGTATTTAAAGCTGGAAAGCGTGTATTTATTGATAAACCAATCGCTGCTTCATTGAGCGATACGATTGAAATTTTTAATAAAGCGGAAGAATTTAACGTACCTGTTTTTTCCTCTTCTTCGCTTCGATATATGGAGTCAGCTCAGGAGATCGTTAAGGGCAAGGTAGGTAAGGTTTTAGGGGCAGATGCTTTTAGTCCGGCAGCGCTTGAAAAAACACACCCTGATTTACTTTGGTACGGGATTCATGGCATAGAAATTTTGTTTACCGTAATGGGACCGGGATGTAAATCGGTGACCCGCACGCATACAGAAGATACCGATGTTGTCGTTGGTATATGGGAGGATGGAAGAGTTGGCACATTTAGGGGTACACGCTCTGGCAAGAGCAGTTACGGTGGGACTGTCTACGGTGAAAAAGGAATTAGTGTATTGGGCCCCTTTGGCGGATACAATCCTTTATTGCAACAGATTGTGAACTTTTTCGAGACCGGAGTATCACCGATTAATAAACAGGAGACCTTAGAGATCGTTGCCTTTGCCGAAGCTGCAGATGTAAGTAAAAAGAAAAAAGGCTCATCTGTTAATTTAGAATCAGTGTTTAAAAAAGCATCAAAATAATCAATTTAGAATATTATGAAAGATAACCGTAGAGAATTTTTAAAGAAGGCAGCAATCGGAACCGCAGCAGCATCTGTTGGTGGCGTTCTGCCGGGGTTTAACGCAAAGAGCTATGCAAATATTATTGGAGCGAATGATCGCGTTACGACCGCTTTTATGGGTGTTAATGCCAGGGGGCGTGCACTAGCAACGAATTTTTCTCTTCAGAAAAATTGCGAAGTATTATATATATCGGATGTAGATACACGTGCTACTGATAAGTGTATAGATGTGGTCACCAAGAATCAAGGGAAAAAGCCAAAGTCGGCGCCTGACTTTAGAAAAGCGCTGGAAGATAAAAACTTAGATGCTTTGGTTGTTGCTGCTCCGGATCACTGGCATGCGCCAGCTGCTATCATTGCTTCGCAAGCAGGGAAACATGTATATTTAGAAAAGCCTTGTAGTCATAATCCAAATGAGGGCGAATTATTGATGAAGGCGGTAGAAAGATATAACAACGTTATCCAAATGGGTAACCAACGCCGTTCTTGGCCTAATGTGGTGAAGGCGATTAAAGAAGTTCATGATGGAGCGATCGGTAAAGCGTACATGGCGCGAACTTGGTATGCTAATAATCGAGCCTCTATTGGCGTTGGTAAAAAGACTGCCGTGCCTTCTTGGTTGGATTATGAACTATGGCAAGGTCCCGCACCACGTCGTGAGTTTCAAGATAATCTTATACATTATAACTGGCATTGGTTTTGGCATTGGGGAACAGGGGAAGCACTGAATAATGGTACTCACTTTGTCGATTTAGCTCGTTGGGGACTAAATGTTGATTATCCGACAAAGGTAACTTCGGTCGGTGGAAGATATCGTTACCAGGATGATTGGGAAACTCCAGACACACAAGTAATCGGGTTGGAGTTTGGCGATAAGGGAACCATCACTTGGGAAGGACGCAGTTGTAATGGACGCTCAACAGATGGATCTTCGGTAGGTGTTGTATTTTATGGAGAGAAAGGTTCGCTACAGATTAATGGCGGCAATGAATATAAAATATATGACTTGAAAAACAAGCTTGTCAAGGAAGTTAAAAATGACACGAAGTTTGTTGAAGGCGATGTGATGAATCCATCTCAGGCATTGGACGCATACCATATTCAAAATTTCTTTTCTGCGATTAAAAACGGAGAGAAATTGAATTCTGATATCGTTAGTGGGCACCAGAGTACTTTATTGGTTCAATTAGGGAATATTGCACAGCGAACAGGTTCCACTTTGGATATTGATCCGTCGAACGGACATATTTTGAACAATTCTGAAGCAATGAAATACTGGAGTCGCGAATACGAGTCAGGATGGGAGCCGAAAGTGTAGTCCCCTGATTTAAATCGGATTATCATGTCGAAAATAAAACTGACTAACGGGCGTGTCATTACGACGCAACGAATTATTTCGGATGCGACAGTTCTTATTGTTGATAATAAAATATCAGAAATAGGCGCTGGAGATATTGAGTGCCCGGACGCTCAGGTAATTGATGTAGAAGGGAAATATATTTCGCCAGGTTTTCTAGATATCCACATCCATGGGGGAGGAAATCACGATTTTATGGATGGGAGCGTTGACGCTTTTCTAGCTATTGCTGAAACTCATGCAAAATATGGAACGACGGCTATGGTGCCTACAACGCTTACGAGTGAAAAGGAGAACCTTCTAAACACATTGTCCTTGTATGAGGAAGCAAATAGAATAAATTCTAAAGGAAGTCAATTTTTAGGAATGCATTTGGAGGGGCCGTACTTTGCTATGAACCAACGCGGTGCGCAAGACCCTAGATATATTCGAAATCCGGATCCTAAAGAATACGAAGAGGTTATCTCTAAATCTAGCTGCATTAGTCGTTGGAGTGCGGCCCCAGAATTGCCAGGGTCACTTGAATTTGGGAGGTATCTTCGAGAGAACGGAATTTTAGCTGCGATTGCTCATACCGATGCGGTTTATGAGGAAGTAGTAGACGCAGTAGAATGCGGTTATTCTTTAGCCACGCATCTTTATTCAGGTATGTCAGGCGTAACACGCCGTAATGCGCACCGCTATGCAGGTGTTATTGAAAGTGCATTTATAATAGATAGCATGGATGTTGAGGTTATCGCCGATGGTATACACTTGCCTGCTCCTTTTCTTAGATTGATCTATAAAATTAAAGGACCGGATCGTATCGCTTTAATCACAGACGCCATGAGGGGGGCGGGTATGCCGCCAGGCGAAAGTATTTTAGGAAATAAAGATTCTGGTTTGAAAGTGATTATAGAAGAAGGAGTCGCAAAGCTACCTGATCGTACAGCTTTCGCGGGAAGTGTAGCTACAGCAGATAGATTAGTTAGAAACATGATCGAATTAGCTGATGTTCCATTAGTCGAGGCCGTTAAAATGATGTCAATAACTCCTGCCCGAATAGTTGGTGTTGATTCCAATAAGGGATCGCTAATGGTAGGAAAAGACGCTGATATCGTTGTATTTGATGAGAAAATCAATATATTTATGACGATGGTAAACGGAAATATAGTTTATAAAAATTTATAATCTGAAGAGCTTCGTTAGAATATTCTAATAATAAACAGTGTTTTATTCTATCTTTGTCAGTTATTAGGCTTATAACCAGTTATTCACGTTAAATGAGTAAAAAAGAAAAACAATTAGTAGGGGTAAAAGAGATAGCAAGAAGAGCCGGTGTCTCAATTGCGACTGTAGATCGGGTTTTACATAATCGCTCTGGGGTATCCGAGCGTACGAAAGCCAAGATCCAAGCAATTATAAAGGACCTTAATTATCAACCTAATCTTCTCGCACGACGATTGGCGTCGGGTAAAACGCTAAATCTCGTAACATTAATACCTGAAGTATCTGAAGAAACTGATTACTGGAGCGTGCCTTTAGAAGGGATTAACCAAGCCGAGAAAGAAATTAAACCCTACAATGTTAAGATAACGAAGTTGTTTTATGATATGAACGACCGAGATTCATTTGTTAAGCAAGCGCAAGTAATACTTGATGACAAAGTCGACGGTGTTCTGTTAGCACCGGCGTTCATCGATGAAACAATAAATTTTACGAATGCTTGTCAAGAGAGAAAAATTCCTTTCGTATTTATTAATTCAGACATCCCAAGCCAAAAAAGTTTATGTTACTTTGGCCCCCATTTATATCATAGTGGTTATTCAGCAGCACATTTGGTGGACTACTTGATAGATAGACAAGACAAGATTCTTTTAGTCAATATTTCCAAAGATATTCAAGCAGACCACCACATTCTACGTAAGGAAGAGGGTTTTAAGACTTATCTCAAAGATAATAACATAAAGGAAGCTGTTCAATTAAATATAACGAAGACAGACTATCTTTCAGTTCAAAAGAGCATGATTGAAATATTTAGAGACCATCCGGATATCAAGCTTATTTTTGTTACTAATTCCCGTGTTTCTAAGGTTGCTAAGTATTTGGCATCTGTTAATAACGCAGATGTTATTTTGATAGGATACGATTTTTTGACAGAGAACATACAGTTTTTAAAAGACGGAGTGATTGACTTTCTAATATGTGAGAAACCGCAAGAACAAGCTTATAGGGGAGTGAGGACACTTTATCAGAAACTGGTGTTTGAGGTTGATATGGAAAAGGAATACTTTATGCCAATTGATATAATAACCAAAGAAAATTGTCAATTTTATAAAAACTAGATTAACGAGTAATAAATCCAAAATATATTGTTTCAAATATCGGGTACGTACACAGATTGTGTGTTGTATCCGGCATATAAACTAATGCATTTTTAAAGGTAAATTGATATGATAAACAAAACTTTTCAAGGTAATTTGCAAGTGAGAGAGTTTGCTACAAGAGAGGAAATGGGCACCGATGCCGCGGAAGCTGTAGCAACTACTATTAAGGACCTCTTAAAAGAGAAGGAGTATGTAAATATGATATTTGCATCTGCACCATCACAAAATGAATTCTTAATAGGTTTAGAGAATGCGAAAGATGTTGATTGGTCTCGTGTAGTTGCTTTCCACATGGATGAATATATTGGTTTGAAGTCCGATCATCCGCAAACATTTGCTAACTTTTTGCGGAAAAAGCTATTCAACAAATTGCCGTTTCATAAAGTTCACTATATCGATGGAAATGCCGATAGCCCTGACGGAGAATGCAAACGTTATAGTCAGTTATTAATGGATAATCCAGTCGATATTGTATGTATGGGTATAGGAGAGAACAATCATATCGCCTTTAACGATCCCCATGTCGCTGATTTTGATGATTCCCGTTTGGTGAAGATTGTAGACCTTGATAGTGAAAGTAGACAGCAGCAGGTGAATGATGGTTGTTTTGACTCTATAGAAGATGTTCCTACACATGCATTGACACTCACGATCCCGGCACTTACAAATGCTAACTATATTTATTGTATTGTACCAGGAAAAAATAAAGCAAAAGCCGTACGCCATACTTTGAAGGAGGAGATCAGTCCCCGATATCCTTCTACCATATTAAGAACTCATTCCGATGCTATTCTGTTCTTAGATAAGGACAGTGCCTCAGCTCTTTAAAAAACGGGAGTTATACAATAAAAAAAAATATTTGTATAATTCCCGTTTTTTATCATATCTTAGTTTTACTATAAAGCTAAATAAATATCGTTGTTATACGATATTGTGTAATCGATTACATTAATCAGTGAAACACTTAGCCCCTAAGAATAGTTGATAAAAAGACTATCATGGGCTTAAATATTTCATTTTTTGTTAAAGATGACGTAATCGATTACATTGCACACAACTCATGTTAAATTTTTGTACTAAAATATGAAACGAAAAAAACAATAATATCGATTATTCAATAGCTAAAACGATTTAACCAATATCGATATAATTATGTTTTTGCACGTATTGGTGTGAAGATAGCAGGAGTGGAAGATATGATCTTTTCTCATATAGAAAAGATACAACTGTGAATAAACGATTAGCAACCCAATAAATTAATAGAAATTCATGTATAAACTCCCAGTAACCAAAAAGAGAAAGAAGCGGAAGCGTATCTTGTCAGTCTTGTTAGGCTGTATTATTTTAGCGGTAGCAGCTTGCGCCCCTAAAATTGTTTCACAACAAGCGGCATCGACTGCACAGGAAGCACCAGTCAACCCGAAAAGAATTGAAGTGCTTTTTTTAGGGCACAAAAGCACACATCATGATTCTTATCGATATGCACCCTGGTTGGCAATTAAACTATTCCAGAGCGGCATTAACATGACGTATACAGATGATTTGGCAGATTTAAATAAAGATAATCTGAAGAAATTTGATGGCCTGATTATTTATGCTAATCATGATACTATTTCACCTAGTCAGGAAGCAGCTCTAAAAGACTTTGTTGAAGGTGGAAAGGGACTTATCCCACTCCATTCAGCAACGGGCTGTTTCAAGAATTCCGAATGGTATATACAAGCTGTTGGCGGACAATTTGCTTCTCATGGTGAAGGTATATTTAAGGGAACGATCGTTGATTCTACCCATGCTGTTATGCAGGGGATAAATGAATTCGAAACCTGGGATGAAACTTATGTTCATCAAGCGCTTAATCCCGATAAGACTGTCTTGATGGAACGTATCGAAGGGGATCATAACGAACCTTACACTTGGGTGCGTAATCAGGGAGAAGGTAGGGTGTTTTATACTGCATATGGGCATGATGAAAGAACATGGAAAAATATCGGATTTTTAAATCTTGTAAGGAACGGTGTACTTTGGGCTGTGGGTGATCAGGCGGTCGCTGATATGAAAGCACTGGACATACCGAATGTCGATATCTATAATAGTGACACCATTTCTGATTATACAGCGCGTCATCTTGTTCCAAAAATCCAAGAGGCTCTGGAACCTTCCGAGTCTAACAAACTGACTCAGGTTTTAACTGACTTTGATATCGAACTATTTGCTTCCGAACCGGACATTATTAATCCAATTGCAATGGCATGGGATGAACGCGGACGGTTGTGGATTGTTGAGTCGGTAGATTATCCGAATACGTTTGTTGAGACTGATGGGCTGGCTAACGACCGTATTAAAATTTGTGAGGATACTGATGGAGACGGCAAAGCAGATAAGTTTACGGTATTTGCTGACGATTTAAACATCCCAACTAGTATTGTCTTTGTAAACGGGGGTGTTATTGTTTCGGAGGCTCCTGGTTTTGTTTTCTTAAAAGATACAGATGGAGATGATGTCGCTGATCTTCGAGAAGTCATTATGACCGGCTGGAATAAAAATGATACGCATGCCGGACCATCTAATTTACAGTATGGTTTTGACAATAAAATATGGGGCGTAACGGGTTATGCTGGTTTTGACGGGGAACTTAATGGTAAAAAGGCTAAGTTTTCTCAAGGAGTATATCACTTCGCACCAGATGGCAAAAACTTTGAATATTTAGCACCAACCAGTAACAATACATGGGGCTTAGGTTTTACTGAAGATAATAATGTGTTTATCTCAACAGCAAATAATACGCACAGCGCATTTTATTCGATGCCAGATAAACTTTTGAAATATAAACTCCCGGAGCATGACGATTATCCGAGAATATCAGCAGTTCAAAAAATTGATGGGCATTATGACCTTCACCCGTTAACACCGAACTTACGACAAGTTGATGTAGTAGGTGGCTTTACTTCAGCTGCCGGTTATCAATTTTATACCGCTAGGGACTTTCCAAAAGAATATTGGAATAAAGTAGCATTTGTCACGGAACCTACCGTGCGTTTAGTGCACAACTCAATTGTTGAACCAGACGGAGCTGGTTTTGTTGAAAAGGATGGTTGGAATCTTGTGGCCAGTTCTGACGAATGGTTTGGTCCGGTACAGGCTTCCGTAGGGCCGGATGGGGCTGTTTGGGTTGCGGACTGGTATAATTTTATTATTCAGCACAACGTTTTTGTGCCAGAACAAGCACCTTCTGAATTTGTATTGCCTTTTAAAGAGCAACCTCATGGACCTGGAAATGCATTTTCAAGCCCGCTGCGCGATACAAATCACGGCAGAATCTATCGTATAGTATATAAAAACGCAGAAGAAAAGAATCCATTAACACTTTCAAAAGATAGTCTTGATGGTCTGCTTAACGCTCTAGAGAATGATAATCTATTTTGGAGAATGACAGCTCAGCGTTTATTGGTTGAGTCTCAAAACCAGGATGCAGTTCCCAGACTTTATGAGATCATCAACAACCAGTCAGTTGATGAAATTGGTTTAAACGGTCCTGCTGTGCATGCTTTATGGACATTGCACGGATTGGGAGCACTCGATGGCTCAAATCAAGAAGCGCTTGCAGTGGTAGAAAAGGCTTTAGATCATCCGGCTGCAGGAGTTAGAAAAGCTGCCCTACAGGTACTTCCGAAAACTCATCATGGGGTCATGGCTATTCAAGAGCACGGGCTATTGACAGATGCTAACTTAAATACCCGTCTAGCCGCATTTGTTGAGCTTGCATTATTGCCTGAATTTAAGCAAGTTGGTGAGCTTATTTACAAAGCCAGTCTAAATAACGAAAATGAAGATGACAAATGGTTGTCACAAGCGCTTTATTCAGCGTCTGTGGTTCATCGTGAAGGGTTTAGAGAGGCGTTTAATGCGGATGCTTCAACATCTAAAAGTTCATTCTCAGAAAGAATTAAAACAGCATTAGATAAAGAGTTTCCTGAAGAGAAACCAAAAGAAGTGAAGACTGAGGTGAAGAAAAAGCCTGCGCCTGAACAGGAAAAGCCAAAAGTAATGAGGGTGACGATCGGTGTTGTGAAAGATATTATGCAGTACGATAAAAAATTGATTACTTTAAAGGCTGGTACTAGAGTTTCATTACGATTTGTAAATCCAGATGGTATGTTGCATAACTTATTGATTATTAAACCTGGATCCCTTCAAAAGGTTGGTGCTGCTGCTGATGCAATGTTACGTAACCCGAACGCCGCAGACTTGCAGTATGTACCCAAAATTCCAGAAGTGCTATTTTCAACAAAATTATTATCAACTGGTGAGTCTGATACGATCGAGTTTACTGTACCTAGTACACCTGGGGACTATCCATTTGTCTGTACTTTCCCTGGTCACTGGCGAGGGATGAACGGAATAATCCGAGTAACTAAATAAAAACATATGAAAAAGTATTTAATTCACAAAACTCTATTAACAAGCATACTGCTGCTTGTTTCGGTTACATTGACGTATAATATCGCAAAAGCACATGCCAAAGAACCAATTCGCGTTTTGATGGTAGGCGGGGGCGAGTCGCATGACTTCGATACTTGGTATAGAGGTGCTGACGTAATAACATTGGAAAAAAATGGTTTTGCACAGGTAATATATACCGATGATGTTACCCAAATCATGGATCATTTGCCCAATATTGATGTTCTATTCCTGTCGAATAACCAACCTATTAAAGACCAGGCTACTCGGCAAGCTATTTTCGAGTTTACAAAAGCTGGAAAAGGTTTGGTTTTGGCTCATGCAGCATTGTGGTATAACTGGTCAGACTGGCCAGAGTATAACAAAGAATTAGTAAGCGGTGGTTCTCGAGGTCACGACCCTTATGGTGCTTTTACAGTCAACATCGTTAAAAAACATCCTGTAGTAAAGGGGGTAGATAAGAGCTTCGAGCTAAAGGATGAGCTATACTATCAAGAGGTCGACCAGGCTGGACCGGGACTGGATGTTCTTGCCACCGCGAATAACAAAGAAACAGGAAAATCTTTCCCTTCGGTTTTTGTTGTTAAGAATCCCGATACAAGAATTGTCGGTATAGCTTTAGGTCATGACGGGGAAGCTCATAATATAGAAAACTATAAAAAACTAGTAAGAAATGCTGTAAAATGGGCAGCAAGTAAATAATCATAAAACTAAAACTTTAAAAGAAGAAAAATTATGGAAGAGAAAAAAATCACGGTTGTTATTGTTGGAATGGGTTTCGGTAAAGAATTCATCGCTATCTATCAGTCGCATCCAAATATCAAGGCAGTTGGAATTTGTACAAGAAATGAGGACACCTTAACCGAGTTGAAGAACAAATTCAATCTTGATGAGGATTTATGTTTCACCAATTTCGATGATGTTACGAAAAGAGACGATGTAGATGCCATACACATCGTAACCCCAGTTCCCGAACATGCGAGAATGACACTTGCTTCACTGAATGCAAATAAACATACAGCTTGTACGATACCAATGGCGATGACTGTTGAGGACTGCAAAGCGATTGTAGAGGCAAAAAGAAAAGCAAATAAAGTGTACATGATGATGGAAACGGCTTTGTACACTCGTGAGTTTTTATATGGTTTAAAACTAGCTGAAACAGGGCAGTTAGGAAGGATTCAATTTGTTCGAGGATCCCATATCCAAGACATGAGTATGGAAGGCTGGGCTGAATACTGGAAAGGATTTCCTCCGATGTTAAATGGAACACATGCTATTTCTCCACTTTTAAGAATTAACAATACCAAAGCGGAATCTGTAGTATGTCACGGATCAGGGCGGTTAAGCGAGGACTTGGCTAAACGCTATAACGCTCCCTATGCTGTCGAAACAGCTACATTTAAATTGAAAAATTCTGATGTAGTAGCGGAAGCAACTCGGTCACTTTTTGATGTCGTACGTCAATATCGTGAGAGCTACGACGTTTACGGAGATAAAATGTCTTTCGAGTGGGAGCAGTTGCAAGACGAGCAACATGTAATTTTCGATGGCGGAGAAAACGCTGAACGAATAGATGTGCCTGATACGGATGAACTTTTGATCGAACCAATTAAACATTTTACCAAGAGAGAAAAAATAGACGACCCGAATCACGTGTCATTTCTGCAAGGTGCGGGGCATGGTGGCTCGCATCCACACTTAGTACAAGAGTTTGTTGCTGCGATTGTAGAAGGTCGAAATTCCGCAGTCGACGCAGACGTCGCCGCAAATTATACCTGTGCTGGTATTTGTGCACATGAATCTGCGATGAAGGGCGGAGTTCGCGTAGAGATTCCAGACTTTGAGCTATAAACTAATTTTTAATATTTAAAAAACAACTATGAAATTTGGGGTAAGTACCTTCGTGTGGGTTTCTCCTTTTAACACAGCGTCGTTTGATTTAATCCATAAAGTAAAAGATATGGGTTATGATAGCATTGAAATCGCAGTTGAGGATAAAGATATAATTGATTGGCCTAAGTTAAAAAAGCTTGCTGACGAAGTCGGATTGGGCATTACAATAAGTGGAGCATTTGGTGCCGAGCGGGACATAGCAAGTGATAATCCGGAGTTTAGAGAGATTGGCTTGAAGTACATAAAAGATTGTGTCCAGATAGCCAATGAGATGGAGAGCCCTGTTTTTGGCGGGCCAATTTATTCTGCCGTTGGGAAAACCCGCTTGATTTCTGAAGAACAAAAGAAGAAAGAACGAGAATGGTGTATTGAGAACCTATTTGAAGCTGCAAAGTTTGCTGAGCAACACAATGTTGTTTTGGGGCTTGAACCGCTCAACCGTTTCGAGACCGATATGATTAATACGGGCGACCAGGCTCTCTCTCTCATTCGCGAGATAGACAGTCCTTACCTCAAAATCTTACTCGATACGTTTCACTGTAATATCGAAGAAAAGAGTATCCCCGATACCATCCGAAAGATAGGCAAAGACTTATGTCATGTCCAAGGTAATGAATCTGATCGTGGAACACCCGGTACGGGTAACCTCGATTGGCAGGGTATTAAAGATGCACTTGACGATATTCAATATACCGGTTCGATCGTTATAGAAACGTTCGGAGCACCCTCTAAAGAATTGGCGAGGGCCGCTAGTATTTGGCGGCCTCTTGCCAATAGTGCTGATGAGCTGGCGAGTGAAGGTCTTTCTTTTTATAAAAAGATGTTTTTATCCTGAAACTATTAAACTATCCATTTAACTTATTAATTTAAATTATGAACGTAGGAACAGGCGATTCGTCGGAGACGGCGATTGACGATCGTTCACGTAAAATGCTCTTTTGGGGCTGTTTCATCGTGCTCGTGGCTTCTGCTTTTGGTTTTGTTTTCAGGTCTTTTTTAATGCCTTCTTGGGGTGTGCAATTTGATCTCAGCAAGACTCAACAAGGTGAAATTTTTGGTGTCAGCTTTTGGCCATTTGGTATCAGTATTGTGATTTTTAGTTTAATCATTGACCGCATCGGTTACAAAAAATCAATGGTCTTTGCTTTTCTTTGTCACACGCTTTCCGTTATTCTTACTGTGCTAGCAGACGGCTATTGGATGCTTTATATTGGGACTTTTCTTTTTGCTCTCGGTAATGGTGCCGCGGAAGCTGTCGTAAATCCGGTTGTAGCCACGATGTATCCAAAAGAAAAGACGAAATGGTTAAATATTCTACATGCCGGTTGGCCGGTCGGAATCGCTATCGCAGGTGTGATGGGGATAGGGATGTTGCATTTCGGGTTTAATTGGCATATTATCATCGGGGTAATTATGTTGCCTACGATAACGTATGGTCTATTGATTGCTAAGCGCCACTTTCCCGTTAACGAACGCGTACAGGCGGGAGTTACGTATCTGGAGATGTTAAAGGAAGTTGGTATCCTGGGTATTTTGATTATTGTGGCTCTCTGTGTGTTCCAGTTAGGAACGTTATTTGGCTGGTCTTATTTAATAAGCGTCATTATTACGCTGTTGATTGTTGCGGTTTTCGGTTACTTCGTACGTTCACTTGGTCGGCCGCTTTTTATTATGTTACTCCTGCTCATGATCCCATTGGCAACAACAGAGCTGGGTACCGACAGCTGGATCACCGATTTAATGACACCTGAAATGGCTAAAATTGGTCTGCAAGGAGGTTGGGTTCTGGTATACACTTCCATTATTATGGCTGTTTTACGTTTCTATGCCGGACCGATTGTAGAGAGGTTTTCGCCTTTAGGCCTCTTGGCTTTTAGTGCTTTGATAGCGGCCGTTGGACTACAGTTTTTATCTTATTCGGTTGGCTTCGTAATTATCATAGCAGCTACCATTTACGCTTTGGGGAAAACGTTTTTTTGGGGCACAATGTTAGGTGTCGTCTCAGAACAGTTTCCAAAAGGTGGAGCCTTAGCTCTAAACTTTACGGGTGCTGTGGGACAGGTAGGAGTGGGCGTTATCGGTGCTGTTTTCTTGGGTACAATACAAGATAAACAGCTGGATCAGAACCTTGCAATGTATGATCAGAACAACCAGACCTCTTATCACGAGACTTTCATAACCGAACATAAAACCAGTATATTCGGCGAGTACCTGGCATTAGATGGAGATAAACTGCTTGATGCAGATTCACAGACCGTCGATGTTATTTCACAGGTTCAAAATGAAGCAAAAAAAGATGCTTTAAGAACAGTCTCTATTCTTCCGACAATCATGTTGGTATGCTACGTTTTGTTTATCCTTTATTTTAAGTTTTTTAAAGGGGGATATAAACCTATTGAATTAATTGAAGAAAACGAAGTAGTTTCGGAAGACTAACATTTACATTCTTAGCAAGATACCTAAGCTTTTGATAAAAAGGATTTAGATAAATATCAAATAATAACTAATTTTTAAAAAAAATTATGATATTTAATATCTAAACCTTTTTTATCATTTAAAGCCTAAAATATGTTGCATAAGCCAAGTTCAGCTGTTAACGAAGATTACGCCTCGAAGAAGAAGTCGCGTCTCGGAATCTTATTTTTCTTTATTTATTTCTTTTTATATGGAGGCTTCGTAATTATCGGAGTCGTAAATTATGAATTGCTTGCTGTTGAAACTCTATGGGGGTTGAACCTTGCGACCCTTTACGGCATATCACTAATTGTTTTCGCTGTGTTGCTCGGAGTTCTCTATAATTACTATTGTTCACGGTATGAAGATCAGAGTGAAAGAGAAATTGCAGAAAGGGGAGAAAAGGTATGATTTACGATGTGTCTTACACCGCCATTATCTTTTTCGTCATTTTTGTTGGCCTCGTACTAGGTTTATCATTTTACTTTGGGAGAAAAACCAAGTCAGCATCTTCCTATTACGCGGCGGGCGGTCAAATCCATTGGTCGGTTAACGGAATTGCATTTGCGGGAGATTATTTATCAGCCGCTTCCTTTTTAGGCATCTGTGGGATGATCGCTACCTCTGGTTATGATGGGTTTTTATACGCTATTGGCTTTTTAGCTGGCTGGATGGTTGCTCTATTTTTAGTAGCAGAGCCGTTTAAAAAACTCGGGAAATATACTTTCTCAGACGCACTTAATTCTACTTTTAAATCAAGATTGGTAACGTTAACGGCTTCGATTAGCACGTTGATAGTTTCCATATTCTATTTAATTCCACAAATGGTTGGGGCAGGGGATTTGGTAACTCCTTTACTGGGATTCCCGCATTGGGTAGGAGTGTTGATCGTCGGTATTATTGTCATTCTTATTGTAGCAACGGCTGGAATGACCTCGACGACTTATGTGCAGTTCTTAAAGGGAGGGCTACTAATACTTCTTTCAGGAATTTTGGCGTTTTATATTATGAAGAACGGATTCACGCTTAACCCTGATCATGAGAATCAGCCTTATCATGAATTTGTTGAATTAACGCCAGTTATGAATGGAGATCAGGTTAGCTCGGTGGCGGACTGGAACGTTCTTTCACAACAAAATGTCCAAGGTAAAGAGTTTGTCAATCTCGAGAAAGATGGAATTGAACGGTGGTTTATGCTCACCGAAAAAAATGATAAACCTGTTTTAACAGAAGCATTATCGATCACCGTGGATGAGAACGGTACGCAGTTATATAATGGAGAGCCGAAAGAGAACGGAAACTTTTATCAGGTAGGACATCTTAGCAAAATTGTTGTAGACGGACAAGAGGTAGAAAGCAGTGGTCCCGTGAACCCCATACAATTTTTGAATATCATTAAAAACAGCGAACTTGTACGTTTCCTAAACGTTAAGTTTTCAGACGGCAATCAGGAGGTTTCTTTATATTACCAAGAGGAAACTTCAGGAAAGGACTTTATGCTTCCCGGGTTAAAGTATAAGATCGGTAAAGATGCTTCTTGGTGGAGTAAAATGGATTTTGTTTCATTGATGATCGCGTTGTTTCTTGGAACAGCTGCTTTACCGCATATATTAATCCGATATTACACGGTTAACTCACCGCGGGATGCTCGTAAGTCAACTATCTTAGCGATTGCTGCGATTGGTGCCTTCTATTTGTTGACCTTGTACTTAGGAATAGGTTCAGCGATTAATGGTGTGATGGATGTCGAATCTAGCAATATGGCTGCACCTCTATTGGCAAAAGCATTTGGAGTGATCTTATTTTCCGTGATATCAGCAATTGCGTTCGCTACGGTATTAGGTACGGTATCTGGACTGATAGTAGCTTCGTCCGGTGCGATTGCCCATGATTTAATGGACGGGTATTTCAACAAAAATCTAAGTGACGAAAAGAAAGTTTTGGCAGGTAAGCTGGCGGCGTTTGGAGTAGGAATCTTTGCTATTGCACTAGGAATCGCTTTTAAAGGCATGAACGTGTCTTTTTTGGTAGGTTGGGCCTTTGCGATTGCCGCATCCGCTAATCTACCGGCAATTTTATTTATCCTATTCTGGAAAAAAACTACTGCGAAAGGTATTTCTTGGTCAATCATCATGGGTATCTTTTCTTCACTGGCAATCATACTGACTTCACCGACCATGTGGGGAAGGTACGGGCTGAGTCCAGCAGATGCAATTCACCAGCTGGAGAACCCTGCAATTATTTCTTTCCCATTAGCAGTTATTACACTGTATTTAGTGTCTATCTCAACCACGAAACGAAAAGTTAACATATAAGTGTCGACAATAATCTATAATTTAGTGAAAAAAATATCAATGAAAAAATCTACTCTAGCTACGTTCGTTTGTGGTTTACTACTTGTTTCAAGCCACGTATTTGCTCAATTTAATAAAAATCAAGTGATAGCGCATAGAGGCGCATGGGATGATACGATTCCTCAGAATTCACTGGCTTCTTTAAACAAAGCCATTGAGCTTAACTGCTTTGGATCTGAATTTGACGTCCATCTGACTAAGGACGATGTATTGGTTGTGTGCCATGATCATGATTTTTATGGAATAGAGATCGAAGAATCTACTTATGAAGAGTTACTGAAAAAGCAACATCCGAACGGTGAAAAAATCCCGACCGCTAAAGAGTACATCTTAGAGGGCTTAAAGCAAAAAGGCAAAAACAAAACAAAATTGATTTACGAATTAAAAACTTCAAAAGTCAGTAAAGAGCGTACGCTGTTAGCTGCGGAATTATCAGTAAAGCTTGTTAAAGAATTGAAGGCTGAGAAAATGATTGAATATATCGTTTTTAGCTACGATGCAGGGAAGAAACTAATGCAACTCGATCCCAAAGCAAAAGTATCTTATTTGAATGGTGATCTAACTCCCGAACAAGCCAAGAAAGAAGGTTTCTTTGGACTCGATTATAATCACAATGTTTATAAGAAAAATCCAACATGGATTCAACAAGCACATGAGTTAGGTCTGGCAGTCAATGTCTGGACAGTAAATTCCGCTGAGGATATGCAGCTTTTTCTTAATCAAAATGTCGAATATATTACCACAGACCAACCCGGCCGTTTATTTGACCTGATCGGAAAATAATATTGAAAATCGAAATGTAAGTTATTTTTCTTGATCATATTTTCAATTTTTTTGTAAAAATATTGAAAAATTAATATTTATCTCGTCAATTGTTTGATGATTTAAATAATAATGAGCTATATTTGTTTCGAAATTAGAAAAGTAACGATTAAGGTTAACTAAATTTAATAATATGTGCGGTATAATTGGAGCATTTGATCTGAAAGGACGTTCAGAGGAAATAAGAACAGACGTCCTAAAAATGTCAAAGAAAATTCGTCATCGAGGTCCGGATTGGTCGGGCATTTTTAGTAATGAGAAAGCAGTTATTTCTCACGAAAGGTTGGCAATTGTTGATCCAAAATCAGGTAATCAACCTTTATATAGTTCTAATGGCAAATTGGTATTAGCCGCAAACGGTGAGATTTATAATCACCAATCTCTTCGTACCCAGTTTCCAAATTATCAGTTTAAGACAGAAACAGATAGTGAAATACTGTTAGCTCTTTATCAAGAAAAAGGACCAACTTTTTTAGACGAGTTAAACGGGATTTTCGGTTTTGCTATTTACGATATCGAACGTGATGAATATTTTATAGCTCGTGATCATATTGGCATTATTCCTTTATACATCGGATGGGATGCTGAAGGTTCTTTTTATGTAGCATCTGAATTAAAAGCTTTAGAAGGAAAATGTGTACGGATCGAAACTTTTAAACCGGGTCATTATATTTATAGCGGAGACGGGCAACATTTTCAACAATGGTATAAACGTGATTGGGAAGATTACGAAAATATCAAAGATAATGATGCCGATATAGAACAGCTTCGCAAGGGATTGGAAGACGCCGTACACCGTCAGCTCATGTCAGACGTACCTTACGGTGTATTGTTATCTGGCGGATTGGACTCTTCAATTATCGCTGCCGTAACCAAACTTTTTGCTTCAAAGCGTATCGAGTCGAATGACTTGGAAAATGCATGGTATCCTCAATTACACTCGTTTGCTGTTGGTTTAAAAGGGTCACCTGATTTAATCGCTGCAAAAAAGGCAGCCGACCACATTGGTACAATTCATCACGAAATCAACTTTAGTATCCAGGAAGGGCTTGATGCCGTTCGTGATGTTATCTATCATCTGGAAACTTACGATGTTACCACAATCCGTGCCTCTACGCCGATGTATTTGTTGGCAAGAGTGATTAAGTCAATGGGTATCAAAATGGTTCTTTCTGGAGAAGGGTCTGATGAGCTTTTCGGAGGTTACTTATACTTCCACAAGGCACCAGATGCTCAGAGATTTCATGAGGAAACAGTACGGAAAATGAGTAAGTTGCACCTGTATGATTGTCTGCGAGCTAATAAGTCGCTGGCAGCATGGGGAATCGAAGGGCGTGTGCCGTTTCTGGATAAAGATTTTATCGATATTGCCATGAGGCTTAATCCGGAAAGTAAGATGATAAAAGATGGAAGAATAGAGAAATGGATCCTTCGCAAAGCTTTTGAAGGATATTTGCCGGAAAGCATTGCCTGGAGGCAAAAAGAGCAATTCTCAGATGGTGTAGGCTATAGCTGGATTGACACGTTAAAGGAGCAAGCTGAATTAAAAGTTTCTGACGCTGAATTAGCCGCATCGGCAAGTAAGTTCCCTATTAATCCGCCACGAAACAAAGAAGAGTATCTGTATAGAAGCATTTTTACGGAACATTTCCCGTCAGATTCAGCAGCATTGACAGTACCATCGGTTCCGTCGGTAGCGTGTAGCACTCCGGAAGCCTTAGCTTGGGATGAATCTTTTCAGAATCAGAATGACCCATCAGGAAGAGCAGTAGGTTCTGTGCATCAAGAAAGTTATACGAAGGGAAAGGTGCCCATACAGCAGTCTTAAATAATTGAAATAGTATTCTAAAAGACAACCCGAAAAGCTAAATCTTTTCGGGTTGTCTTTTAGAATACCTTTCCTTTGTTTTATTCTGCCGACCGCAAAAAGTCTTGGAGTTTACACCAAGTTGAGCTGCTCAATATTGTCTTTTCTCCACTTGCTTTTGAGCTGACATATTCGTCAATAAAGCTCACTCGTTCTCTCGTGTCGGGATGGGTGCTTATCCAGACCAGGCTTTCAGGTATCTCATCACTTTTTTCTGCCAGACGGGTCAGGAAATCACCCATGGGTTCCAGTGGAAGTTCAGCTTGGCTCAAATAATCGATCGCTTTTCGGTCGGCCTCTTTTTCAAGACTACGATCGTAAGCACTTGAGGAAAGAAGTTTCGCTGACTGTCGGATCATGTCAACATTTCCCCCAGAAGCCGCAGATACCAATACGGATAACCCGATTTCTTTAACTAACTTTTTCATCACATGCTTTTCCTGTATATGAGCTAGTTCATGTCCCAGTACGCCAGCTAGTTCGGCTTCATTTTTACATTCAGTAATCAACCCTGAAAATAGAACGATTTGTTTTCCCGGAAGGGCAAATGCATTCACGTCTCCGTTCTTTAAGATATGGAGTTTGATTTTGTTTCTGTCTATTTCATTTGCTTCACAAAGGCTGGTTAAAAGGCTGTCTACGGGCAGATAAACTAAATCGTCATCTAATTCATCTTGTGAATTTTTGAAGTAATTCCAATAGAGTTCACCTAGTTTTCTTTCTGTTTTTTCATTTAGTTGTTTAACATTGAGTATTCGCATCCAGTCAATCTGACTGAAAAGTATCCAGCTTCCGAAAAATAATACGACAATCAACAGAAATTGAACGATGATATTTTTCATTTCAACCTTTGCATAAAATGTCAGCTAAATTTCCATAGAACCACCAGGTAACGTGTTTCCCTTTTCTGGTTTGTATACTGGTGTAAATACTAGCAATGAGTTCCGCCATGTTGAACAAAAAAATCGTTATTATATAAGCAATATAGCTATTGTCTATTTGTTGTTCCCCAAATATCAACCCAACTGTCCACCAAAAACCAACGCTATTCATAGCCAGGAGGGTAATTTGAGACAACAGGCCCTGGGTGCAGTGCCAACGGACAAACAATGTTCCTTTTCGGTTAGCCAGGTAGAAAAATAGAGTTGCGATTAAGTTGACGATAGGCAGTGGCATTCCTGCTATGGCGGTTACCATTGAAACCAAGTAGCTGTTTGAGGCTTTTTCAGCTTCATGTTCACTGGGTTTATATCCAAAAGGTTCAATTTTGATCATAAACTCTTCATGATGTTCCAGACCCAGTTTATAATAACCAGAAGAATAGCTGGGAGGTATATTGATTTTCTCTGAACCAGGCTTTCCATCTTCTGATAGAAGTGAAAGAGGCTGTTTTGTTTCTTAATGATGTCCCTGACGATCCATATTGGAACTAATATCATCGTTGTCAGGATAATAAAACCAAAAGGATTCCAATAGAATGCTTCGGCCGGTTTTCCTTGCATGAGCGATAGTACAGACCTCGTTGATCCACAAGACGGGCAGGGGATACCGGTTACATGCTTTACGAGGCAAACACCTGTTTCAGGAGAGGCTATTTGATTAACAGAAAGCAGAAGCCAGCAATAACCACCGACGCAGGCAAAAAATAAAATATAGTAAATCTTATGCTGCCGGACATCCATGCGTATCTCATTTTAATAGATTACCTCGTGAAGCTTTTCGAGATTTTTCTCTCGAGTTGCGCCCATAATTAGAAACCAATCGATAATCGCCCAAATTCCCAATCCACCGCAAGTCAGCAATTTTCCTATCCCCAGACCCGTATCGCCGATTAGGAAGCGGTCGATTCCCAGCGATCCACCTAGTAGAGAAACAATCAGGCTAATCGTCGGATCCTTTAATGATAAAGACTGGATTGCGATCCATTTAGAATCATCCGTATTTATAAGCGTGTCCCGGATCAAAGGGATTTGATGGCTTTCGAAAAATTTACTGTTGGTCATGATAAACATGTCTACTTTCTGAGAATCCATAAGTATAGGTCAGTTAAAAATGTAGTTAAAATTTGGTTTATATTCTATTGTAAATAAATAATAAACAAGCATACAAAAAAAAGTTGGAACTTAACTTGTACTGAGGCGTTAAAATGTTTTTTATCGAATCTGTTTGTTGAAAAAAATGTTATCTTGAACCTAATTATAGACTTGTACATTAATCTTGTTCGGGTACGTCACCGAATGCGATAGACGCTAAATTAATAAATGTAGAAAGCCCGACTAGAACATTTATTATAATGAAAACAGAATAAAACAAACATCACAAACACACAGAAAGCATGAATCAAGAAACGGATAGCCATGACCATGATCAACAAATGTGGACACGTAGAAAACTGCTTGGAACATTGGGGTTAACCGGTCTGGGGACATTAGCCGCAACTCCAATTCAGGCGACTCAGAAAGGAGGACGTATAAATATACTTAGTCATGGAACCATATCTGACCTCCAAAATGATAAAACGCTACGAGAAAACTCGATTGTATACGTATTGGGCTATTATAAGATAGGTGACGGAGGGGGTGCTCTATATCAGGTTTTCAAAGCTGCGGATATCGAAAAAGAAAACCCTTGGACTATCGCTCTGCAGAACGGGCTTGTGGCCTGCTTATTAGATGTCGAGAGTGTTAATTACAAGATGTTCGGTGCCGTAGGCGACTCGGTAAATGACGATTGCCAGCAAATTATGAAAGCGCATGTCTACGCTAACTGGAAGCGTGTCCCAGTTGTCAATATGCATGGCGAATACTGGTTAATGAAAGGTCTTGAGATCCCGATTCAAACAAATGTTTATTTCGGACAAACAATCTTTCACATAAATGAGAAAGAAAACACAACGAATAAGTCATATTTTTGGGTGCAAAGTCGGTATAAACCCAAGAATATCGAATGGTCGTCTGAGATAAAAGATCGTTTTATAAAAGCATTAAAGCCCGGATTGCAGGTTTTCCCAGAACTAGAGCCGTTTCGAAATTGCTTTATCCTTGTAAAGGATGACGGCGATCGCGTTGGATTTCGAGCCGGCGCCCGATACAATGGAACATCTTGGGCGCGAGAAGATTTCTTTTACGTTGAAGAACATGGGCGTATTGTGGGTGATATTACCTGGTCATTTAAAGATTATAAAAGCTTGGTAGCCTATCCGGTGGAAGATCATTATCTCGAAATTGAAGGCGGCACGTTTTATATTTCCGGTGATATACCGGGAGATAAAAATACGGGGTATAAGCGAAATGGCTTTAATATTAGTCGAAGTCGCACATTGATAAGAAATCAATGGGTCGGATTAGAGCGAGGGGCAAAAGACACGTCAATGAGCCCAAGAGCCGGTTTTTACGCGTTTAGTAGGGTATATGATATTTTATTAGAGAATGTTCGGGTTATCCCCTGGGAGCAAGATCGTGACGGAACTGATCGCGATGTAACCGCGGGGACCTACGGCATTGGCGTGACACGCGTAATGAAGGCCATGTTTAGAAATGTCATTGCCGAAGGCGGTCCTGTCCATTGGGGTGTTTTTGGAAATAACCTGATAAAAGACTTTGTCATCGACCGGTGTCAACTGAATCGGGTAGATGTTCATTTCCATGGTTGGAACATCCACATCAAAGACTCAAAAATTGGTTATCGAGGAATTACCGTAACGGGCGGCGGGGAACTTTTAATCGAAAACACAAGCTGTTCAAACCGGTTTTTCGTAAGTTTTAGACGGGATTATGGAGCGAAATGGGATGGCAATGTCACGATACGTAATTGCAGGTATTTTCCCGCGCCGGGTGCGTTCAATGCCGTTCTCTTTTTTCAACCGGCCGACTTCGAATATGGCTACCCTACGGGTATGGCCAGATCGATCAAGGTCGAGAATCTCATTATCGATTATAAAGACTATCCGGAAAATGATCAGGTTTGTTGGTTAATTCAAACACCTGATTTCGCTATTTCAAAAGGGGGCGATCGTCAGTTTTTCCCACGACGGATCATGATGAAGGATATTACTGTTGTTGGAAGGCAGAAAGGTGTCCGATTGCTAAAACTTCACGATCCAAGTCACTATCAAGTTGATAAAGTGGGAAGGTTGACGGATTATCAATTGGATACGAACGCTTTGATTAGTTTCGAAGATGTCGATCTTGAAGACATTATTAATGAGTTAGCCGAAACGGATCATCATTTGTTTGTGAAATTAAATAAGAGCGATAACTATCGGAAAGACTCTCTGTACCCCTCAATTTCTATCAAGCGTTGTCATGGACTCAAAGCTTCACTGCAGGATATTGCGGCGATCGTTGATGTTCAACAAAGTCGTATTGTTCAATTGCTTTGTTCTGATAAAAATAAATTACGGGGAAAGCTCGTATTTCGGGATTGTACATTAGCACCAGTTTCGGAGAAGGAACCTGGTAGTCGACCTTATTTTATATTAGATAGCAGTTTGGGAACCAGTTTCATGAATTGTTTTGTTCACGCACCGATGATCGATAATATGCCAGCATTTGATCAACTCAATTTGATAGGTTTTATCGAAATAAATCGTAGTGTACGATTCAATCATCTGCATACGATGCTCGGTAAGGAAATTATTGAACATTATAAGAACAAAAAAGAAGAGATTCAGAGTTCGTTTATTGCTATGCTGAGTAACCACTATGAAATCGGATAAATTATTGAACGCTTGGGTCATGACTTGTATTGCTTGTTCCCGTTGTGAACCCGTAGTGCTCCCGTTGCCAACCCGTATAAATGCTTGTTTGATCGGGTTCACAACGATATAGTAACCTGATCAAAATGCGTTAATGTAAAACATGGTATTTCCAATATTAGTGTATACTTATTTTAAAGCTTTTTCGTTTAAATTAGATGGTTACATTACGGTTTGATCAAATTTACACGGATGAGCTTTGAGGGAAATGAATTGTACCATATAGAAGAATGGACTGGCCAATCACCATATATTAAAAGCTATTACGCCAAAATACAGCATAAGGGTTTGGGGCGACTTCTACTATTGAAGGATTTCGATCGAGAGAATCTACAGAGAAGAATTAACGAACAATTAGCAACCTGGGATACAATATGGAAATTAGAACAATATAAAAAAGATAACGAGCCTAATAGTATCTATAATCATGAGTTTGCTGACCAGCTAACCGCTTTGTCGAAGTCTAATCTAAAACTGCTGAAAGATATACTGTTAGAATCGCTCAATACTGAGATTCAACTCGACTGGGATCGTTTGAAGGATCACGCAACCTTTCCAATTTCTAATCCGGAATCAGCTTTATTAGCGGAGATAGATGATATGCCATTTCCAGTAGAACCCTTGTTTAAAGAATTACCAACGGAGCCTGACGAGGAACGTTTTATTCCTCAACTAGGTTTTTTTGATAAGCTATTTGCCGCGCGTGGTAAACAAAAGAAAGATGAAGCAGAAGCGGCGTTCAAAAAAGCAAAAGACCGATGGGAGGCTGAAGTAACTCGAATAGAAACTGAAAACCGGGAATTACGAAATGACTACTTATCCAAGCTTGCAGAAGCTGAAACATTAAAAAAAACTTTAATTGAGCAATGCGAGCAAAAAGTGAACGAATGGCATCGATTATATCGTGAATTTACAGACAAAAAGGACGCACACAATAACGCAATTGATCAGTGGAAAAGAGATTTCTCAGAAGGGAAGGAGAAAGCTGTAAATGAATACTACGATTTTATTCTTCACTATTCTGCGTACCCTGATATTGTATCGAAAATTTTCGAGCTGACTTTCAACGAAGACGAAAAGCTATTTGTTGTAGATTACCTTCTCCCTGCGCCTCGCCAATTTCCCAATGTTTCTGAAGTTCGCTTCATCCCACCGCGAGGTATTCTGAAAGACTCCTATTTGTCAGAGAGACAGTTTTCGCGGCTTTACAATGATGCAATTTATAAAATGGCGTTGAGAACACTTTATGAAGTATTTAAAACCGATGATACTGGAATTGTTAAAGAATTGGTATATAATGGCTGGGTGGTTGATGATAAATCTGAAAACCCCGATCAGCGTTGTTTGATTTCGTTAAGGGTTTCAAAAGAAAATTTTGCAGCTTTAGATCTACAATATGTAGATGCGAAAACATGTTTTGAGCAATTGAACGGGCGGGTAAAGGACGATCTGACGTTCATGAATCCCGTTGAACCATTCGTTCGTACCCGTTTTACATTTTCGTAGTTACACGATCGGACCTAGACGTAATAAGTCCACATATTAAGCCAAAAAAGCTTGCACAATAGTGGAAGCAAGCTGCTTCCGACCCGCTTGGAGGTAAATCAGGATATTAACCGGATTATCTGTAAATAAACAAAGGCCTCTGATTTTTTATCAGAGGCCTTTGTTTATTTTAAATTTATATTAGCGGGTACAGTTCGCTGTCCAGGTACCTTCGTTGTTGGTAACCAACATCGTTAATGAGTTGGCGTCTACGGTTATTCCCGCTACACCATCACCAATACTAATATAAGAATTGTCACCCTTCTCTTGGAACTTAACACCCGTTATGTTCGGGATGCCACTTCCAAAGTCAAAAGAGTAGCTATCGCCCACTTTGACTACCGTTACGCGGCCATCTTCGTCGATAATCGTTTCACTTCCATCGTTAAAGGAAATATCACCAGTATACGTCCCTACAAAGAAATCATTATCAGCCGGATCGTCATCTTTACTACAAGAAACTGCGGTGAACATCAAGGTGGCGATAATCATTGCGCCTAGTAATTTAATCTTTTTCATATTCTTTTTTCCTTAATTTAACA
Organism: Pedobacter indicus; assembly: GCF_003449035.1. Lineage (NCBI taxonomy): Bacteria > Pseudomonadati > Bacteroidota > Sphingobacteriia > Sphingobacteriales > Sphingobacteriaceae > Albibacterium > Albibacterium indicum. The sequence continues at coordinate 2,138,125 of NZ_QRGB01000001.1, forward strand.
ATTAAATGACAAGCATTATGCCAAAAGAAAAGGGCTATGGGGTTTTAGTCCATAGCCCTTGTAACATTTTTAGCTAAATTTCGTCGTTTAGTTTATGGGTTTTGCTCGAGCACCCCGCCGGATATTACGATTTGTGAGTCGGGTATATAATCTATTATATCAGGAATTGTCGTGATTTGCCTCCTGAATTGTCGGAATAACACAGGTTAAAAAGAAAACATATTGATGAAATTTGTTATTAAAATATTATAGAAACTAAAAATTGAAAAAATGAAAAGTAACCAAGGACTCATTTTTTCTGTTGAGAAGGCGAACAGAAAAATACATGTTGAAAAGGAATTTGCAGCTCCACTCGAAAAAGTGTGGGATGCATTTGCCAAAGAGGATCAGATTAGCCAATGGTTTGCGCCCAAACCCTGGAAAGTAGAAAGTAAAGATTTTAACTTCGCAGAAGGAGGACGTTGGCTTTTCGCGATGGTTGGGCCGGAAGGAGAGAAACATTGGTCGGTTTCCAAATTTATTTCTATTGATCCATTAAAGGGGTATGTTGCCAGCGATGCTTTTAGTGATGATCAGGGGAATATCAATGAACAGTTTCCTCAGTCAACCTGGCATGCTGATTTTGTGGATAAAGGCGACTCAACTCTTTATCGGGTCGATCTCGTATTTGACAGTGAAGATGATTTGAATGCTAATCTCGAAATGGGTTTTCAAGAAGGTTTTACGGTGTGTTTAAATCAGCTGGAGGAACAATTGGCTTAACAGCCAGGCGATAACGATTTTAGTTGCTATATTTTCAATGTTTGATGTATATTCGTAGAACAACTATACGATATATATGTCTTTCAAGAATCTCCTGTTCGTCTTCGTGATCAGCTCCTTATTTTTAGGGTGTAGTGTTAAAAAACAAACTCAAAAAGAGGGCAAAAATGATTTAACCCATTATGTAAATCCCTTTTTGGGAACCGCACCACTATTGGATCCAGATGTTATTGGATATACGCCACCTGAAGGTTGGCGCGTATGGGCTGGACTGGTTTTTCCGGGCTCTTCGCTGCCGAATGCTATGGTTCAATTGAGTCCTGTAACTGAATATGGTAGTGGAGCTGGTTACGAGTATGAAGATGAAGAGATCCTGGGCTTTGCCCATACCAATAAAGGTCATTGGGATCAAATGAATATCCCTGTCTTACCAATTTCAGGTGAAGTAAAACGTCCGTTCAAATCCCGCTATTCAAAGGATAGCGAAGGGGCTTCTCCTGCTTTTTATAAGGTTTTTTTAAGTGATTATAGAATAAACGTTCGCCTAACGTCTACACTTAGAGCGGGCGTGCACGAATATACGTTTGCTGAAAAATCTGACCGGAACATCCTTTTTGATTTAGCGAGGGCCAACCACGGCGTTAAACATTGGGAAATCACAAAAAAAGGGAATGCTATCCAAGGTGTGCAGGAGCTTGACCAAGGCCCGATATATTTCTATGCTGAAGTTAATCACCATATTGACGAATTGCAGGTAATAAGACCGGGTGAAAAAACAGGTTATGCCTTTATTAAGTTGAGTGATAAAAAGCCTGAGCCTGTCGTGCTAAAAATTGCCTTATCCTATGTGAGTATTGAGAATGCTATTGAAAACTTAAAGACTGAAGTTGGTGAGCGCAGCTTCAATGAAGTTCATCAAGCAGGTAAAGCTGAATGGAATGAGATTCTTTCTCAGGTACAGGTGAAAGGAGGAACAGAGAAGCAACGGGAGATTTTTTATTCGTCCCTCTATCGTTCGTTTCTATGGCCGGCGCTACGAAGCGATGTAAATGGACAGTTTACGGATGCGGATCGAAAAGTGCGTCAAGAAGATTTCAATTACTACACCGTTCCAGCACTATGGGACACGTACCGGAATAAACTGGTACTACTCGGAATGATCAGACCCAAGGTGACGAACGATGTTATCAAGTCATTAATGGATCGAGGAGAGATAACTGGTTTCATCCCTACATTCTTTCACGGCGACCATGCTGCTCCGTTTATTGCCGGTACTTATTTCAGAGGGATAGGCGATTTTGATGTGAATAAAGCTTATCAGCTTTTGTTGGATAACGCATATAAAGAGAAGGGAGCCCGTCCGCATATCGCTGAATACATAGAGAAAGGATATATAAGTGATCCTGACATCGAAAATCCACACGTAGAAACCAAAGCCAAAGCAGGTGTTTCTAAAACACTGGAATATGCGCATGATGATTATGCCTTGTCTTTATTGGCAGCAAGTTTAGGCGACAAAGAGCGTGAAGCCGATTTGCAGAAACGATCGCAAAACTATCGAAACGTTTTCGATCCGTCCACAAACTTCATGCGTGGACGATTGGATAATGGCGACTGGATCAATCCATTTAACCCGCAGTATCCTTATTATGAGTACATGTATCGCGAGGCGAACGCTTGGCAGGTATCTTTTTATGTAAACCATGATATGCCTGGGCTCATCGACCTCTATGGTGGCGAGCAGGTTTTTGAGGAAAAATTAGACTCTCTTTTTACTTTACCTTGGAATCCAAAACATATTGCAAGAAACATTTCTAGTTTTATCGGACAGTATTCGCACGGCAATCAGCCAGATCATGAAGCGCCTTTTGCTTACTATTTTGTCGATAAGCCAGAGAAATCACAAGCTATCCTTGATCGAATTTTTGAACGTTTCTATGGCGTGGGAGAATTTGGACTCGCGTTGGGCGGAATGGATGACGCTGGAGAAATGTCATCGTGGTATGTATTCAGTGCAGGTGGGCTCTATCCATTCTCGACAGCTGATGCGAATTATTTGGTTACGGTACCCGTCTTTGATGAGGTAAAATGGCATATTAAAGGTAAAAAGCCAGTTGTTATACGTAATCCGGCTGCCGGTAGGCAGCTGAAAGGCATTCAAGTGAATGATAAAGAACACAATGGGTATTTTATCCCGCATGATCTGTTTGATGAAGGCGGAGTTATTAACTTGAAAACAAACTAGGTCAGAAGCGCAGATACTCAGAAAACAAAAAAAGAACTTATCTGTTATACGAAAATATTTCACAATCTAAAATTAACAACAAATAATCACTCCATGACTTCTTTAACTACTAATTTAAAACTATTCAGCGTAGCAACCGGTTTGGTGTTCTCGCTTGGAGCATGCAGTTCGTCTGCAGACAATGGCGGTAATAGCCAAGACACAACTGCCGTGGTAGGTGACACTACAAAATACGATCCCGTTGAAACAGAAGCTGCAAATACAGATTACAAACCCGCTTTCGAAGGGCAAACCCGTATTGCAGGAGTCAAGACCAGTACAGAGTATTCGGTTCGTATGTTAAGTGACGGTTTAGATAGTCCTTGGGGAGTGACGAGCCTTCCTGACGGGCGACTTCTAATAACGGAAAAGGGTGGTACGATGCGTATTGCAAGTCAGGATGGAACACTAAGTGAGAAGATTACCGGGCTTCCGGAAGTAAACGACGCTCGTCAAGGTGGTCTTTTGGGTTTAACAATTGACCCTGACTTCTCCAATAACCGAATGGTCTACTGGACATTTTCTGAAGAAACGGATGGCAAGAATTTGACGGCCGTTGCTAAGGGAAAATTGGCCGATGATGAAAAGACCATTGAAAACGTTAAAGTAATTTATCGCGCTACACCGGGGCATAAGAGTGAATTGCATTATGGCGGACGTATCTTGTTCGATAAATCAGGTAATATCGTTTTCAGTACAGGAGAACGTTCTGATTTGGATACCAGACCTTTGTCGCAAGACTTGCAAACTTCGTTGGGTAAAATCATTCGCATTACTACTGATGGACAGCCGGCTGCCGGGAATCCATTTGAAGGAAATAGTGAGGCAAGACCAGAAATATACTCTTATGGCCACCGGAACGTTCAAGGTTTAGCATTTCACCCGGTGACCGGTGACTTATGGGAAACAGAATTTGGTCCGCGTGGAGGCGATGAGGTGAATCTGGTTAAGCCGGGTTTGAATTACGGATGGCCTACAATCACCTATGGTCTTGAATATAGCGGGGAGGTTATCGGAGAGCCTATTCAGCAGAAAGAAGGGATGGAACAGCCGGTATACTATTGGGATCCTGTGATCTCTCCGAGTGGCATTACATTTTATGCAGGCAACGAAATTCCAGAATGGGAGAATAACCTGTTTATTGCAGCTCTAAGCGGAACTCACATTGCCCGTCTTGTGATAAAAGATAATAAAGTAGTAGGAGAGGAAAGGTTATTGGTTGATGAGGTTCAGCGGTTCAGGGATATTACGCAAGGGGAGGACGGAGCGCTGTATGCTGTAACTGATCAAGGTAGACTATACCGAGTTGGGAAATAAATCCATCATCGCGTTAGTATAATATTAGTTTCTTAACACAAAACCCCGACACCGGAGTCCGGTAGCGGGGTTTTGTGTTTTTTAAATTTGAAACTATTCAAAGCGATAAGCTGCTAGTTCATTTTTTGTAAAAGTTGGTACAAGTAATAGATTCAAGTCCGCGATGTAGCCAATATCGGCCGTTTTCGACTCTTCTGCTTGTGTGTCAAGAAGGAGAGTGCTTTCTTTTCCATTGATATAATAAACCTCTCCTTGCCAGCGACTAGCAATGAAAGTACTATCGCCCAGGATGACAAGACCATCACCGCCGGTGATCTCAGAGTTGATCAGCATGCTCGTATATTCAGAATCGAACCTTTTTAATCCTTCAGCATCTAAGCTGTATAAATCCCCATTATAACATTCGAGACCATTAACTCCTTCGGCACCGGTTACAACCGACGTTACTTCGCCTGCTTCACTCATTGCATAAATGACTCCGGCTCTTGAATCAGAGAAGAAAATTGATGTCCCATTTGTTGCGAGGTCATTTAAGAATACAGATCCTTCAACAGGGATCGTTTCTTCTATCTCGGCAGTTTCAATGTTAATGATCCTCACCACGTCAATATCAGTCACGTAAAGCTTGTCGTTTAAAATAGCCATTCCGCGTGGCGCATCCAGTCCGGTTACCCAATCTTTTTCTTTGACAGTCCCATCGGGGTGGAGTGAGGCGATAAATCCGTCTCCATCTTTAGCGGAAGGATCAGTGTTTCCGCAAGAAAGATAAATAGTATTATTGGGCGCGTGATAGAGTGCAGACTCAGACCCAGTAAAGCTAGAGTCGGTTTTCCATTCGAGTGTCAGACTTAGTTCCAGGTCTGCTGCCGAAGCACTATCGATTGCGGTTTCGTTGGTGGTCGAATTGCCAGTGCTGTTACAGGAAGCCAGTAAAATTACGGTACCCGCCGTGATCGCCATCGTACTTAAAGTTTTGTTGATCAGATTTTTCATAATAATACGTTTTGATTCTATACCAAAATAGATAAATTTTCTTTTATCTATTTTATAATAAGCTTATTTGTGTATTTTTTTGTCAATATATTGATTGAAAAGATACAAAACAGTCATTTTTGGATATTTTATAGTTTTTTAGCTCCTGCCAGAAGCTATATCTTTATTCATATTATAAGCTAAATTAAAATTTACTATGTCCTTAGATGTAAAACTCGCTGCCAGTACCTGGTTATGGATGTCGCCTTTTGCTACTGAAAATGCGCCCGAATTATTCTCGACCATTAAGAAACTGGGATATGATGCAGTCGAACTGGCAATCGAAGATCCTAAGCTAATTGATGCTAAGAAAATTAAAGAATATTTATCAAACTATGGGCTGCGAGCGACAGTATGTGGAGCTTTTGGAGAAACAAGAGACCTGACAAACGACGATGAAGGATTTCGGAAAGTCGGGTTGGAATATATTGAGGATTGTCTTGAAATAGCGTCAATATTGGAGGCAGGATTCTTCGCCGGGCCGATGTATTCAGCAGTAGGAAAGGCAAGATTGGTTTCTGCTGAACAAAAGAAACGTGAATGGGAAAGAGCTGTTATGGGTTTACAGAAGGCTAGTGATATGGCTCAAAGGAGAGGCTTACAGTTGGCCGTAGAACCACTAAATCGTTTCGAGTCTGATTTGATCAACGACGTAGATGATGTTCTGAAATTAATAAACGATATCAATCATGCGGCTGCGAATGTATGTTTGGATATGTTCCATATGAACATTGAAGAACCCGATCCTGAGAGTGCAATCACGAAAGTAGGCAGTAAATTAACACATATGCAAGTCTCAGAAAATCACCGCGGTACACCAGGTTCGGGCGGAGCAAACTGGGGCGCCTACTATCGCGGATTAAAGAAAATAGGGTATCGTGGTGTCGTTTCAATTGAAAGCTTTACCCCAGAAAACCAAGAATTAGCTGCGGCTGTATGTATTTGGAAACGATTTGCAGCAAGTCAGGATGATTTCGCGAAAGAAGGTCATGATTTTTTGAAAAAATGGATTAACGGAGATTATAAATAAAAGAATGATGCAAAAAAAGGTAATTAATGTAGCGATTGTGGGTTTGGGTTTTGGTGCTGAGTTTATTCCGATTTACCAAAAGCACCCGAACGCAAATATGTATGCGATATGTCAGCGCAACCCTGAGAAGCTGAATGAAATAGGAGATCATTTTTCGATCGAAAAGCGCTTTGACAATTATGATGAATTGTTAAAAGATCCCGAGATTGATGCCGTACATATCAATACGCCCATTCCAAATCACGCAGAACAATCCATTAAAGCTTTGCGAGCGGGAAAACATGTTGCGTGTACCGTTCCGATGGCTACAACTGTTGAAGAATGCAGGCAAATTGTTGAGGCTGTCGAAGAGACGGGCTTGACTTATATGATGATGGAGACGGTTGTTTACGCTCGTGAGTTCTTGTTCATGAAGGATTTGTATGAAAAAGGGGAACTTGGTAAAGTTCAATTCTTAAAAGCTAGCCATCAGCAAGATATGGAAGGCTGGCCTAGCTACTGGCCAGGTTTACCACCTATGCATTATGCGACCCACTGTGTGGGGCCGGTGCTGGCTTTAACTCGTGACGAAGCGGAATACGTTTCTTGCTTTGGCTCGGGTACGATAGACGAGAGTTTACATCATTATTATAACTCGCCATTCGCTGTCGAGAGTGCTCATGTTCGTTTCAGAAGCTCCGATTTAACCGCTCACGTTTATCGTTCTCTTTTTGATACCGCCCGGCAATACCGTGAAAGCTTCGAAGTATATGGTTCTAAAAAAGCCGTTGAGTGGCCTTTGATTGAGGGAGAACCATTAGTAGTTCATACGGCTAAAAAGCCCGAACCGGAAATACCGGAACGAGTTGAATGTCCAGACTTTGCACATTTATTGCCACCAGAAATTCAGGCGTTTACGACTGGAGGTGTGTACGACGAAGACTCAAATCAACATCTCTCCTTTACGCAGGGTGCCGGTCATGGAGGGTCGCATCCGCACCTGGTTCATGAGTTTGTCAGTGCGCTGGTCGAAGGAAGAGAGCCTTTTCCCAACGCAGTGCAATCAGCCAATATGACCTGTGTGGGCATTCTGGCTCACGAGTCGGCTTTGCAGAACGGTCAGGTTTTGAAAATGCCGGACTTTACTTTGTCAAAAAAAGAATAATATTAACAAGGATATGAAAATCAAATATTTAGGTATTATATTGCTTTCCTTATTCCTATTCTCTTGTAAGGAGGAATCACCCAAAAGGTTGGAGTTGTTTTTCTTAGGTCATGATAGTAAACATCATGATTCGGAGCAGCTGGCCGAAATTTTATCTCAGGAATATTTTAAGGATGGGTTTAATATAACCTATTCAGTCAATCCGGAGGATCTGACTTCGGAAAATCTAAAACAGTACGATGGGTTGATCCTCTATGCTAATCACGATACGATTTCTGCGGAACAGGAAACCGCACTGCTTGATTACGTTGCCTCAGGGAAGGGGTTTATCCCGATACATTCGGCTTCTTTTTGTTTTCAAAATTCACCGGAAGTGATCGAGCTGATCGGGGGGCAGTTTAAAAGCCATGAAGGTGGTTCTTTTTCTGCAGAGATCGTTAAACCCGAACACCCTGCTCTTAACCGGGTAGAACCGTTTACAACAGAATGGGATGAAACCTATGTACACGATAAAATTGCTGACGACATTGAAGTGTTGATGGAGCGTGTGGAAGACGGTCACCGAGAGCCTTATACATGGGTAAAAGAACACGGTAAGGGTCGTGTGTTTTATACAGCATTTGGACATGATGAGCGTACATTCCGCAATCCAGGCTTTTTGCAACTGATAAAAAGCGGGATTTTGTGGGCAGTTGGAGATGCGGCTGCTGAAAGCTTAAATAAATTAACCATCGCTCAGCCGAGCTATCAGGATGCTCATCTGCCTAATTATGAAAAGAGGGATCCGGCCCCAAAATATCAGTTACCATTATCTCCTGAAGAGTCACAAACCCTTATTCAAGTTCCGCCAGGTTTTCGATTAGAATTATTTGCCAGTGAACCGGATATCAAGAAACCGATCGCCATGAACTGGGATGAAAAAGGTCGTTTGTGGATTATTGAGACCGTTGATTACCCGAATACGGTTCGAAATGATAAAGGCGAAGGAGACGACCGTATTCTAATTTTAGAAGATACAGACGGTGATGGGAAAGCCGACAAAATTACAGAGTTTGCAGCTGGTTTAAATATACCGACGGGATTTGTGTTTTCTAATGGAGGAATTATCGTTTCGCAAGCACCTAACTTTTTATTTTTGAAAGACGAAGACGGCGATGATCAAGCTGATGTGCGGAAAGTGCTGATCGAAGGTTGGGGTACTTTTGATACCCATGCCGGACCTTCCAATTTACATTATGGTTTTGACAACAAAATATGGGGTACAGTTGGTTATTCTGGGTTTGAGGGAACGATCGGAGGGAAGGATTTTCGCTTCGGTTCCGGAATCTACCGTTTTGAGCCGGACGCGTCTGAATTTGAATTTTTGACGAATACATCCAACAATACTTGGGGCCTTGGTTTTTCTGAGGAATTTGATGTTTTTGCTTCGACCGCAAACAACGAACATAGTGTTTTCTTTGCGATCCCCAATCGGTATTATGAACAAACTGAAATCAAAGGGAAAGGCTCCCAGAAAATCGATAGTCATTATGGGATGCATGTGGTTACAAAGAATTTGCGCCAGGTAGATGTACACGGCGGGTTTACTGCCGCTGCCGGGCATAGTCTTTACACCGCTCGTTCTTATCCGAAAGAATATTGGAATCGGGTAGCTTTCATCAATGAGCCTACAGGACGGTTGATTCATAAACATGTGGTTGAGCAAAAAGGATCTGGTTTTGTTGAAGGTTTCGACGCTTGGAACCTAGTGAGCAGCGCTGATGAATGGTTTGGTCCGGTTGAAACAAAGGTTGGACCAGACGGTTCTGTATGGTTTTTGGATTGGTACAATTTCATTATTCAACATAATCCGACTCCCGAAGGGGCTGAAAACGGAGAAGGAAACGCCTATATAGATCCTTTGCGTGACAATACGAGAGGGCGAATATATCGCTTGGTATATGAAGGATCTGAACCTTCAAAAAGCTTTGACTTGAGTAATAAAAATACGCCAGATCTCTTGCAGGCGCTCCAAAGTGACAATATGTTTTGGCGGACAACGGCGCAACGTCTGCTCGTTGAGGCAGGAGACCGGTCAATTGCTGACGATTTGTATAAAATCATTGAAACAGAACAAGTAGACGAAATTAACACCGACGCTGGTGCAATACACGCTTTGTGGACCCTCCACGGTTTGGGTCTGTTGAAACAACCAGATCAGAAAAGTAAAGATGTTGTGTTCAAAGCCTTGACCCATCCTTCCGGAGGAGTAAGAAGAGCGGCTGTTCAAGTTTTACCAGCAAATGATGCTGGGGTGATCGATAAGCTGATCGATTCAGAAGCATTGTCTGACCCGGATTTACGAGTACGCCTCGCAACGATTTTGAAATTGGCTGATGCAGAACCATCAGAGAAAATTGCACAAGCAATTTTAGAAGCTTCACAAGTAGAGGGAAATAAAAATGACAAATGGATTTCCGATGCATTAACCATTGCGGAAACTCTGAACAAAGAATTCGTTTCCTTGGTTCAAAAGAATCTGACCGAGTCTCAAGATAATGAAGAAAAGAATGAGGAAAAGGCTGTTGATGAAACGATTAAGATCAATGTCATTGTCGGTGAAATGAAATACGATAAAACCAAGTTTTCAGTAAAAGCCGGTACCCGGGTGAAGATAATCTTGGATAATCCTGACTTTATGCAACATAATCTTTTGATCATCAAGCCGGGCACGCTTGAACAGGTTGGCAAAGCAGCCGATCAGATTGCAACGCAAACCGATGGGGCTGAACTCCAATACATACCTGATATTCCAGAGGTTTTGTTCTCCACGCCGCTTGTTGATCCGAACGATTCGGTGGAATTGACTTTTACAGTTCCGAGTCAACCCGGCGATTATCCTTTTATCTGTACTTTCCCCGGACACTGGAGGATCATGAATGGAATAATGACCGTTACAAAATAGGACGTATATAGAAAAATATCTTTTTTAATATCGTCATTTTGAATACAGAAAAGGGTATCCGCTAGGGATACCCTTTTCTGTATTATTATATCCTGAATTTTCCGGATCATTTATGTAAAGTGCTATAATACAGCTATAAATGGATAATATAAAGGTGGTATAAACCTAGATATCTAGCTAATATTGATATTAAATAAACCAATTGTAAAGTCGTGAAACTATGTTCCTTTCGCGGCTTGACATTAAATTATGGATCCCTCAAAATGGATCAGATTACTATTCATTAAAATGTATTGCTATGGATGTTTTTATGGAAAAAATGAAGACGCATCGGCACTTAAAAAAGATTGGCCTATTTCTAGCCTTGCTCTGTTGTCTGTCAAGTCCTCTGTCCACTTCGGCGCAGACGAACACACAAGAAATTGTCGCGGGAAAGGTAACTGATGTTAACGGCGAGCCTCTAACGGGGGTAAGTGTCCTTCTTAAAAATTCTCAGATTGGTACGAGCACAGACAACGACGGGAACTTCTCCCTGCTTATCCCCAGTCGTGAAGGTGTTCTCGAATTCTCTTACATGGGCTTTCAGAAGCACGAGCAAACCGTTACTTCCGGGGAGCCGGTAACGGTACAAATGACCGCCGATCAAGAGGCGCTGTCTGAAGTAGTCGTTGTCGGTTATGGTACGCAAACCAAGGCGTCGATAACAGGTGCAGTAAGTTCGATTCAATCGGAAGATATTGTGCGCACACCCGCCGTTTCAGCAACGAGTGCCTTGGTAGGGAAGATTCCCGGTATCACATCTCGTGCTACTGATTCTAGACCCGGGAATGGAACGAATTTACAAATTCGAAATCTAGGTGCACCACTGTATGTTATTGACGGTGTTCCGTATAGTATGAACGATCAAACTACTGCTTTCGGATTGAATAGTGGGGTTTCAGGACAGAATATGTTTAATAATCTTGGTATCGAAGATATCGAAAGCATAACCGTTCTTAAAGATGCGTCAGCCGCAGTATATGGTTTGCGGGCGTCCAATGGAGTGGTTCTGATTACCACAAAGAAAGGAAGAAAAAATGAGCAGGCTTCTATCAATTTGACAAGTTACTACGGTCTACAAAATTTCACCCGTTTTCCGAGAGTTGCGAATGCGGGTCAGTACGTGCGTGGTCTTTTAGAATCAGTGCAAAACTTGGGTGGCGATCCGTCCTTATTATATTCACCTGAAGAGTTAGCCCGTTGGGAAGCCGGAACCGAAAAGGGTTATAAAACGTATGATTATTATGATATCGTAACTCGTAAAAATGTTCCCCAAGCCTATATTAGTCTGAATACATCTGGTGGCACCGAGCGCTCCAATTATTACTTCGCGGTAAGCCATGTCAATCAGGATGCCATCCTGAAGGACTTTAATTTTAACCGAACAAACTTACAGGCCAATTTATCAACGAATATCGCAAATGGTTTGACGCTGGGTGCCCAGGTTTCGGGACGGATTGAAGATCGGCATAACGTTGGTGTCCCTGGACTGGATGATTATTTTAATCCGCTGCTCAGTATCTTTAGTATGTGGCCAACCGAGAGCCCTTATGCGAATGACAACCCCAATTATGTACATCAAACACACAATGTCAATGTGAACCCGGCTACCTATACGGATGATATCACTGGCTATGTAGATGAGATCACCAGGGCCATGAATGTGAACATCAATGCTCAATATGATTTTAATTTTGGTTTAACAGTTAAAGGACTCTACTCATATAACTATACCAATCAAGACTTTGACGGCTTCGAATATACTTATAAAGCGTATCGTTATAATGAAGCGACTGATACCTATGAGGATCGGGATCCGAGTAGCGGAGCCCTTTATGGTAATCAAAACCCGTGGCGAGAGAAACATAAAAGGAATATCGTGTCAAACTTCGCACAGGTTCAACTCAACTACGAAAAGCAATTAGGTGATCATTTTATATCCGGAGTTGCTGCTTACGAACGGTCAGAAAATGAGAATTCGTATCTGGCGATCCATTCAGTACCTCCGAACAATTATGTGCCTCTCATGAATTTTTCTACACAAGACTATCTGGCTGATGAGTGGGCCATAGAGGCCAGGGCGGGTTACGTTGGTAGGATTAACTACAACTATAAGCAGCGATATCTGGTAGAGCTATTGGGCCGGTACGATGGTTCGTTTTTATACCATGGAGATCAGCGTTGGGGCTTTTTCCCTGGTGTATCGCTTGGATGGCGACTTTCCGATGAGCCTTTCATGAGAAATATGACCGAAGGCATACTCGATGATTTGAAATTAAGAGCCTCCTATGGTGAGACAGGAAGCGAGCTGGGTCTGGGCGATCCCCCAGCCATGTTCAGTTATATTGGTGGTTATAATTTTAATCAGGGTAGTGCTGTATTGGATGGCAATTATATTATCGGTTTAAGACCAAGAGGTTTGCCGATAACCAACTTGTCGTGGGTTACCAATAAAACCTTAAATTTCGGTATAGATTTCACCCTTTTTGAACAGAAATTAACCGGACAATTCGACGTGTTTGAGCGTCGGAGAAGCGGCTTACCCGCACCTAAATACGATGTGCTATTGCCAGCGGAGGTGGGTTATACTTTACCGGTCGATAATTTAAATTCAGATGCTACCCGTGGTATGGATGGGGCAATTGGGTATACGAACCGGGTAGGGGAACTCGATTATTCGATTGGGGTAAATGCAACCATCGGGCGTCTGCGTAGCCTGGAAACCTATAAGCCTCGTTTTGGTAACGCATGGGAGGAATACCGCTATTCGGTTGAAGACCGTTGGGCGAACGTTAATTGGGGATATGAAGTAATCGGACAGTTCCAGTCTCAAGATGAAATAGACCATCATTTGGTAAACAACGACGGACAAGGTAATCGGTCGCAACTTCCGGGCGACTTGATTTACAAAGATGTGAATGGGGATGGGATTATCAATGGGATGGACGAAAGGCCGATCGGCTACGCTCAGGGTGCGCTGCCGTATTTTAATTATGGAATTAACGGTAGTTTTAGCATTAAAAGATTCACTCTGTCGTTCGATTTTTCAGGCGGGGGAATGCAGAGCTTCTTCAGGAACTGGGAGTTAAAATACCCTTTCCAGAATAATGGAAACCTAATTGAATATTTCGCCAGCGACCATTGGCACCGGGTCGATCCATACAATCCAAATAGCGAATGGGTTGCAGGCACTTATCCTGCTTTTCGAAAGGATGTAAACAATCACAATAACTTTAGGAAGAGCTCCTTTTGGCTCACGAATGTACGCTATTTCAGGCTGCGAAACCTTGAGTTGGCATACAGCCTGCCAACGCGTATAATTGAAAAGGTCGGACTAAAGAATGTTAGAGTTTTTGCTAACGGAACCAATTTGTTTTCGATTGATAACGTGAAAGATTTCGGAATAGATCCAGAAATCAGCAGTGAAAATGGATTGATATATCCTCAACAAAAGCTTTATAATTTTGGTATAAATGTTTCATTATAAGAATAGTAAAATGAAAAATATAATTGGTATCAGCACGCTTTTAGCTATGATGACACTTTTGTTCTCATCATGTAAGAAAGATTGGCTGGAGCGGACTCCCAAGGATATTATCCTGGAAGAACAGGTTTGGAACGATCCGGTTATGATCACCGGTCTATTAGCTAATTATTATGACCGTTTTCCTACGGAGACGGGTCTTGAAGGTAATTTCAGGAACGCTGCTAATTATGCTGACGCGATGTGGTCAGGCTATTCGGGTGAAGATTGGCGCAACAACATCATAAATTATGGCTTCGAAAGCTGGCGGTATTGGGATTATGGTTTAATCAGGGATATCAATTTGGCTTTAGAAAGTATTGAAGCGTACGGCGAGGACCTGTCTGATACAGAAAAAGTCGAATTCTCTGCTGAGCTACGTTTTCAACGTGCTTTTATTTACTTTGAAATGGTCAAGCGTATGGGTGGTGTTCCGCTAGTAACCTCGCAATTGATCTATGATTATAGTGGCGATCCTTCAGCTTTGCAGCTACCGCGCGCTAAAGAGTCAGAAATTTATGATTTTATCGCTTCAGAGGTAGACGCGATAAAAGATCAGTTAGGTAATTCTGGTAGCCATACCCGTGCGAATAAATATACCGCACTGGCTTTAAAAAGTCGCGCGATGTTATACGCCGGCTCCTTAGCTAAGTATAACAACCAACTGGGTAATCCCATTCAGACAGCAAACGGTGAAGTAGGTATTCCTGCGTCACAAGCAGACGATTACTACCGTAAATCGCTAGAGGCCTCGTTAGAGATTATCAATAGCGGAGTATACAGCTTGTATCAGAACAATCCCGAACCTGGTGCAAATTTCCAGGAACTATTTCTATCCAAAACGGATAACCCCGAAGTGATCTTCGCGAAAGACTTTTTATCCGAGAAAAATAAAAGACACGGCTTCTCCTACGAAAACATTGTTCGAAGCGTTCGTGAAGATAACTTGGCTTCATCGGGAATTACCCCTGGACTGGGACTTGTAGAAAGTTATGAATATCTGGACGGAAGTAACGGGAAGCTAAAGATACGCAACGCTGATAATAGTGATTTTATTTATTATGATGATCCGGCAGATCTCTTCGCTGATAAAGACGGACGTCTTTATGGTACAGTTATTTACCCCGGATCAACTTTCAAAGGACTTGAGATAGAAGTTCAAGCAGGCGTGATGGTCTGGAATGCAAGTACAGGGACCTATCAGACAATAGAAGGATCCGCTCTTGGATCAAATTATACTGACGGACAATTACTGACATCAGCAGCTGGGCCTCACCGGTCTATACAAGAGGTAAGCAATACAGGGTTTTATTTGAGGAAGTATGTTGATATCGGTGCAGGAACAAGCACACGTGGTATATTAAGTGATGTTTGGTGGATCTGGTTCCGCTTGGGTGAAATTTATTTAAATGCAGCTGAAGCAGCTTTTGAACTTGGGCAAGCGAATGCCGTCGATTATGTCAATGTTTTAAGGGAGAGAGCAGGCTTCGGATCCAATAGCCTCAGTAATCTCACACTGGAACGGATCAGAAATGAGCGGCGGGTCGAGCTGGCTTTTGAAGATCATCGTTTATGGGATCTGAAGAGATGGCGTATTGCACATAGCGTATGGAATGGAAGCGCGTCGAATGAACAAGCTATGATTTATGCTCTTTATCCCTACCGTGTTATCCGTCCGAGCGATCCGGCACGCGACGGGAAGTATGTGTTTGTCAAAATGCAGGCACCGAGGTTCCGGGCACCTCGTTTTTTCAGGGTAGAAAACTATTATTCTTCCATAGCCCAAGACGTTAGAAACAATAATCCAAAAATTACTCCCAATCCGGGACATTAATATGATCATTATGAAAGTATTGAAAGTTTTTATGAAGGTACTGGTAGCTATCTTGTTGTTTTCCAGCTGCGAGAAAGATAATTTTGAAGCGCCAAAATCTAAATTGACCGGCAAGATAGTCTACCAGGGTAAAGCCTTAGGCCTGCGTACCGATGGTGTTCAGCTGGAACTATGGCAACATGGCTATGATTTGTTCAATAAGATTCCTGTATACGTTGCTCAGGATGGTAGTTTTTCTGCTGAACTGTTTGACGGTGATTATAAGCTCACCTTGGTTCGCGGAAACGGACCATGGGCTGAGAGCCTCGATTCACTCGATGTAAAAGTAAGCGGCAATACGACGGTCGATTTTCCAGTTGATCCCTATTTTATAATCGAGGGTGAAAGTTTCCGGCAAAATGGAGATGCGATAAATGCGGACTTAACGATCATCCATATTAATACCAGTCGCGATTTAGACCGCGTCAAACTGTATATCGGTGAGACTGTTTTTGTTGATGATATTTTAAATGTAAGCAGTGTCGAGAAGCTTGCTGCTGACGTGGATATAGATCAGTCCATTTCTTTAGCTACAGATATCCCTCAGACACTGCGGGGTAAAGGTTATGCTTTTGTTCGGATTGGTGTTAAAACAATTGGGGTAGCCGAATTCATTTACTCTCAGCCAGTGCGAGTAGAATTTAATTAGGTTACTTGTTTTAGTTGTCTTAATAACAGTTAATTGTGATTCGTGAAATAAAAAAGCGGATCTGAATAGGATCCGCTTTTTCGTGTTTGTATAATTTGTTGGTTCTAGGGTGTTGCAACTTCCTCTCTGAATACAATTTTCTTTTTTCGCTGCCAAATAATGAAAACCGTAAATAAAACAATGAGAATGAGCGGAAAGACAACCATCTGTGAAAGAGTTTGTTGTCCCGCCAATAGTTCCAGCTCATTTCCCGAAAACCCTTCAGCTGCTTTATCCGCACGCGCCTGATCGATCCACCGACCAATAATCGGCTGGAATATCGATGTTGACAACATACCCACACCACCGATGATCGACAAGCCCAAAGCCCCGCTCAGAGGTACACGTTGAGCAGCGGCGCCAACCATGGTCGGCCAAAAATAGCATACCCCAATTGCAAAAATAACCGCTGCTAGATAGACGATCGGACCGGTTGCTACGCTGAACATATAGATTCCGATAGAAGCAAAAACCGCTGAGGTAAGCAAGACACCTGTTTGTCCCAATTTATTGATTACCGGACCTGCAAAGAAACGACCGACTGCCATAAGCCCGGTTACCAATGCAAGGATCAACATCGGGCTCGCACCACTATTGCTCATAATCAGTCCCACCCACTGTTGCGGACCGAACTCTGAAATAGCTGTCAACGCCATACAGAAGAATAGAAAGAGAAAAGTGGGCGATAGCATGGCTCGCAGATTCTGAGCAATAGAAGTCGACTCCTCCTGATGAGGTTTCGGAAAGGTCTTGCCGTAAAACAGGATTGCATAAATAATGGTTGGGATCATGATAAGCCACATCTGAGATTGCCATGTGAAACCAAAGTCGGTCATGAACTTCGAAATGAGACTTCCTAAGAAAATTCCTCCCGGGAACCACATGTGAAAGCGATTCATCATCTTGTTCATCTTTTTACCTTCATAAGCATCCGCAATCATCGGGTTACAGGCTGCCTCCGTACAGCCATTTCCAAATCCGATAAAAAGCGTGGATAAAAGTAAGGACGAATAACCTCCGGCATAAATAGTCAGAATGATACCGAGCGTGTGAGAGACAAAAGCTACGCGCATGATATTAGCCGGGCCGAATGAGTGATAAACGAGTCCGCCGATGACCATCGAAATCGGGAATCCAAGAAACCACATCGAATTGATAAAGCCCAGTTGTTCGGCGGTAAGACCAAATTTGTCGCCCAACGTCGGAAGGATACCTGCGCGGATCGAGAACGAAAATGCAGTCGTGATGATCGCAAAGCAACTGCCGAGAAACAGTGCTTTCTTGTTGATTTGTTTTTCCATAGTGATAGGTTTGGTTAAAGTTTGATTTTTATAAAGATTTAAAAATTGCCATAAGCGTCGATATTCAAATCATGAAATGTTTTTTTATAGAATAGTGGGGTCTGACTGGTAACTTCCCGAAACTGCTTATTAAAATTAGACAATGTATTGTATCCGCATTCGTATGCAACCTGACTGATGTTCAGTTCTTCTTCCTGAAGCATTTTGCAAGCATGATTGATTCGGATTTCCTTCACGAAATCGGAAAAAGACTTGTTGACGTGCGTTTTAAAATAACGGCTAAAGGAGGTGGGCGTCATATTAACCCGCTCAGCTACTTCGTTGAGTTCGATTTTGTGGTTATAATTTTTCATTACGTATTCGTAGACGATGTTCATCCGGTCGGTAGAAGACTTTTTAGCTACCGGCACATAGTCCAGCCGGGTTAAAAGTCGGACACTAGATGATACCGCAATGGTATGAAAAATTTCCAATAACTGTAGAATACTTTGAAACCCGTCCATATACAACAGGTTCTGCATCATCTTGCTAACTTTGTCTCTCGTATCTCCCAATACTTCTAACCCGCGCTTCGCTTTTTCAAATAAACAACTGATGATATTCAGCTCTTCTTTTCTTCTGATCGAATTATCTAAAAAATCTTCTTGGAAGTAGATGACGATTCCCGATGTTTGGCTTGTACTATCGTCCTCAAAATAACGGTTCTCATTTCGCCAAACATGAGGGAGATTCGGACCCGTGAAGATCAGATCTCCCTCTTTAAAAGGCTTTATCGTGTCACCGATAACCCGCATACCCTTTCCTTTCAATACCAAAAAAAGCTGGTATTCCGGATGAAAATGAAAGGTTGGGTCAAAATAAGGTGCATCAAGTTTTTTAATTAAAAAAACTTTTGACTCAGGTATAGATGATTTCCTAACAAAGTTCCTAGTCATAATAAAATAACCTTTTTGGAGTCGGGTCCCTACATTGATTTTATTGAATATACTTATTAATTTAAATATACCGATTAATCAGATTTTCCAAAAACTCTTGTTTGCCACTGATTGCTTTGGGCTCACCTAACGATACCGCCAAGTCCCTTAGTGCAGTCAGGTCGAGGTTTCCGTCACGAAATTCTTTGCCTTTTCCATGGTCGTAGCTGCTATAGCGATCCGCCCTTATCTTCTTATAATCTGAATGCTGTAAGATATCATCTGCAACGGTGAGTGCCCGCGCAAAGGTATCCGCGCCGCCGATATGCGCATAGAACAAATCTGCCGGGTCAGTTGAATTACGTCTGATCTTGGCATCAAAGTTAATTCCACCTCCTGCAAAGCCACCAGCTTCCAGAATGATTAACATACATTCAGCTACTTCATTGATATTGTTCGGGAACTGATCTGTATCCCAACCATTTTGGTAATCTCCGCGATTTGCATCGATCGACCCCAAAAGTCCAGCATCTGCCGCTACTTGCAGTTCATGCTGAAACGTATGGCCAGCAAGTGTCGCATGATTAACTTCCAGATTCAACTTAAAGTCACCTAGCAGATCAAACTCCTGTAGAAAACCATGCACGGTTGAAGCGTCATAATCATATTGATGCTTCGTAGGCTCGCAAGGTTTAGGCTCGATAAAGAATGTCCCTTTAAACCCTTGGCTTCGGGCATAATCTTTCGACAAATGCAGTAGTTTTGCTAAATTTTCTTTTTCTCGCTTCATGTTGGTGTTCAGAAGCGACATATAGCCCTCTCGGCCACCCCAGAAAACATAATTTTCTCCACCGAGCGCGATCGTAGCATCCAAGGCTGCTTTAATCTGTGCAGCTGCATGTGTTAAAACATGGAAGTCCGGATTAGTAGCAGCTCCGTTCATATAGCGTTCGTGACTGAAAAGATTAGCCGTTCCCCACAGCAACTTGATTCCCGAGGCCTTTTGTTTTGCCTTAGCGTATTCTACCAAGGTTGCCAGTCGCTTTTCGTTTTCTACGACATCATTTCCGTAATCCACGACATCCACGTCGTGGAAGCAATAGTAAGGCAGGCCAATTTTAGTGAAAAACTCGAACGCAGCATCCATTTTATCTTTCGCCCGTTGAATCACGTCATCACTCTTATCCCAGGGAAAGAAAAGAGTTGGCCCCCCAAACGGATCACTCCCGTTCGCGTTGAATGAATGCCAGTAGGCCACAGCGAAGCGTAAATGCTCTTTCATGGTTTTCCCTTGGATGATGCGGTTTTCGTCATACCAACGATAGGCTAGGGGGTTGTCCGATTTGGGACCTTCGTAGGCGATTTTGCCGATTCCTTTAAAAAATTCCTGGTTACCGATTAATACATTTGACATAGTTTGATGATTTAAATTTGTTATTAGCTATTTTTTTATTTGCATGAACTTTTCCAACAGCAGTTCACGCCATGTACTGTAAAATTCTTCATAAGGGTGATCCGTTTGCGGAACAATGGTGCTATGTACTTTCATCTTTTCGAAAGCTTCGTCGGGTGAAGCAAACGTATGATTTCCGATTCCAGCGCCAAGAGCAGCACCGATACTGCCATCGTTATTGTAAAGCTCCACTGGCGTGTTCGTCACATTTGCGAAAATCTGCGTAAATAGCTCACTCTGAAACATATTCGCGATACCCGCTCGAATAACCGATGGGTTCATTCCGTTTTCCCGGAGAATATC
The DNA here is from genome assembly GCF_003449035.1 of Pedobacter indicus. NCBI lineage: Bacteria > Pseudomonadati > Bacteroidota > Sphingobacteriia > Sphingobacteriales > Sphingobacteriaceae > Albibacterium > Albibacterium indicum. The sequence continues at coordinate 2,158,732 of NZ_QRGB01000001.1, forward strand.
AAGACCATACCGAAAAGCAAATGCGATTCCCTCTTGCGCGGCACGAAATACATGTGCACGATGATGATGATTAAAGTCGAGATTCAAAAAATGGGAGCCGATAATCCGGTTATTGAAAATACGTTCAGCGCCGTTACCGAATGGCAGGATGCTCAGTCCTTCGCTACCCGGGGGAACCGATTGGGCGATCTTGTTGATTTCGTCGTAACCAAGCCCCTGACCCATATTTTGTTTTACCCAACTGTTTAAAATCCCGGTGCCATTGATGCACAACAGCACCCCGGTACGAATATCCTCTTTCGTATAATTAACGTGGGCAAAGGTGTTTATACGTGATTCTTTGTCGCTTATTAGCTGGTCGCTTACCGCGAAGATCACACCTGAAGTCCCCGCCGTAGCTGCTACCTCGCCAGGGCGCAAAACATTTAGTGATAACGCATTATTGGGTTGATCACCTGATTTATATGTGACCGGTATCCCCGGTTTTAGGTTGAGTTTCCGAGCCACGGATGATTGTAGGAAGCCATGCTCTCCAAAAAGTGGTCTTAATTCAGGGAATACGCCTTCGTCAAACCCGAAATACTCCATAATATCGGTTGACAGCGAGTTGGAACGGAAATCCCAAAAGACACCTTCAGACAGCGCTGAGATACTTGTTGTCGCATCACCAGTTAATTTCAGCGCTATAAAATCACCTGGTAGCATGATTTTATATGCCTTTTTATAAACCGCTGGCTCATTCTGCTTTACCCATGCCCATTTGGCTGCGGTGAAGTTTCCGGGAGAATTGAGTAGTCGGTCTAATGATTTTTTATTCCCAATGTGTTGGAAGGCCTCTTCACCTAGATCAACCGCACGGCTATCACACCAGATGATCGAGTTCCGCAAGGGATTTCTTTCTTCGTCGATCACCACCAAACCGTGCATCTGATAGGCAATTCCAATAGCCGTAATCTCTTCAGGTCGGACAGCACGATGTTGCAGCACTTTGGCAATAGCCAATTGCGTATGTTCCCACCACATGTCCGGATCCTGTTCAGCATAGCCCGCGCGTACAGATATCACTTTGTTTTCCGTGTCTTCAGGATACTGGGCACTGGCAATTGCCTGTTGGCTCTGTGCATCTACGACCGATACTTTGATTGACGATGTTCCCACATCGATTCCGAGTAAAAGCATATTTTAGGTTTAATTTCTTACTAAGTTACGCAAACGTTGGCATAAATTTAAATTATTGATTAGGAAATTAAAAATCAATCAGTACTTTTGTTGCATACTCTTACCAATATATTTTACATGACACCTTAGATTAGTGAAAAAAACAACCATTTTAGACATCGCCCGGGAGCTTAATATTTCATTTTCGACTGTATCGAGAGCACTCAATGACCATAAGGCTATTAGCGAGCCGACCAAAAAGGCTGTAAGGGAAGCTGCAGACCGAATGGGTTATCAGCCAAATAAGATAGCATCGTCCTTAAGGTCGGGCAAAAGTAAGACAGTAGGTGTACTGGTTCCTCGTCTGGATGTTAGCTTCTTCAGTTCCGTTGTTCACGGTATTGAAGCGGTTATGAATGAAAACGGCTATTCCATTCTTCTTTATCAGTCGCAAGAGCAATATAACAAAGAAAAACAGGGAATTGACACCTTTTTAAACTCACAGGTTGAGGGGATTATTGCATCCATCTCATTGGAAACCGATACGAGCGATGCTTTCGGAGCGGTTATAAAGCATAACATGCCGTTGGCTTTTTTTGATCGGGTTCTACCTGACTTAGAGGTTCCCTCGGTAACGATCAACGATTATCAGGGAGGATTTATCGCCACGGAACATCTTATAAAAAAAGGTTGTAAACGAATTGTACATATTAATCAATACCGTAACGTAAACATCTTTAACGAACGGCTACGAGGTTACCTGGATGCTCTTAAACATTATGGGTTGCCGGTTGATGACGACCTGATTATCAAGGGCGATTTTTCGTTGGACTTTGGACGGCAGTGCGTTCGCGAACTCATTTCCAGGAAAATCGACTTTGATGCTGTTTTTACTTTGGAAGATTTTACAGCGATGGGCGTCGTACAACAGCTAAAGGAATATTCGATCCGTATCCCGGAAGACGTAGCGGTTGTCGGTTTTGCAAACGAAGATTTTACCAGCCTGGTAACACCTTCTATATCGACCGTAGACCAAAACTCTATCGGCATGGGCGAGGAAGTAGCCCGCCTGTTTTTGAAATTGCTCAAAAAAGGGGACTACTATCAACATAAACCCGAAAAGCTCGTATTTGAACCAAGCCTATTAGTCAGGGAGAGCTCCAAATAATCTTGCAGAGCTCTCAACTAATCTCGGAGGGCTCTCGGCTAATCCTGATAATTTTCGATCCATTCTCTCGCGTTCACAAAAGCTTCCATCCAAGGCGAAACTTCATCGTTCCTTCCTTGCGGATATGTTGGCCATTGCCATTGCAGGAGCGAGCGCTCAATGTGCGGCATGGTCACTAAGTGCCTACCGGTTGAATCACACATAATCGCTGTGTCGTAGGCAGATCCATTGGGGTTAGCAGGGTAGGTGTGATAGCTATATTTCCCTACGATGTTATACTGACCTTCATCATAAGGCAGATCATATTTCCCTTCACCGTTTGAAATCCAAACACCGAGTGTACTTCCCGCCAAGGTAGATAGCATAATAGAGTTATTCTCCTGAATAGTCAGGGTCGTAAATCCACTTTCATGTTTGCCACTGTCATTATGCAACATTCGTGGCTTTTTCTCGTGTTTTGGATTAATCAGACCCAGCTCGATAAACAACTGACAGCCGTTACAGATACCAATCGACAGCGTATCTGGTCTGTTAAAGAAATCATTCAATGCTTTTTTTGCTTTCTCGTTGTAAAGAAATGCACCAGCCCAGCCTTTTGCTGAACCCAGAACATCCGAGTTGGAAAATCCGCCTACCGCGCCGATAAATTGGATGTCCTCCAGCGTTTCCCTGCCAGAAATCAAGTCAGTCATATGCACATCTTTGACATCAAAGCCCGCCATATACATGGCATTGGCCATTTCCCGTTCAGAGTTACTACCTTTTTCACGGATAATAGCCGCTTTCGGTCGTGGTTTGTTCGGATCGATCTGTGGTGCACGGCCGCGGAAATGCGACGGGAACCTGAAGTTCAGCACATGGTTTTTGTAGTTGTCAAAGCGTTCTTTAGCTTTTTTCTCTCCACTTTGCTGAATATCAAGCAAGTAGGAAGTTTTAAACCAAACATCCCGAAGGTGGTCAATATCAAAACTCCACTCATTCCCATTGTTCTTGATCGTTACGTTTGCTTTTTTTGTAACGCTGCCGATTTTATGAAATTCAATACCGTTGTCTTTTAATACCCCCTCTACAGATTCATCTGCCTGGAATACAATCGAGATGTTTTCCGAGAACAAGAGCTTAATGCTATCCTCTTCTCCGATGCTGCTCAAGTCAATATCAGCACCCAAGTCACGGTCGGCAAAGCACATTTCCAATAAAGTCGTAATTAAGCCGCCGCTGCCAACATCATGACCCGCCTGTATTTTTTTCGCTTTGATAAGATCCTGGATAACATCAAACGCTTTTTTGAACTGAGCAGCATCTTTGATGTCTGCCGTTTCGTTACCGATTTTATTTAAGATCTGAGCGAAAGATGACCCTCCCAATTTATAGGAGTCGCTCGATAGGTTAATATAATAAAGAGACCCTCCATTTTTGTTTAAAACCGGTTCAATTACGTTTCTCACATCCACACAATTCCCGGCGGCTGAGATAATCACCGTTCCCGGAGAGATCACTTCTTTGTCCTGATATTTTTGCTTCATGGAAAGAGAATCCTTACCGGTCGGTATGTTAATCCCCAATTCAATTGCAAAATTAGAGCAAGCCTCAACGGCCTGGTATAAGCGCGCGTCTTCACCTTCGTTTTTACATGGCCACATCCAGTTGGCAGAGAGTGACACACTTTTGATACCATCCTTAAGAGGAGCCCAGATGATATTAGAAAGAGACTCTCCGATAGAGTTTCGACTACCAGCAGCTGGGTCGATCAATGCGGAGAGAGGGGAGTGCCCGATCGAAGTTGCGATTCCCTCTTTTCCCTGAAAGTCGAACGCCATCACCCCACAGTTATTCAGCGGCAGATGCAGTGGGCCGGCATTTTGTTGCTTTGCCACCCGTCCGCCAACACAGCGGTCCACCTTATTCGTTAACCAGTCTTTTGAAGCTACTGCCTCTAGCTGCAAGACTTCTTCTAAATAAGTCGGCAATTTATCTTGTTCATATTCGAGTGGAGCATAGCTGCGGTCGACAGTCCGATCTGTCATGACTACTTTTGGTGAACTGCCAAACATATCACTCAACATAAAGTCCATTGGCTTCACATTGGTTGTTTTCGACTGAAAAACAAAACGATGATCATCGCTAACATTCCCAACCGTATACATCGGTGAGCGCTCCCGATCCGCTATTTTTTGTAGTTTATCAATATGCTCTTCACTGATTACCAAGCCCAATCGTTCCTGAGATTCATTGCCAATAATCTCCTTCGCAGATAGCGTTGGGTCACCTACCGGCAACTTGTCCAAATCAATATGGCCACCGGTCTCTTCCACTAGTTCTGATAAACAATTGAGATGCCCGCCTGCACCATGGTCGTGGATCGATACAATATCATTTTGATCGCTTTCCACCATGCCGCGAACTGCGTTGGCCGCTCTTTTTTGCATTTCGGGGTTTGAGCGTTGGATGGCGTTCAATTCGATACCAGAGCCAAAAACTCCTGTGTTCGCCGAAGAAACAGCTGCACCGCCCATCCCAATACGATAGTTATCTCCACCCAGTACGACAATTTTATCACCCTCTTTTGGTTGGCCTTTTTTTGCTTGATCGGCTTTTGCGTAACCCACACCGCCCGCGAGCATAATTACTTTGTCAAAACCTAAGATTCTGGCATCCTCTTCATGTTCAAAGGTTAGTACCGAACCGGCAATTAATGGTTGGCCAAACTTATTACCAAAATCAGAAGCCCCGTTTGAAGCCTTGATCAGGATATCCATCGGTGTTTGGTACAGCCACTCACGCTCTTGAACCGCTTTTTCCCAAGGTCTGTTCTTTTCCAGTCTAGCGAAAGATGTCATATAAACAGCCGTTCCCGCTAAAGGCAACGATCCTTTACCTCCGGAGAGCCGGTCCCTGATCTCACCTCCAGACCCAGTGGCCGCACCGTTGAATGGTTCAACCGTAGTTGGGAAGTTATGTGTCTCAGCCTTCAACGAGAAAACAGATTCATATTCGCTTAACTTATAGTAGTCTGCTACATCAGCACGCTTAGGAGCAAACTGTTGTACATAAGGGCCTTTTAAAAAGGCTACGTTATCCTTATAAGCTGAAACGATATCATTAGGGTTCGTTTCAGAAGTTTTGCGGATCAGCTTAAATAAGCTTAAGGGTTTTTCTTCTCCGTCGATTACAAATTTTCCGTTGAATATTTTATGTCGGCAGTGTTCAGAGTTTACCTGAGAAAACCCGAACACCTCTGAGTCTGTCAGCTTTCGTCCAATCCGGGTCGAGAGATCATTTAAGTACTCAACTTCTTCTTCACTCAGCGCAAGACCTTCCTGTTCATTAAAAGCCGCAATGTCATCAATATCTAAAATAGCCTCAGGCTTCAGATCAATGGTAAAAATATCCTGATTTAATTGCAAATACTTTTGAGACAACATGGGATCGAAGTCTGTAAAATCAGAATCCACTTCCCGAAACTCTTCAATTCGTTGTACACCTTCAATCACCATGTTTTGAGTGATTTCTACAGCATTTGTGCTCCACGGCGTAACCATGGTAGAACGAGGTCCAACAAAAGTTCCTTCGAGTTTGTCATCTTCGATCACTTTCGAACCGCCAAAAAGCCAGTTCAGTTTTGATATGTCTTCGGGAGATAAATTTTGCTCTGTTTGAAGGGCAAAAATGGAGTTAGTAGGACTTAAAAAGAAATAAATCATGATCTTATTTAGAAAGTTCAAATTTAAGTATTATTAAGCTAATTTCCCTATTTCAGCTTTTTTTATCGGATCATTTTCCTACTTTTAGCCCTTCGAAATTTTAAAACCTAGAAATGTCTAATAAAATTAAAGCTATTGTCCATGAAGACTGGGCAGTTGTAATCTTGGGACTACTCAGTATCGCTATCATTTTGTCTGGATTCGTTGTTCCGGTGCCAACATTTAAATGGACTTCGCTTAGCGATATTGGAACAACTATTTTAAGTACTGTCAATTTACAAAATATAGGTGTCCAATACCTGTTTATGCTAGTGATCGCGATTCTTGGTGCTTGGTTAACTGGAAAACGCATGTTCGGATTTGTCAAGGGTTTCACAATCGTTTATTTGCTTACCCTATTTGCACTTCTGATTACCGGAAACAGTGTGGTCGTGTCGCTGAACCTCGAAGCCGTTATCTTTAGTTTGGCTATCGGTTTATTTATTAGCAACTTCTTTGTTCTGCCCCAATGGTTTAAAGACACCTTATCTACAGAGCTTTTTGTTAAGGTAGGTCTCGTTCTTTTAGGTACTCAGGTGATTTTTTCCAATATTTTAGAAGCTGGAGCATTAGGACTGATACAAGCCATCGCTGTGGTTCTTTCTGTATGGTATTTCGCATTTTGGCTTTGTAAGAAAATGAAAATCGACAGCGAGCTTACCATGATGATATCCAGTGCAGTGTCCATTTGCGGTGTTTCAGCAGCAATTGCGACTTCCGGTGCTATTCAAGGGGACTCAAAAAAGTTGTCTTATGTTATTTCCATGGTACTGATTACTGCCATCCCGATGATGATCTTTATGCCTTACTTAGCACATTACATGGGATTATCGCAAGAGGTCACTGGCGCGTGGCTCGGCGGTAGTATTGACACGACCGGAGCAGTGGTTGCCTCGGGCTCATTAGTAGGAGAGGAAGCATTAAAAATTAGCACCATTGTTAAGTTTTCTCAGAATGTAATGTTGGGTTTAGCTGCTTTTGCCATCAGTATTTATTGGACCCTGACCCAAACCACAAACTCCGACGGCAGTCGCCCTGAAAAGCCAACTTTAGGGGTTATTTGGGAGCGCTTCCCTAAGTTCGTTATCGGTTTCGTGGCGGCATCGTTGTTATTCTCCTTTTTTATTTCGCCGGAGACGGTGAACGCTGTCAAGGGAAGCATAAAAAGTGTACAAGGACTTTGGTTTGCCTTGGCATTCACCAGCATTGGCTTAGAAACCAACTTTAATGACCTCTTTAAGCAGAACAGTAAAAAGCCATTGTATGCATTTATGATTGCACAAGGCTTTAATGTTATTGTCACCCTCATTATCGCCTACATCCTGTTCAACTAAATTTTTTTCTCAACTAAGTTTTTTGCTAGAAGAGACTTTCTGGTCTTTTCCAGACTTTCGTTTTAATTAATTGTTATATAAGCCGGATCATAAACGGAAGTTAGTCGTAGATTAACCGTATGTTAGTCGTGTCCATCCGACTGATGTCCGAATAATGTCCGAACAAAGTCCGACTAATGTCCGTATAACAGTAGTCCAAATTTGGAGTAAAAAACGGAGTATTCTAGCGTATTTTATTGAATACTTGGAAAAAATAAGAAGTAAATAACATCAAGGTTGCAGTTGGAATTTAACTTTAAGGAAACCTGTGCCAAGCTAAGCGGAAGTTTTAAGAGCAAAAAAAAGTAGCAAACAATTATTCTTTTCGTTCTTTTTATAAATCAAACACATTACCATGAAAAAAATCTTTTTATTTATCGCGTTGATTTTTGGCGCTTCGCTCATCACCGCTTGTTCCATTTTTCAGAAAAAACAGGTGAATCAAAACTCTGATCATTCAGGCAATTTCGATAAAACGATAACTGAGAAATACTGGAAATTGACCGAGCTCAACGGTCAGCCTGTTTCAGGCGACTTCAATAAAGAGCCTCATTTTATTCTTAAAAAAGAGGATAACCGGGTCACCGGAAATGGTAGTTGCAATGGTTTTGGTGGAAGTTATACGCTCGACGAGGAAAAAGGCCGCATCTCGTTTTCGAATTTATTCTCTACAAGAATGGCTTGCCCAGATATGTCTGTTGAACAAGCTTTTATGGATGTTCTGAGTAAAGTTGATAATTATTCGCTGCATGGTGATACGTTGACGCTTAATAAGGCGCGGATGGCACCGCTGGCAAAATTTGAAGCTGTTTATTTTAACTAGCGTATCGTTATTACATGATTTTACGTAACTTTAATGTGTGTAACATGATCGTTATATTTGCTTTTTTTATTGAAAGCTAAAACGTTTTATCTATTTTTAGCGCCTTTATAACCTTTTACCATATATAAAACATGTTTAATTAACCTAAAAAGTAAAGAATTATGTCAAATCAATTACTAATTTTTAGAAGGAGGAAACCATGGGCAGCGAGCATGCTGTTCTCCACGTTTGTACTTCTTTCTACTACAACAGCTTCCCGGGCAAATGAACCGGTTTATGCTGAAGCGGTGCAACAGACTGTTACAGGTGCAGTCACCAGCTCCGATAACGGAGAAACCTTGCCGGGTGTAACCGTGCGCGTGAAAGGTACTGACCGCGGTACCGTTACAAACGCAGAAGGGGTTTATTCCATTCAAGCGAGTGCTGGAGACGTACTCGTTTTCTCTTTTATTGGCTTTACGGAGCAAGAGGTAACAGTCGGCAGTCAAGCCACAATCAATGTAACGATGTCGAACGACAGTCAGGTGATTGATGAGGTGGTGGTTATTGGTTACGGTACACAAAAAAGAAGTGAGGTAACATCTTCGGTAGCCACGGTGAGAGCCGAGGATTTCAACTCAGGAGGTTCGCGTTCACCGATGGATCTGATTCAAGGTAAAGTAGCCGGTCTGAATATTACTCGTCCGAATGGTAATAATCCCAATTCTAGTGCAGCTATTCAGTTGCGTGGAGTGACTTCATTGAAAGGTACAACAAGTCCCTTGATTGTAATTGACGGAATACCAGGTGGTAATTTAGATTTATTGCAACAAGAGGATATCGAGTCGTTTGACGTATTGAAAGATGGTTCTGCAGCTGCGATCTATGGTACACGCGGTAATGCGGGTGTTATATTGATCACGACCAAGAAAGGTAAAGCAGGTGATCCTCGATTTGAGTATTCTACTTATTTCCAACGTGAATTTGTTGATAAAAGACCTGATGTATTAAACGCAGCAGAATGGAGACAGAAAATTTCTGAGGGTGAAATTGATGCCACTCAGGACTTTGGAGCCTCTACAGATCTATTTAATGAACTGATTGACAAAAGCAATTTGAGTCAATATCATACTCTTGCAGCATCAGGTGGTACCGAGAAGACTAACTACCGCGCTTCTATGTTCTTTAATGATGCGAACGGAATTGCTAGACGAAATGGCAGAGAACAGTGGGGTGGTCGTTTGAATGTTAATCAAACAGGTTTGCAAGACCGGTTAACCATGCAAGTGAATCTAGCTGCCAATTTTAATAAAGCAGACTTATTAGGTGGTGGAACTGGTGATTTTGAACAAGCTGCGCAGAGAAATCCCACCGCACCTTTATATAATGAAGACGGTACGTTCTATCAAACACAGGAATATAACAATTACAACCCTTTGTCGCGTTTAGCACATCGTCTAAATGAACGCGATCAATCTACTTTATCCGCCGATGCAAAGTTAACGGTCGATATTATTGACGGTTTATCTGCATCAGCTTTTGGTTCTTATGTACGCAATACTTGGAATGACCGCCAATTTCGTTCAATGCTAGATTGGGATCAACGCGAAGAAACTTCTTATCGTGGTATGGGTTATGCCTATAAATCAAATTTTTTGAACTACTCAAGAACTTTCGAATCAACGATTGATTACAATACTATTTTCAATGATGTTCACTCTTTGTCAGGTGTTTTAGGTTATAGTTACCAATATTCTACGGAAGAAACCTTTAATGTAAGCAATACCGGGTTTACAACAGATGCTTTCCTAGATTGGAATCTCGGTGCAGGAAATGGATTGAATGACACCCAATTGGCTAGACCCGGAATGGGCAGTAATAAGTTCGATAACACTCTGGTTGCTTTCTTCGGTCGTGTAAATTATGCTTATGACAATAAATATTTTGCTCAGGTAATCTTACGTCGTGAAGGTTCATCCCGTTTTGGTGCTAATAATAAATGGGGTAATTTCCCTGCTGCGTCGGTAGGTTGGACAATCTCTCAGGAAGATTTTATGCAGGATATCGAAGAGATTAACAACTTAAAACTAAGGGTTGGTTATGGTGTTACAGGTAATCAGGGTATACCGGATTACCAGTCTTTGGTAACTTTGAGTACCGGAGGTGTTTATCCGCAGGATGGCGTATATTATGAAACCTATGGACCATCAAGAAACCCTAATCCGAACTTGAAATGGGAGCGTAAAGCTGAATGGAACTTTGGTTTGGACTTTGGTTTGTTGCAAAATAGAATTAGCGGATCATTAGATGTTTATAGGAGAGAAACTAGAGACTTACTTTATGAATATGATGCTCAGCAGCCTCCATATGTACGAGACAAGATTTTCGTGAATGTAGGATCGATTGAGAACAAAGGGGTCGAATTATTGCTTTCTGGTATTCCAATTCAAAAAGAAGATTTTCAATGGACGGTGGATTTGACTGCCAACTCACAATTTAATAAACTGACGGAGCTTTCTAATGAGGTGTTTAAGTCCAATTATTTAACATTTTATGGGTTGCCTTCACCAGGTAACTTAGGTCCGGCGATCCGATTAGAAGAAGGAGGAGCAGTAGGAAACTTCTATGGAAAGCGTTTTGCAGGATTTACGGACGATGGCAAATGGTTATTCTATAAAGCTGATGGAACGACTGGTACTGCCAGCGAAATGAATAACGATGATTTAACTATTATAGGAAATGGTGTTCCAAAGTACCAAGCTGCCTTGTCAAACACGTTTCGGTACAAAAATTTCGATTTAACCATATTCTTCCGAGGTAAATTCGGTTTTGATATATTAAATACTAAAGAAATGTACTTTGGAAACAAGGTTTGGTTATCTAATAACGTCTTGAAGTCAGCATTTGAAGAGCATGATCAATTAGATGATGCAGCGCAATATTCTGACTATTATTTAGAAAAAGGTGATTTTGTGAAATTGGATAACCTTACGTTAGGCTACAATTTCGATCTAAATACTCCTTATATTTCAAACCTCCGCGTTTATGTATCGGGAAGAAATATTGCGACTATTACTGGGTATAATGGTATCGATCCTGAACTGCAAGATACTGGTTTTGAAGGTGGTGTCGACGGTCGCGGCTTTTATCCGCGCACTAAATCCTGGACTATCGGCTTAAATGTTGCATTTTAATAATTGGAGATCATGAGAAAATATATAACAAAAATAGGAACATTGTTTATTTCCGGATTATTTGTATTTACCATCAACGGTTGTACAAAACTGGATGAAACAATTTACAGTGAAATTAACTCAAATAATTTCTACAATAATAAAACAGAAGTCATGCAAGCGGCGTTACGACCGTTTACGCATATGAGAGCTTGGATTGCTCCAACCGGACAGAATGGTTATTACTATCATGCGGAATTATCTGCAGATCAATTGGCATGGCCACAAAAAGGGAAACATGGTTATGATGGAGGAGACCATTTTCGTCAGCATTACCATACTTGGACAGATACCGAAAACCGATTAGCCGATGCATGGAAATTACTATGGTCGGGATTAGGCTATACCAATGCGGCATTGATTGATCTTCAGGAAGTGGATTATGCTCCGTTGGGGATATCTGATGCGGAAATGGCCGCAATTCTGGCGGAACTAAAGGTTCTCCGCGCTTTTCATTATATGAAAATAATGGAAATGTGGGGAAATGTACCAATCGTCACATGGATCGGAGATCCACTAAATCCGGAACAATCAACGAAAGCTGAAGTATTTGATTTTATCAAAACAGAATTAGAAGCTAATGTGCCATTATTGCTGAAAAATTCAAACGAGATGATGGGAAGGATATCGCAGACTGCTGGTTATGCGATGTTGGCAGAACTTTACTTAAATGCAGAATACTGGATAGGCACAGCAATGTGGGATGAGTGTATTGCTGCTTGCGATAAAATTATCAGTGGGGAAGCTGGTGGTATTAATGGTGGTCCGACTTTAGCAGACGATCTGAATTTAAATTTCAGTAATGTGAATGTGACGTCTCCAGAAATTCTTTTCCAGTTGGCTTATAGTCAAAAAGCAAATCAATCTTTGGGATGGGGTGGCTTTTTTATGGGTTACGATAACTTGAAAAATGTCTTAAATGTCGATTATGGTGGATGGAATGCTTTTGTTGTGATTCCGAGTGCTTTTGACGCTTATGAGGAAAATGACCTACGTAAAAAAGAGTGGTTCCTTTTCGGCCCCCAATATCTGTACGGGACAAATACGCCAGTACTTGGAACCGAAGAATACAATGGGAAACCTTTTGTCCTAGTAAACAGTATTCGTCGTGAAAGCGAAGGCGATTTGACAAGTGAAGGTAGCATGGCTGAAGGGGAAGAAAATAGTGGTGCTCGTTTCCACAAATACAAAAGTGGAACGATCAACGATCCTAATTACCATGAGAATCACTATGTAATTTATCGCTTAACTGAGATTTATTTCAACAAAGCAGAAGCTATTATGCGCAAAAACGGTGGCAACGCTACGCAGGAAGCGGTTGATTTAATCAATGCGAGCAGAGAGCGTGCTTTCTCGGCAGCTGATTGGCCTTCTGCTAGGTATACAACAGCAACCTTAACGATGGATGAGCTGTTGGCAGAAAGAGGTCGTGAGTTTATCTTCGAAGGAAAAAGAAGAACTGACCTTGTTCGCTTTGGTGAATTTACAAATGGTACTTGGTGGGATCACACGCCGACAGGTGATCCGAATCGTGAACTTTACCCTATTCCATATATACAATTAGGGGCTAACCCGAATTTGACACAAAACCCAGGTTATTAGTATAGGATTATCGTTAACGATAACGAAAAGCCACTCCAATTGGGGTGGCTTTTTTTGTTAATAAAAAATTGATCTAATATTTTGAAATATCGCTAAAACAATTTAGCTTTGGATTGTAACGTAATCGATTACCAAGCCTAAAAAACCATCTGCTATGAAAAGAATATTGATCCTTTTGGTATGTACAGTACTCAGTTCCTTTTCTTTTTCGCAAGAAAGAAAGGCACCGGCGTATCCGCTGATAACACATGACCCTTATTTTAGTATGTGGTCGTTCACCGATAGGCTAACTGATGAATCTATCAGGCATTGGACGGGTAGCGAACACCCGCTGGTTGCTGTAGTTGAAGTGGATGGTACGCTATACCGTTTTATGGGGCAATTGGAGAAAGCTTATAATCAGCTTTTGCCGACGAGCGATAACGGTAATTATGAGGTTCGCTACAGTCTCAGTGAGCCACAAAGCGGCTGGATAGAAGTCGATTTTGACGATCGTAATTGGAAGACGGGATCTGCACCTTTCGGTAATCGAAATGGCCAGGTCAAGACGCCTTGGGATGGACCCGATTTGTGGGTTAGGCGCAGCTTTGATTTAGCAAATAACGACTTGAATGATCTCTTTTTGAAAATCGACCATGATGATAATATCATTGTTTATTTGAACGGAGAAATTATCTACAAGCATAGTGGATGGACTGAAGAGTTCAAATATCATGAGATTCAAGATTCAATAAAGAAGCGACTAAAAAAGGGAAAGAACGTTTTGGCGATGCACATTATTAATACGGCCGGCGGAACGTATCTGGACGCAGGGATTGTTAAAGAAAAAAAGCAAAAGGGGCGAGAGATATTGGTTGCCGAACAAACGGGTTTGGAATTTGAAGCAACGCAAACAAGCTATTCCTTTAAGGCCGGTCCTGTGGATTTAGATCTCACCTTTACAAGTCCGCTGCTATTGGATGATCTCGACTTAATTGCCCGACCTGTTTCTTATGTGACTGCAAGAGTGAATGCATCTGACAATAAGGATCATCGGGTTAAAATCTGGATTGGAGCGTCGAGTACACTCGCTGTTCATACTCCGTCACAAGAAGTTGTAACGGAAAAATACTCAGAGGATGGGCTGCAGCTGATGAAAGCTGGAACTATAGAACAACCATTGCTGAAAAAATCGGGCGACGGTGTGCGAATCGATTGGGGCTATGTATATATTGCTGTGCCAGCATCCCAAAATAGTAAGCAGTTCCTATCTGCCGGTTCTATGCCATTCGGAGGTTTGTCGGAAAACGATACCCAGATCACTGCTGATAAAATGACAGGTAGAAGTCTCATGATGAATACGGTACTCGATTATGGAAAAGTGGGCAAGAGTAGCAAAGAGCAGTATGTGATGTTGGCTTATGATGATCTGTATTCGGTGCAATATTTTGGGGAAAACCTTCAGCCATGGTGGAACAAATCTGGCAATAATACTATCGAAGATGAAATTCAAAAGGCTTCGGATGATTATGTTTCCATTATTTCCAGAGTTCAGGCTTTCGATAAGAAACTTCGTAAGGAAACGACGGAAGTAGGAGGGAATAAATATGCAGAGTTGTGTATCATGGCTTATCGTCAGTCGGTTGCGGCACATAAACTTCTGGAATCACCGCAAGGGGAGCTCCTTTTCATGTCAAAAGAAAATTACAGTAATGGGTCGATCAATACAGTAGATATTACCTATCCATCCTCGCCGTTATATCTGATTTACAATCCCGACTTATTAAAAGGAATGCTAAATGGTATCTTCTATTATAGCGAAAGCGGTAAGTGGAAGAAGCCTTTCCCAGCTCACGACTTAGGTACCTACCCTTTAGCCAACGGACAGACGTATGGTGAAGATATGCCAATTGAGGAAGCAGGAAATATGATTATCTCAACCGCCGCCATCGCTAAAGTAGAGGGCAACGCCGAATATGCAAAGAAACATTGGGATGTGCTGACGACTTGGGCCGAATATCTGGTAAAAGAGGGCTTCGACCCCGCTGATCAGTTGTGTACGGATGATTTTGCCGGACACTTAGCCCGAAATGCAAACCTTTCTATAAAAGCAATCATGGGCATCGGTGCCTATGCGATGATGGCAGATATGTTGGGCGATCAAGAAACTGCCGCCCGTTTCAGAAAAAGCGCGGAAGAAATGGTGCCCAAATGGATGAAATTGGCTGACGATGGAGATCATTATGCTTTGACTTTTGATGGGAAGGGAACCTGGAGCCAGAAATACAACCTGGTCTGGGATGAGCTGTTGGGATTGGATCTGTTTCCAAAAGAAGTGGCCGATAAGGAAATCGCTTTCTATCTGACGAAACAAAACAAATATGGTTTGCCTCTTGATAGCCGTAGAGATTATACCAAATCGGATTGGGTGATATGGACCGCGGTAATGACGGATAACGATCGTGACTTTGAGACGTTGGTAGCACCTATGTATCGTTATGCGGTTGAGACTCCAAGCCGGGTCCCGATTTCCGATTGGCACGATACCAAGAATGCTGAGAAGCAAAACTTTCAAGCGCGTAGTGTGGTGGGTGGATATTTTATGAAACTTTTGGAAAAAAAATTAAAATAAATAATGATCCGATTTCGATCGGGAATAGAGTGTCAAATATAAATCGTGTACGTAAAAACATCACATAAGCGTTACGTTTTTATTAATTTGTCAGCTTGTGTATAGCAGTAAAAAAAGCGATAAAACACAATTAAAAAAAATATAAAATATTTTTAAAATTATTTGCTAAATCGTTTTTATTAACTATATTAGCATTGTTAATAACCTAAAATAATAGTAAACCTAAGGCAACAAAATATATCTTTTTAAGAGACGGTATTTATTAACCCGATTTTATCGAAATATATTTTATGATATTGTAAACAAAAAATTATGAATAGAAACTTCTACTTTCCAACGGTCATCCATGAAGCATTCGGTTTTGTAAAATAAACACCGGTTGCAATAAAATCATGTTTGGTTCTACCTCGTATTTTGAGGTTGACATGTGATTGGTATGTCCTTTTCGAAGATAGAGTTTCCCAGTTATAACTTAATGAGTATGCGTATATTATTAGTGACCGCTTCCCTCTTATTGGCGCTTTGTAGCAATGGTTTTGCAATGGTGCCTACCACGGTGATCAGGCAGGATACCACGCTTCAGGATACATTGAATAATGATACCTTGCTTGTATTGGATAAGAAATATTCACAACTAGATTCCGTTTTCGTTTTAGCTCTAACGCAATCGATTACTCAAAATCCTTCTAAACTTGCAGAGTTCCCGGGTGTAGGTTTGCAACAGTTTCTAAAAGCCAATGCACCAGGTGTGTATATACAGGAATCAACAGGCGAACCGGGCGCGTTACAGCAAATGTATATCCGTGGAACAGCAATGCCACTGTTGACGAAAAGGGATATATATCAGACTCAGCCATTGGTTGTTCTAGATGGGATCCCACTTATTAGTGACGAGCATCCTTTTGCTTTTGATATCCAAAATTACACGTTTAACAGGGTAGGTACAGCCACGAACTTGTTATCTCATATTGATATGAACAATATAGCTCGTGTTGAAGTGCTTAAGGATCTATCGGGCGCTGCGATGTACGGGCCGATGGGTGCTAATGGGGTTATTATATTAACATCAAAGAATGCGGGTAACAAAAAGCGGATTAGCTTTAATTCGTATGTAGGGTTTGCTCAAAGACCATCTGTGACAACAATCAACGGAGAATATGAAAATGATTTTCGTAAGCAGTTTTATGATCGGTATACGAGCAATGGTCGCTACACAGACAATGACGTGTATCCTTTATACCTGAGCGACTCACTGAATAGCTCATATTACGGCCCCTCAAACTGGACTGATAGCTATTATAGAAATGCATTGGTACATAATATCAGTGCAGATATTTCAGGCGGGTCAGATCGGGCAAACTTCCGCTTTTCGGCAGGTAATATGAAGAGTCAGGGGGTAGCTGATGAAACTGCATTAAACCGCTATAGTGTCATGTTTAATATTAATATTAAACCACTCAAATGGTTGTTGTTTTCTGCGATGGTTAATGGTAATAGGCTTGAACGCGACCGGAACAGAAGTATGAGAGATCGATTTTCTCAAATGAATTATATTCCAGATCTAAGCTCACCATTGGCTCCGAATAACGAAGTCTATAAAGGTTATCTGTCTAAATTTGGCGATGGCTTTGACGATAATTTCAATAATACGATTCAAGGACATGGGATACTGACCTTCACGCTAGGTTCTTTTAGTCTAAAGTCGCGGCTTGCAGTTGATTATAATGAAGGTTACCGGGATTTGTTTTATGCACGGACTTTGTTAGAGGATAATAGTTATGCGTCAAATTATTATGGGTTTAATCAGCGGTTGATTTTTGATAACGTTGCCTCCTATAACATTAATTTAAAAGAGAAACACCACGTCAATCTTGAACTGGGACAATCAATTCAGTGGGATTTTTTCAAATATAATAATGCATATGCCTATAAAGGGGTCAATGATTTTATTAAAATAAACTTAATTGAATCAGACCCTAATAATGAAAACTATTTAAATCCTTTAGCTTTCCCTCGGGAATTGGTTTATAAATTCCTGGACAGAACCAGACAGAATATATTTTCCTTTCATGGCCGAGCTGATTATGCTTTTGAAGATAAGTACTCTCTTTCTTTACTCTTGAGAGCTGACGGCTCATCGAATGCCCAACCCACGAGCAGATGGTTTATCTCGCCAGTGCTTTCTCTTGGGTGGAATATCAAAAGCGATCTATTGTCCGACCATCAACAGGTGTCACGTCTTCATTTACGTGCCAGTGTTGGTCGTCTTGGCCGATTAAATGCTTATGATAATTTCTCTCAGGGGCCGCAGTATACTGCTGATATTGGATTCACGGGGAACTTGACGATGGCGGGGTACAACGGTTTCGCCATCCTGTCTCGTCCTTACACCTTCGGTTGGGTGGGATATGGAATTCCTTGGGCATATACAGAACAGCTTAATTTGGGTGTTGATTTTGGTTTTCGCAATGATCGGTTCCGTGGTAGTTTGGATGTGTATACTAAGCATGATAAAAATCAATTGTTGGGCATGCCATCTTACGCTGAATATGGCTACAGCCAAGCGTATGAGGTAGGAATGAATGTTAGGAATGTTGGTGCTGAATTGTTGTTCAGCGCCGATGTGTTGAAGTCTGACGGTAAGTCTCTAGGCTGGACATCTACTCTAAATTTTGGTTTTAATGAGAATCGGCTGACAGCGCTACCTGGTGGTGCTGATCAAATCATCATTGGAGATCGGCTTTTGCGAGTAGGGGAACCTATAGATAAATTTTGGTTATTAGAAAATGAAGGTATCTATATGTCAGACGCCGAAGTTCCTGTTATCGAGGGACAGGCGCTCGCTTTTAACGGTATTCAGCTACGTGGCGGGGATCCACGATGGAGGGATGTTGATGGTAATCATGCTATCAACTATAAAGATAAGACTCTTCAAGGCAATATTATGCCGAGAATAGCTGGTGGTTTTCTAAATGAATTTTCTTATAAAAAGATTTCATTAGGATTAAATTTCTACTATAATTTAGGTCGTTATCTAATTAATGAAGACGTTGCGAACCGGTTTAACTTCATCAATCGCGAGGGTACAACTGAAATTTCATCTGTTAAGGAAATTACGTTCTGGGAAAAACGGGGAGATTATACAAAGTATCCGATTTACAATCCTTGGAGCCCGGTTATCGCCTATCGTTCAGACCAAGATCTATTTCTGGAAGATGCTTCGTTCCTAAAATTAAGGACAGTATCTGTCAGCTATGATGTAACGGAAATATTTGCGAAGCGGATGAAGTTTGACCGCGTATACCTTTATGCTTCGGCACACAACCTTTTTACCCTTACTTCTTATTCTGGTCAGGATCCTGAGTTAGTGGATTACACGGGTTATGATTCTGGATATGGGATGCCAATTCCCAGAACCTATACTTTGGGGGTAAAGGTTAATCTTTAGTTTAATCGAAAGAGTTCATAGATATGAAAGAGAAACACATAATTGCCATTTTATTATTCTGCATCGCTATTAGTGTAGGCTGTAAAAAAGTGTTGGATGTCGACTCGACAAGAACGGTGGCGGAGAAAAACATGTGGAATCAGATGGAGGATACACGTGCAGGTTTAATGGCCATTTACGGGCATGCCCGATCGGCAATGGCCGATCATAATGCCCATTGGCTTTATGGGGACGTTCGAGCTGGTGAGTTTACTAGTCCGGTGCGACAAGACCTGCGTGCTATTATTAATAACGAACTGAATGCTTCTTATCCGTCAATTGAAGCGCTCTCTAATTGGAGAAGATGGTTTGCCGTTGTAAATTCAGCGAACCTTTTCCTTGAGCGTGTCCAAGATGTGAAAGACAGGGATCCGCGATATACGGAGAACAACATGACTGTGGATGTTGCACAAGCACGTTTCATGCGGGCATTTGCCTATTTCTGCCTGGTGCGTATTTGGGGTGATGTACCTTTTGTTATCACATCTCATGATGGCAGCTTTGAAGATAAACCTCGTGAAGACCAACGTAAGATATTAGCTTGGGCTGAACAGGAGATGTTTGATGCAGCACAGGATCTCCCGTATAAGTACAGTGCAGGTGATATTCAGCAACCGGGTAACTATTATAATGAGAATGAGACTAGATGGATGGGGGCTCTTGCGCGAAAACTGAGCGCGTACGCAGTACTTTCGCATATTGCGGCATGGCAGGGGAATTATACAGACGTTGCAACCTATACTAAGTTTGTCTTGGATAACTATGGAAAAGGATCGAATGGATACATCACGACCGAACACTTAACCGCAGCGAACGGCTTTTTCCATCTAAAGCGACACAATCATTTGTTGGGCTTCAATTTCGACTGGGGGCATTTGGATGGCTCTTTTACCGGTCATATAGAAGAGTTAACCTTAGCACAACCGGTTGTCAACAAGACTCTTCCCGATATTTATTTATCGAAAGACTCTATTCTATCCATATTTAATGAATCGTTCGATGAACGCTTCAACCTAGATACCTTAGGTAGGCCGGGTACCGAAAGGTACTTTACCAACTTTAACGGTAAGTATCCAATTTTTAGCAAGATAAAGGTGATTATGGGAGGGAGCTCCGATCCGAACTTTCGGATTTTCTCAAGTGCCATTGTCTTTACTCGCTTGGAGGATATTACACTGTTGCGTGCTGAAGCTTTAGCAGTACTTGGTGAAACGCAGGGGGCAATAGAAAATTTGAACGTCATCCGCGAACTACGAAACCTGAAACCCTATGATGAGATTGTTAATGGCGATTTAATCGATGAGATTTTTAATGAAAGGCAGAGGGAACTTATGGGTGAGGGGCATCGATGGTATGATTTGATTCGATATAATAAAATCAGGAAGACAGATCCCAATTTTACAAAACTAATTGAAGAAGGTGGTATTTACTGGCCGATATCGGAGTCGATTATTCAACAAAATTCGCTAATCGAGCAAAATCCATATTGGAACTAATTGTAATAAGATGAAAAGAACGAATCTATATTTTTTAATCGTCAGCATTTTGATCGGTATCTCTTCCTGTTCAAAGGACAAGGGGTATTATAACCCGCCGATACTGAATAAAGATTTCCAAGGGAGTATTTATGATTATTTGAAGAGCAAACCCGGTGTCTATGATTCATTGTTGATAGCGGTAGATAGATTGGGTTTGGAGTCTACGTTAAGAGATAGCAATGTAACATTATTTGCACTTACAAATCCGAGTTTTCAATTGGCGGTCACCAATTTAAATAACCTTTACGCTCTTTCTGAAAAACCATTAGAGTATATCAGGACGGTGGATTACGATCAGTTGGATACGATGGTGACTCAATATATCATTAAGGGAAGTTATCCGGCAGACAGCCTTCGCCATCAAGATGGTTTGGCTCTTCAAGGGGTGAAATATAAATATCCGATGCATGCGAAGGTTATCAAATCTACTTCTTCCGGTTATATTGAAGGTGGGCCAGAGTTGATCCAATTGAGTGATACGAAAAGAAGTCAGTTTACACGCGACTGGATTGGTACCTCAACTGCGTCTATTAATATTCAAACTGGAAATGGAGTTGTCCATGTGATTAGTCCAGATCACGTTTTTGGTTTCGAAGACTTCATCACGCGTCTGACATTCAATCCGCCACCGCCTAACCTATTTAAACTCTATGGAGGCACCTATACGGTGTCACGGGAAAGTGGGGGCGGCCCCAATGGCGTAGAGGGATCTATGAATTCGATTGACGGGAACCCGGAGACTAAATTCTTGGTGGGATGGAATCCAAGTAATGTCACGTTAACCTTTGAGTTGTCGGAAGCAGTTATCGCTGGTGCTTATACCATTACTTCTGCAAATGACGCTCCAGATAGAGACCCTGCAGACTGGAATTTACAGGGCTCTGTAGATGGCGAAACGTGGATTGCTTTGGATAGCAAGAGTAATCAGTCATTTGAAGAACGTTTCCAGCAAAAGGTTTTCTTCTTCCCTAATACGATTGCTTATAAGTTCTACAGACTGAACATTACGAGAAATAATGGAAGTGATGGGATGCAGTTTGCTGACTGGACTGTGAATTTTAGAAAATAGCTGAATGTTTAATGTTATGTATAGATTAAATAGAAATATAAAACAAAAGTTGAGTTCGCTTTTTAAACTCACTTTTTTGATTGCTATGTGCTTATTGCTTTTCTCTGGATGCAAAAAACTTTATAACCTCCCGGATGAGAAGGAATACTTGAGCGGAAAAATCGACTATAGTAATAAAATTATAGAGCCAGTAATAGGTAGATGGAACTTGCATGGTGGGATCAACATCGATAATTCAAGTTTGCCATTAAAATTTGAGATAGTCAACGCTCGTTATGGCGACGGGCGACCCGTAACAGACATTTTCCAAGTAAGGCCTACTTATGTATGGATAGCCGCATATGATGGACTTGAAACGAGCCTCGAAGAGATTGAGGCTAAGCGAAAAATAGAAGATCATCCCATTTTCGAAGTTAGAGAATCTGGAGAATTCATCCTGTGGCCATCGGCTACCAATGAACTGCTTGAGCCGCGTCCTTCAGATAGCAGTAACCTGGCACAAGACACTCGTTTTTTTGACTTGAAGATAAGTAATACGGGTGGCGAGATCATTTTGAAAGATTTTCAGTTGAGACCTTGGCGGGAGCGAGAATACTATCCTGATAATGATATAAATCACTATACAGGTGAAGTTCGACGCGATCCGAGAGACCCTTTTAATCCGAATAGGCGTGATTATATCAGACCGTGGTTAGATAATGTCATAGGTGCAAACACACTAAAGTCACTCGTTAGCAACGATGATAAAAAAGATGCCGTTGTTTACATACGTCGTTTTGAAGGGGGGAACGGACATAACCTTCGCTTTAAGGTATTGGATACAGATAGTGTACCAATGAACCCAGCATTATTCAATGAAACTAAGTGGGAGGAAATGGTTCATGGGTTTAATATGGAGATTACGGACGAATATGTCCAGTATGATGTGGCTTATCCAATTCCTTTGGTGTCTGCATTGAATACAAAATACGCTAGCGGTGGAAATGCTCATGCTAATATTCGCTATTCACGGAGAGGGTTTGGAGGCGATTTGACAACGGGCGCTTTTGGTGTGGATTTTCGGATTTACCGTCCGGGCGACTGGGAAATTGTATTCCATTTTAAGAACGATAACCCAAAGTTTGAGGATGAATAATTATCATTTAAAGTTTTCTATGATGAAAAGATACCTAGTTATCATAATGTTATTGCTAGCCATCGACCCGATAGGGATCCTTGCGCAAGAAAGAGTCACGGTGTCAGGGGTGGTTACAGATGAATCTAACTTAAGTATTCCCGGCGCGACAATATTGTCAGGTAACCCACTAAAGAGTATATCAAGTACAAATAATAATGGAGAGTTTAGGGTATCTGTAGAAGATAATGCAACCTTGGTGTTTCGCTTTATTGGTTTTATTGAAAAAAGAGTGACCCTTAAACGTGGACAGACAACATTGACCGTTCGTATGGCCGAAGATGTTAACGAAATGGAAGCGGTGGTTGTTAGAGGGTATGTTACACGTTCTAAAGAATTAAGCACCGGATCTTCTTATAGTATTAGTGGAGATAGAGTGCAGGACGTCCCTGTTGCGAATATCGAGCAATTATTGCAAGGTAAAGTACCGGGGCTGAATATTCAGGTTAATACGGGAGCACCGGGTTTTAGAGGATCGACATCAATACGGGGCTTATCTTCATTGTCGATTACAGGGCAAGGGAGTTCTTCTTTTTTACAACCAACATCACCTTTATATGTGATTGACGGAGTGCCTATGGACGCAGATCAAGCCTCTGAATTTGGGTTCCAACAACAGGGACCAGGTGTTAGTCCGGTTTCGATGATCCCTCAGGAGGATATTGAAAGCATTGAGATTTTAAAGGATGCACAAGCTACGTCGTTATATGGATCTAGAGCAGCTTATGGAGTAATCATTATTACTACCAAACGTGGAAATTCAGAAGTGCCAAGAATTCGCTACACACAGAACACATTTATGCAAAGACCTCCTAAGCTGCGTGAAACACTAGGTGGGAATTTAGAGAGACGCTTGAAAATCAAGCAAATTCTGGAAAATGCACTAACAGATGAGGAAATCCGTAGAATATCGAGTACTCCGTTCCTTTCAGACAGTTTAAATGCCTTTTTTAATAATTCAACGAATTGGCAGGATGTTTTTTACCGCACCACTTATAATCAAACACATAACCTAGCTATTGATGGTGGGGATCCGAAGTTTAATTACAAAGCCAACCTGAATTACTATTCTGAGAAAGGCGTGATCCGGAATACCGGTTTCGATAGGTATAATCTGACGATGCGGATGGAATATCAACCGAACGAAAAATTTAAAATTGTAGGATCAGTCTTCGGAGGTATAGGTAAGCAGAATAAAGGTGAAGGGGTAGGTCTGTTTCAAACCGGTGTTGCTAATAATGGTATGGCTTCCACTTTGTTACCCGGTCCTTCCTTCTTTCAGTCGTCAGGTGGGGTGGTTGCGGCTTTGGAAACAGATAATCAGAACAGTGCAAGGGACATTCGAACCAATGTGGAGGCAAGTTATATGTTTATTCCAGGGTTGCGAGCTTCAACAAACCTAAGTTATGACTTTAATTCAGATACGGAAGACACCTTTACTCCGGCTGCGGCAAATGGTCAATTCGCCAAGGTGTATTCGTTCAATGGGCGGAATGACCGTCTATACAATCGGAGTGCAATCACCTATGCGAAAACCTTTAATGAAGATCATAATTTATTCATCAACACTTTTAATGAGGTGTATATCGAAAGCAGGCAACATTCGATGACGCGGCAAGAAAGAACGCCTAACGATCAATTTCAGGGTCCTTTGGGTTTTGACGCCTATTATTCGCGTGGCGGGGGTATTCATCAAAACTTTAGAGATTTTCGTTCTGCGTCTTATGCTGCTGCAGCTTCTTACGATTACAAAAAGAAATACGTGGTCGACTTGTCCTATCGCCTAGACGGAACCTCGGGTAGCGGTATTGATAATCCTTATTCAAAAAACCCAGCGGTTGGATTGAGGTGGAATTTTCACCATGAAAAATTTCTAGAGAAGTTCGATTGGTTGGATTATGGAGCTTTTCGTTTAAGTTGGGGAATGAATATTAATCCCAATTCATCATTGGTGGATATTTATGGACAGTATAATATAAACGGGAGATATAATGGTGGACAAGGTATCGGGATTGATTTTAACTTGATTCCTAACCCGACCCTGAAGCCAACAACCACTACCCAGTATAATTTTGGTTTTGATATCGGACTCTTTAATGGATTGGCTAATCTGAACTATGATACCTATTACAAAAGTGTCGAAAATATGATAATCGATCGCTACTTGTCGAATGTTTCAGGGTTCAATGTGCTGAAGAGTAACGACGCGAGTATTGTAAACTACGGACATGAATTGGCGTTGACATTCAATCCTATCCGACAAGGTGATTTCACTTGGCAATTGTCTTTTAATGGAGCCATTAATAACGACGTTTTGACCAAACTGCCCGATGAATATAATGGACAGATGATCCGGTGGGACGGTGACCAAAATTATTTACAACATACTGTCTTTAGGGTTGGAACCAACACGCTTTCCAATTTTTTACGGATTAACGAAGGGGTTTATTCTACTGACGCAGATGTGCCGGTTGACCCTGTGACAGGTTTACCCTATTTAACGGGAGGCAGATTTTTTGAAGCCGGAGATCCCATTTTTAAAGACTTAAATGGTGATTACGTTTTAGATAGCAGAGATTATCAAATAACAGGTAATTCCCAGCCTAAATTTGTCGGAGGTATCGCGACGAATGTAGGATACAAAAATTTTAGGTTGGATGTATACATGTCCTATACTGCAAAACGTACCATTTTAAATAATGCTTTAGCGGATCGGTTGAAGTTAATGCGTGACCCTTTTGGTGATCGTGCTGTCGTGCCATTGGATGACTTGGACATGTGGATGGCACCCGGAGACGTTGCCAAATATCCTTATGCCTATGATTTTACACGGTTCGATAATATTCAACCTTTTAGGGCGGATCAAACTTTATGGCAAGAGGATGGCAGTTACTTAAAGCTGAATAGTGTTACGTTAAGTTACATGTTTGATAAGAGGTTGGCGCGCCTGGTGGGACTGAATAGTATTCGGGTACACTTATCGGCAGAGAACCTTCATACCTTTTCGAGGTATACCGGGCCAAATCCTGAAAACGTAACGAGTATGGGAAGAGATGCTTCTGGTGGCTACCCCGTGCCACGTAAATATAATATTGGTTTAAATATTGAATTTTAATAGGTCGATCGATGAAAAAGAAGAGATTAATAACAGTTATTTTCCTCATGACAATGATAGGCGTGAGCTTGTCGGCATGTAGTGACTTTCTGAATGTAGTACCTAAGGACAGGCTCACCGGAAATAATTTTTATAAAGATAAAAATGACGTCGAAGCTAATTTGGTAAGCATTTATAGTAAGTTTTTTGAGAAAATAAATCAAACGCATGTTATAGGATCGATTGGAGAGTATCGCTCGGGAGAAGTCATGGCATCAGAACAACACTTCCGCTATAATCAGGAAGGCCGGATGGTGGAGGCGTTAGGAAGGAATGATCTGTTGGACGCCATTAACAACGGCGCTTGGCGTGATCATTACCATCTGTGGGATATTACAAACTGGACTGGATACTTCCAAGTTATTCAGGGTACGAATATTCTGATTGAAAAGCTGGAAGAAGGTATCCCCAATCTTACTGATGCTGAAACACGACGCTATATTGCCGAAGCTACCTTTATTCGCTGTTTTACTTATTTCTGGATGGTGAGGCTATATGGTGATGTACCTTATTATACGAATGCATATCAATCTGATCCACTTGGACGAGAACCGATGGTTGAGGTCATTAACAAGTGTATTGAAGATATGAAAAGCCGGATGAACGATCTGCCGTGGACTTATACAGACCCTTCTTTAAAGGGCGCAAGAGGGAGTCGGGGAAGTGCAGTTGCGTTGCTGATGCATATGAACATGTGGAATGCGGGATTCGATGGAGGTAATCGTACGCAACATTATACTGAAACTGCAGAATTGGGGCAGGCATTAATCAATAGTCAGGCATATCGTCTTTTACCCTTGGAGCAATGGGAATTGGTAGTAAAAGGAAAATCAGACGAAAGCTTATTTGAATTTTTTAGGAGCATTAATTACGGTGACAATGTTAATCTCATTGCTCCAGTTGCCAACAATTTTCTGCGGTGGCCGTATAAGAACCCGAGATATGATCATCAAGTAAGCTTAACATATTATACGACTGAGTATATGACCAAGATATTTCCGGAGAACGATGCAGACCAGCGTAAAGAAACAATCGATAACAATGGTTGGTTTGGCGATGTCTATGGAGGCGGTGTTTATTCAGGAGATGGGGAGTTTTTACTAGCAAAATTTGCACACAATATTCCCGACGCAGGTAATGAAAATATCAATCCTGATAATACATTTCTAATATTTAGATATTCTGATGCAATTCTTTTACGTGCGGAAGCATTAGCAGAGCTAGGACGAGATCAGGAAGCTAGTGAGATGGTTAACATGGTTCGAAATCGTGCAAAAGCAACACCTTATAGTGGACCGGGAGGAGATCATCTGAAAGATTACATCTATTTGGAACGTTGTCGAGAGCTTATCGGAGAAGGCCATCGTTATTTTGATTTGATTAGAACGGGGCGAATCATGAACAGTCAATGGGCAAGAAGAACATTAAATAGAGACCAGTACAATAGGCGTGCATGGACTTGGCCGATTGATCGTTCAGCTCTAAACAACAACCCAAAGATGACATTGAATGAGTACTGGGAAACAATTGGAAATTAAAAGAGGCTTCATTAGGAATATTATGAAAACATTAATGATACATAAATTTAGAAATCGCGTGTGGAAGCTAGTATTGATGCTTATGGTATTGTCTGCTTGCACAAAAGATGATTATTATGTAGAGGGCGGTGTAGCAAATGGTAGGTTTGATGGGTCAGTTTTGCAGTATCTGGAGTCAAAGCCTGTCGAGTTTGATTCTGTTGTTCAGATTGTCAAATTAGCCGGCCTGGATGATTATCTGACAACTGATGAATTGACTTTTTTTGCTCCAAGAGATGAAAATATCAAAGAGTTGATTGGTGCGCTCGATCGGGGTGGTTTAAATAGACGATTATATAACGAGGGTAAAGATACGGTTAAAGTATTAAGTGACGTCGATTCGTTAATATGGAGAAAGTATCTACAACGCCACATGTTCAGGGGAAAGAACAAATTGATGGA
The DNA here is from genome assembly GCF_003449035.1 of Pedobacter indicus. Taxonomy (NCBI): domain Bacteria; kingdom Pseudomonadati; phylum Bacteroidota; class Sphingobacteriia; order Sphingobacteriales; family Sphingobacteriaceae; genus Albibacterium; species Albibacterium indicum. Next base: position 2,186,823 of record NZ_QRGB01000001.1, read on the forward strand.
TTATCCGCAAATTGATTTCGGACAACAAACCATATACCCTGGACAAACCTACTATTCCTATAATAATTCTGTTAGTAATATTGGTGTGGTGTACAACGATGCCGGAGGTGTTAAGTATATGGGTTATAGACAGCTGCATATCTCATACATTCCAGATATATCCCGGCCAACGGCTGGTTGGCGGACGGTAAGAGTAGCCTCATCCGATATTGAGGCTGATAATGGAATTGTGCATGTACTGGATGTCAATGGTGGTGAGCTTGGTTTTGATCGAGGGGAAATCGAGAATGAAATTGCGGAAAGTAAACGATGATTGTATCAAGTCAACCTTCTTTAGTTTTTTAATAATAAGCGAATCTAAATTATGAGAATCAGTATTATAAGGATAGTTGCAATATTGGCATTGACTGCCATGCTTTTTCCAGCATGCACAAAAGAAGTTCAACACTTTGATGAACCGTATGGTGAAGGCAAAAGTCCGTTGGGTATAAAAATTAATACGACGCAAGTTCCAGTTCCAGAGAGAGGACTGCCAGGAATTGAAGTTACGATTAAGGCTACGGGATTGCTTGAATACAAAGATGAATTGATATTTCGGTTCAATGGAGAAGAGGCTATCGTAAAAAATGTTACAGATGATGAAATTACGGCAATTGTGCCAGACTATGCCAGTTCTGGGGTAACTTCAATATCGGTTGGTGACCAAGTTATATTTGGACCCATTTTTAAGGTAGATGGCTTGCTATCGGTAGATCCAACATTTCGAGCTGTTAATGGTTCAAATGGTGCGATCCATTATAGATATGAAACGGAGGATGGGAAAGTCTTTTTTGTTGGAGGTTTCACTGATTATGATAATAAAGCAATCATTCGTCCTATAAACCGGATTGTGCGAACTTTCAAAGATGGTACCTACGACGCCAGTTTGAGGGCTGGCAGAGGGGCGAATGGCCATCTTAATCGGATTTTACCCTTTCAGGGAAAATACTTGATTGCGGGGTTCTTTAATGGTTATGATCAACGTACTGAGAATATTAGTAGTTTAACTATGCTGAATAGTAACGGAAGTATTGATACAATGGGTATTAATACATTCAGAAGGCCTGACCAGACCGATACCATTAAATATTTCCCAAGATTTAATGGTGGGGTAAATGGAGGTATTGGGCAACTTTATGAACATCAAGGTAAAATCTTGATTGCGGGTGACTTTAGATATTATATAAGCCGCCAATATGATAAGCCTAATAAATATGAGACGAGAGACTCCGTGATTTTAGATAGTACAGAGATTAGACAAATCGCACGCCTGAACCAAGACGCTACTTTAGATAAGACCTATCGGTTTGATGCATCTACCAATACGGGTTTGCCGGGGGGAAATGGTCGGATCAATACTTTACTTCATACTGAGGGTGTTCATAAGGATAAACTACTGGTTTATGGCGAATTCACCACATTTGACAATACCACTGCAGGGCGAATTACCAGGTTGACGGCCGACGGGAGTATCGATCCGACATTTAATGTAGGTGGAACTGGTGCAGATTACCGAATTAATAATGTCACGTATAATCCATTAACCAATAAATATTTAATAGTCGGAAATTTTAAATCCTACAACGGGAAAGCAGTCGCATGGCTTGCGTTACTGAATGACGATGGGACATTAGATGAAACCTTTAAAGCGGGGCAAGTTGAAGGTGGAGGAATTAATGAGGCGAAACAACTAAGTACCGGACTCATAGTCGCGTCAGGTAATTTCAAAACCTATGAGGGGGTCGCCAGAAATGGTTTTATGATTTTGGATAGTACAGGAAAATTGGCTCCCGGATATAATTCTACTGGTGAATTTAATGGATGGCTAGCAGATGTTATCGAAATGGAAACAGAAGACAGGCGTAAAGCTCTTTTGCTAATCGGTGGGTTTAACCGCTTTGATGGTGAACCAGTAAATAATATACTGCGTTTGGTGATTAATGAACAATAGCATTGTAAATAAATAAATTATGAAAATATTTTCTAGATTCAGGGGGAACTCATTTACGGCTTTGCTTGCCTTTTGCGTAGGAGGGCTTATCGTCTCTTCATGTCAGCAGGAATTTTCAAGGCTCATTCCGGATGAGGAATATAATGATTCAGTTTCGGTGACTTATGGTAATCCGAAAGTACTCTATTTAGTCGTTGACGGGGCGAGAGGGCAGTCAGTTCGCGATGCGCGTACAAAAAACATAACCGCTTTGCTCTCAAAATCTATCTATACATGGGTTTCTTTGAGTGACGAAACCGCTAATGACAAAGGTACCAATTGGGCCGATATGTTGACCGGCGTAAATAAAGACAAACATGGGGTCTTGGGTAACGATTTTTCTAACAATAATTTAGAGAGTTATCCGCTTGTGTTTGATCGATTGAAAGCGTACGATGCAAACACTGAAATCAATGTTTATACAAGTTCACAGATATTTAAAAATAACTTGACATCTTCAGCAGACGTTAGCGAGTTCTTCACGACGGATACTCAGGTTAAAGAAGCCGTAATAACAAGTTTAGGAGATGAGTCAGCATCTTTTATTATGGGGCATTTCACGTCTGTTGATCAAGCAGGTGCACAATATGGCTATGATATAAGTGTACCAGAATATAAAAATGCTATTGTAGATTTTGATGATTATTTAGGTGAAATTATTGAAGGGTTAAGAGCACGACCAAATTATGACACAGAAAATTGGCTAGTCATTGTAGCGTCTAGCAGGGGAGGGCACTATGTTTTGCCGGATACTGAAAATGATAACACCATTTTTAGCAACACAGATGCTAATACATTTACTATCTTTCATTCAAGCCGTTATTCGACAAGATTTATTGGAAAGCCATATTTGGGTAACCGCTACCAGGGTAGTTTCTTAAAATTTAATAACCAAGTGAATGCGCAGGTTACCGAGGGCGATAATTCGATTTATAACCTAGGTAATGACGAATTTACGATTGAAATCAAAGTCAAGAAAAACCTGGGTCCAAACAATAATTATAAATTTTATTATCCGTCAATCCTAGGTAAGCGACCTGAGTGGTCATCAGGTTGGCCATCAAATGGATGGGTGATTTTCTTGGAAGATAATTTTTGGATGTTCAATGCGCGCGGTACTGGTGGCGGTGAACAGGTGAGGGGTGGTACCTTGTCAGATGCCACTTGGAATAGCTTAGCCGTTGTGGGTGTCAAGAGGGACAATAGACGATATGTACGAACTTTTACGAATGGTAACTTTAATAACGAGAGGGATATTACCGATTGGGGCAATTTAGACAATGCAGCCGATTTGACGCTAGGATATATAAATGGAAACGGTCATCGAGAACCTGATGCTTATTTAAGTGATATCCGCATCTGGAAAGCCGCATTACCAGACTCTGTCATCAATCGATTCTCTTGTGACACGTATGTTGATCCAGGTCACCCGTATTATGACTACTTAATAGGCTACTGGCCAGTAGTAGAGGGAGAAGGGAACATAATTAAAGACGAAGGCCCATTTAGTAGCCATATGACCTACAATGGCGATCCAACTTGGGATCGTTTGGCGGAGTATATCTGCGCACCCTCTATCGAGGATTTAGGTTCATTGGTGCCACGAAATATGGATATCCCGGCGCAAATCATAAGTTGGTATAAAATACCCCGACAGGAAAGTTGGCAATTAGATGGTCGGGTTTGGCTAGATCAATAAAGTTTTGCTGAAAGTGGTTTTTAGTAATTAATAAGAAAAATAAACAAGTATGAAAAGACTTACTTATTATATATCCGGGGCTATACTCATCTTTTGTTTAGCACATCTTTATTCATGCCAGAAGCGTGAATTAGAAGATTTCTCGCTGGCTAAAGGTACTGGCCTCACAGTTTCAGCGGGAACTATTATCGGAGAGGTGGAAAAAAATAATGAAAATGTCGCGTTCGAAGTTGGTATCTCTTTGTCAGCCCCTGCAGATAAAGCTTTCCAAGTCGGACTAGAATTAAACAATGACACCATCAATGCCCTTATCGAAAGTGGAACGTTAGAGAATACAGTACCGGTTCCTTTGGGTTCATTCACAATTCCTAATGTAGCGGTTGTTCCATTCGGGGTAGATTATGCAAAATTTAAAATTCAAGTCAGTATTTCGGCGTTCGAACGTAACTATGGTAAAAAGTTAGCACTGGCGATTAACCTAGTAGATCCTACGAAAGGAAACAAGACAGATGGCGATAGTCAAACAGCCATCTTGATGCTTGATTCGAGAGAACTTCTTGAAGAGAGTGAAATTCATTATCTGTCTGTTACTAATCAGGAGAATGGGATACTAAATGTCGAACGAGGCGTTAATTACCGTGTTTCATCAGCTGGGCTTACTATTCCCTTGGGAATTAGTCTCGCCGGCGTTCCCGGGCGCTCTTATACTGTCAAAGCCGAATACAATATAGATACCATTGCTTCTCTGATTGCCAGTGGTATACTTCCCGATAATATTAAAGCACTTCAAGAAAACGAATTTAATTTGGATACCCTCATTAATGTTGGGAGCAACATTAGCGACGCGCCGTTTGAATTTAGTATTCCGTGGAATACAATGGATAATAACTTGGAAAATCCGGTGGCTGTAGTTATTAGTTTACGGGATCCTTCACGACATGTTCTGCATCCGGTAGAAAAAACTGTTGTCGTTATTGTCGATCCCTCTGTCAGCCTTGACAACAACTCCTACCTTCCTGGATCGGGAAGTGGGTTGCTTGCCGAGTATTTCAAAGGCACTCAACTCCTTGATGAAGATGGCAGGCAACCCGACTTGGTTAGGATAGATGAGCGTATTGACTTCGTTGGATGGGAACCTTTTCCGGGTGCGGGCGATAATTGGTCAGTTAGGTGGACAGGGGAATTCTTTGCACCGGTTCGTGGCGAATATACCTTCTATCAAACACAGTGGGACGATGGAGCCCGGCTCATTGTTGACGGAAAAGTTTTGGTTGACGATTTCACTACAGAATGGGATAAACCGACTCGGTTTGGCAGGATATTCCTCGAAAGAGGTCAACGTTATACTATTGAAGCGCATCATCGTGAAAATGTTGGAGGACAACAAGCGAAATTAGAATTTGAAGTTGCTTCCGAGGGCATTGCTAGACAGATTATACCTCGATCGCTTTTATATCCGGCTGGTCAAACTGAGGAATAAATATTTATTATTAAATGAATCTAAAGATGGTAAAGAGACAAAATATATTTTACATTGCTTATCTCATTTTTATGACGATGGTGATCGTCTCGTCATGCAGCAAAGAAGAAGCTCTTCCTCCTGTCGAAGTAGATCAGCCAAAACCCACAGCTGATTTTAGCTATAAGTTAGTGGATGAAAACGATCCGTTTACAATTGTATTCGATAATGCGTCGTCTAATTTTGATGAAGTGCGGTGGGAATTTGGTGACGATAGCACTACGTATGATGAGAATCCGACTCATACTTATATTAATACTGGTGAATACAAGGTACGGATGATTGTTACGAATGAACAGGGCTATTGGGCACAGAAAGAAACGGTAATCGAATTGTTTCCCGATAGTTTATTAGGTTTTAAAGCAGATTTGGGTGGAGACGGACTATTAACACTTTCATTAAACAGGCCATTTAATAGTCAGTCCATTGGATGGTTCAAAGGACAAGGTACACTTGCCGAACAAGTTGGAGAAGGTGAAACAGCAAAAATATCGGTTGATCCAGGTGTCTTTGAGCAATATTCAGTAAGAGTTGTCACGCCAAAAGGATCTAAAATTGAAGTGGACGCTTTGGTTAGTACTCAAGGAGTCGTAAATGATGTTACGGAACAAGCGTATTTTTCCGTCTCGCGAGATAATGACCAGGGTAAGACCGCAGGAGAGGGCTCGTTAAAACTAATCGATAATAACCGCCAATCGAAATTTCTTCAATTTAACTATACAGGAGATTTGTGGACCCAGTTCGATTATGACAATAAACCAGTAGTGATTAGCGCTTATATGGTGACGTCGGCTAATGATGCCCCGGAACGAGACCCTAAGGATTGGGTTTTAGAAGCTTCGGATGACGGTGTCGCATGGATTGTGTTAGATTCACAAGTGGATCAGATATTTGAAACCCGGTTTTTGGAAAAAATATACATCTTCGAAAATATTACTCCATATCGCTACTATCGGATGAATTTTAAAGCAAATCAGGGAGCCGGGTTAATTCAGATTGCGGAGTTGAGATTACTGAGTAAACCTTAGCAGCTAGATCAATAAATAAATATGTCGTATGTATAGTCCGTAATTATGAAAAGATCTGCTCTCTTGTATTTTTTGTTTCTGTTTATGATACCTTTTCAAGGTTTTTCACAGAATATGTTGGAGCAGATTATTAATCCCCTCGAGCAGTGGGCGGACCGTTTTCCACAAGAAAAGGTTTACATCCATATGGATCGACCGTATTATACTTCAGGTGATACGATCTGGATGAAAGCTTATATCATGGCAGGAGGCAGGCATCAACTATCTGCTATTAGTGGAGCGGTTTATGTAGATTTGATCAATGAAACCGATTCATTAACTGCTGCATTAAAGCTTCCAGTAATGGCTGGTTTGGCCTTTGGGAATATTGATTTACCTGTTGACTTGGAGCCTGGAAACTATCGACTAAGGGCATACACGCAATGGATGCGTAATGGAGATCCCGACTATTTCTACGATCATCCATTTATAATAGGCAGTATCGCTCCGAAAAAAGCAAACTCAAAGATTTCCTTTTCGTATGATCAGGACGGTTCAGATCCTCGTCTGTTGGCAACTATTAGTTATTTAGATAGTAATTCGAAACCTATTGCTGATGAGCGGATCTTTTATCAAATTAGGACTGCAAATGAAGTTATCCTTACAGATAATGTAAAGACTGACACAAATGGCCAATTGGAAATCGAAGTGAAAACATCAGTACTTGAAAAAAAAGGGGTTGATATCAATAGCCTATATATTTTAAGTGAGGTTGAGACAGAAAAAAACCAATGGGACAGACAAACTTTTCCCATTCCTTATCAGAAGGCCGATGTTCAATTCTTTCCGGAGAGCGGTCATCTAGTGGCAGGGCTGCCTGTACGGGTAGCTTTTAAAGCGATAGGCGCTAAAGGCTTAGGTGTCGATATGAGAGGAGTTGTAAAAGACTCGAAAGGTAACGTCGTTAGTGAATTTCAAAGCGAACATCTTGGTATGGGTGTATTAAACATCACACCATCTGAGGGTGAATCCTATGAAGCTGTTGTAGAATTGCCCGATGGAACAAGTTTGACTGCCGCCTTGCCCGATGTTCTGCCACAGGGTTACGTCCTTAGTATCTTTCCGCAAGCGGAAAGCGATACATTGGTTGTGCGTATCTTATCGTCTGATCAAAGCTTTGGTTCGGTTAGTTTAATTGCTCAAAATAATGGTGAGGTGCTGTTTGCCGGAGGCTTCGATATCAATAAAAGTCTTAACACCTTGCGGCTTCCAATTCAAGATTTTCCTCTAGGTATTACGCAGTTTACTTTGTTTAATGCAGATGGGAAGCCTGTGAATGAAAGGTTGGTGTTTATTGAAAAGTTTGATGAATTTACTGTTGTTCCGGAACTGGATAAAGAATCTTACGGTGCTCGTGAATTAGTCAAATTGAGCTTAAAGGCTGTCGATTCTAATAACAATTTGGTGCGAGGACGCTTTTCGGCTTCCGTTATTAACGAAAATGATATCGCTGTCGACCCTGAATCCGAAAGTTCTATATTTTCTGAGCTACTATTGCGATCTGAAATTAAGGGCTATATCGAAAAACCCAATTATTATTTTACGGACATTGATACAAAGAAAACGGATCATCTGGATATTTTAATGTTAACACAAGGGTATCGGAAGTTTAACTGGGACACATTACTTGCCAATGAATTAGCGCCTATTGAATTTCCACCAGAGGAATTGACCACGAAAATCAACGGTAAACTGCAGACTCTACTGGGCAAACCAGTAGCAAATGGGAACATTATCCTGAATTCTTTTGCCGCACAGGTGACTTTAGATACTATAACTGACGAAAAAGGCAATTTTGTTTTTGACAATTTATTGTTGACCGATAGCCTAAGCTTTTCTGTTCAAGGTTTATCTCCAAAGGGGAAGGACAATGTTGAGATTTTATTAGATGGTATACCGGGTATGCCGATTACTTCAACACGAAACCGAGGTGACTATATGATTGATCCACAAGATTCGTTGAAAACGTATCTTGAAAGGGTTAAAAAGAATGATGATGCTCTTTCTAAATTGGGCTTAGAAAGCCGAGTTATTCACCTTGAGACGGTGACTGTTACCAAACAGTCGAGCATCCGAAGCTCTAGTAATTTAAATCCTTCGGGGAGGGCGGACCAAACGATTTCTGCTAACGAACTGAAGGCTTGCCCTACGTTGCGATCCTGTTTAGAAGGTCGGTTACGTGGTGTACGTTTTGTAACCGAACAAACAAGTGTCGGACCGGTAAGCTTCCCGGTAACTACGCGGGGGAATGGTAAAATGCAGGTGCTCATCGACGGTCGCCTTCTCCGCCAAGACAGTGAGGGTGATTTGATGGATATCGCGGGAGTCTTTGATCAGAATATGATAGACCCGGCAAGCATTTTAAATATTGAAGTATTACGATCACCATCATTAACAGCTGTATACGGTTCAGAAGGATCCAACGGTGTTATTATTATCAATACAAAAGGGTGGACTCCCGGCCAGCGTACGGTTTATAATATTAAAACATATACCCCTCAGGGTTATAGCAATGTCAGGGAGTTCTATTCGCCGAAATATGGGGTTAGCGATCTTCTGGATACTAAGGCAGATACAAGGAGTACAATTTATTGGAATCCGATTGTGCAGACGGATGCATCCGGAGAAACATTACTAGAGTATTATAACGCTGGTGAGGGCTCATACCGTGTCGTTATCGAAGGTGTAGCCATTGATGGAGGCATCACCAGAAAGGTCATCAGGTACAATGTTGGTAATTAGCAACTTACAAGGCAATATATTTTTCTGTAACAAAAAAGTTATGTGTTCATTATTGCTTTGCTAAAACGTTTTAATATTTTTATCGAAATTTGAAATCATTATTTAACCAATTCATGTTGAAAAGAAGAAACTACTTAGGCCTTTTGGGCGTCGGTATCGGATTTTGGACTCTCAGTGCGGGCTTTAGTATACACGAGACAGCGAGTGATCCGGTTACCTTACAGGATTTAACAGCTTTTAACCAACCGGGAAAAAGCTGGCAAATGGCAGGGAATGTGTATGGCAACATTTCAGAAAAAAATGAACTTACTGTTTCGAGCGGATCGGGAATTCTTGTAAACAACCCGTCTCGAAGGGTAAAAGGTGAAGATTTATTTACGAAAGCTGAATTAGGCGATATCGAGCTGGAGCTGGATTATCTTTTACCTAGCAATGGAAACTCAGGTATCTATTTACAGGGTCGGTATGAAGTTCAATTGTTTGATTCTTGGGAAGAGAATCAAATAACTTCGGCTAGCAATGGCGGAATATACAATGTTGTACCACCTCGCGTAAATGCAAGTAAAGCACCAGGCCTCTGGCAAAACTTAAAAATCGGCTTTCAGGCACCTCGTTTTGATGCGAGCGGAAATAAAACTGAAAACGCACGATTGCTTTACGTATTAATAAATGGTGTATTGGTTCAGGAAAACGTTGAGCTGGCAGGCCCCACACAGGGAGCGATTAGCAAAGATGAAGTTGCCAAAGCGCCGTTAAGAATTCAAGGAGATCATGGTGCAGTTGCATTGAGGAATATTACCATCAATGAGTTGGATAATAAAGCTGATGGCAATAGTAATAACCGAAATGCTAAAGATCCTATTTTATTGGACGCACCGGTTACCACAATCCTAAGAAGCTTTATGAATTTAGATAACCGCGAAAAGTCGGTACACGCGGTTTCTGTGGGTAGCCCCCAAGGTGTGCATTATACCTATGATATGGATTATGGTGCCTTGGTTCAAGTGTGGCGTGGCGACTTCCTGGATACCACACCTATGTGGGATGGGAGAGGAAACGGAACCTCAACGCCTCGTGGCGCTGTTCAGCGTTTCGGAAAACCTGTATTAAGCCTTGCTAAATTAGCTGATAATCAAAGCACATGGCCTGTTGATACTGCGGGTACTCAATTTCGTCAAAAAGGATATGCGGTGAATGCTGACAATCAACCTACGTTTAAATATCTTATCTACGGTACTGAGGTAGAGGATTTCGTTCAGGCGAGAACTGATGGTAAAGGCTTTAATCGGACTATCCGGGTTAAGGATGCAGACGGATTATCGTTGCGTCTCGCTTCAGCTTCGAAAATAGAAGAAACATCACGTGGTAGCTACATCATTGGCGATAAGGAATACTATTTGAACCTGGATAATGCCAAATCAAATAAGCCGTTCATTCGTAATGTTGATGGCGGTCAGGAGTTGATCGTTCCGGTTCGAGGTGAAATCAGCTATACTATTTTATTTTAAGTGAATGCAGATTACTAGAAAAGACATGATTAAAAAAATATCAATACATTATATATTGTCGGTACTAGCTTTCTTGATGATTGCTAATGTGCCGCTTTTTGCACAGGAAACTCCGTCCGAAGAGGACTTTTATAAGATACTTAAGGTGCCTGCTCCGGAAGGCGTTCTGCTTGAGGTTGGCGGACTGACTACAATGCCAAACGGTAATTTGGCCGTATCTACTCGTCGTGGCGATGTGTACATCGTTGAAAACCCAACGAGCAACAAACCTTATTTCAGAAAATTTGCTTCCGGATTACATGAGATTCTTGGTCTAGCCTACAAAGACGGTGCACTTTATTGTGCACAACGTGGTGAATTAACGAAATTAATCGATACTGATTTGGATGGCAAAGCAGATGTATATGAAACTATCTACGCTTGGCCTATTTCAGGACACTATCATGAATATAGCTTTGGACCGAAAATCGCTCCTGATGGCTCATTTTTTGTGACTGCTAATGTAGCTTTCGGTGATGAAGAATGGTGGAGAGGAGAGAGCCGCGTTCCATGGAGAGGGTGGACTATGCAGATCTTTGAAGATGGTACCATGAAGCCTTGGGCTACGGGTATGCGTTCTCCTGCCGGTCCCGGATTCTTATATGACGAATTGTTTTACACTGAGAACCAAGGTGACTGGATAGGTTCTGGTGGTTTATGGTATCTGCCAAAAGGAGCGTTTACAGGTCACGCCGCTGGTTTGGTGTGGACGGATCTTCCGAATTCCCCGCTTAAAGTGAAACAGGAGGATCTTTTCAGCCAGGTTGACGAGAGAAGGACTAGAAACGCTGAAGGTCGGGCGGTTAAACCGGAGAACATTATTCATGAAACTGATTTTAAAACCATGGCTGATGTAAAGGAACATATTCCTGAGCTACAATTGCCAGCAGTTTGGTTGCCACATGGTATTTTGGGTATATCTACCTCTGAACCTGTTGTTATTCCTGAAGGTCATTTTGGGCCGTTCGAAGGACAGGTATTGGTCGGTGACCAGGGCATGAGTATGATCAACCGTATATTCCTGGAAAAAGTGAATGGTGAATATCAGGGAGCTGCCATTGCATTCCGTAGTGGTTTCCGTTCGGGTGTCCTCCGCATGGCTTGGGCTGAAGACGGATCTCTGTTTGTAGGGGAAACCAACCGTGGTTGGGGATCTGCCGGTGATGCCAATGAAGGACTTCAGCGCTTGGTATATGATGTTGAAGAGATGCCATTTGAAATGAAAGCTGTACGCGCGATGCCAGATGGGTTTGAAATTGAATTTACATTGCCTGTAGATGCTAAATCAGCGGAAGATATTGCTTCGTATACCTTGGAAACGCATACTTATAAATATAATTCTGTTTACGGTAGCCCACCAGTAAATCAGGAAACCCCTAAGATTAAAGGTGTTAAATTATCTGATGATGGTATGCGTGTGCGCGTTGTAACAGATGGTTTGAAGAAACATTACGTTCATACGCTTCGGTTAGATGGTGTTCGTTCTAAAGATCGCTTCTATTCGTTGGTTCATCCGACCGCTTATTACACCCTGCATAACATCCCTTCAGGAAATAAGCTGGCCATGAGCGAACTGTCGACTAAAGACTCGTCAATACCTCCGTTAGTTGAGAAAAAAGCAGAACCAAAAGCAACAACACCTAGCAAAGCCAAGACTGCATCGACCGGCACACCGGCAAAACAAGTAGTAGCAAAAGCACCTACTTATAATGAGGTGAAAGGTTTGTTAAGTCGTCACACTTGTATTGCTTGCCACAATCCGGATAAAAAACAGGTTGGACCAGCGTATAAAGAGATTGCAAAGCGCAATTACACAGTTGATGAATTGGTGAAATTGATTATCACACCAAAACCCTCGAACTGGCCTGAATACGCTACCGAAATGCCACCGATGTCGCATGTTCCAAAAGCAGATATTGAAAAGATCGCTGCTTGGATTGTATCATTAAAATAAGACGATACAACCTGACATTTAATCAGGATTTGACTAAAAGGTCTTGATCCTGATCAAAACAAAACCCCGATGCAGCGCGCATCGGGGTTTTGTTTTGAAAGAACAGAAACAGATCCTTCGTAGTTCGGGTTTTATTCCTTAGTAGTTTGGATTTTGTTCTATGTTCTCATTTTTCCGTATTTCACCGATTGGAATGGGGATAAAATACATTTTCTCAGGGAAGCTACGATCCTGAATATTGTCAACAGTGTAACTATAGACCAGTGTCTTACGATCGGGTTGTAATTTTCCATAGATCACAATTCCCTGAGCAGGTTTGCTGAAATCCTCTTTCGCGGTCATCCAGCGTCTAGCATCAAAAAACCGATGCCCTTCATAAGCCAGTTCTACACGTCTCTCGTACCGGTATAAATTCTCGAGTGCCTGACCAGAGGCATTATCAACAGACGAACCAGGCATACCCGCACGCTCGCGAACCATTTTCAGATATTTCTTTGCTTCAGCTTCTTCACCTAACTCGATACAAGCTTCTGCATAGTTGAGCAACACTTCAGCATATCGGAAAAATATCCAGTCCTGGTCTCCACGGATAAATTGAGCATTGAGTGTGATGTCCATGAATTTCCGAAGATAATAACCGCTATAAGTTCCGTTCCAACTCTCGATCGGTGAGTTACGAGTATCTAGTCCCCAGCGGGTTTGTACGCTGCTACCATTCCAATATTCATACTGAGCGGTTTGGATTACCCCAACAGGGTCTAGCCCGATTCCATTGTCACCTCTTTGTTTCCAAGGCGCTCCGTTATAAAGAATGGTCGCAGCGAAACGTGGATCTCGGTTCTCATACGGAGCAATTTTATGCGCGTTATTTGTCCAGCTAAATGGCGACCCATCGTTCATTTGATAAACGTCAACCATGTTTTGAAGAGGGACATTACCGCCCCAGTTATTATACCCATTTGGCCCATTGTATAAATCGTGCGACGTGCCCAATAATTCTCTGTCAAAAAGTTTTGCAAAGATGGTTTCTTCACTTGTTTTATCTAAGAAGATATTGGTGTAATTTTCGGTCGGATCTTCACTTTTGTTGTACAGCGAATACAAATTGGTTTCGATGATATCATAGGCTGCGTCTTTCGCTGCTCGCCACCGTTCTACTTGGCTACCGCTTGTATAGCCAACCAATTCATTGCTGTTTCCCGGTTTGTTGTACAGGTCACTAGCAGCATAAAGCAATACACGTGATTTGAGCGCACGGGCGGCAGATTTATTAACAACACCTCGTGTTGTTTCATCATTTGTCATCTCGATTGCTTTGTCACATTCTGCCACGATAAAGTTCACTGTTTCCTCATACGAGTTTCTACTTACCGACTGGATAGCTTCTTCATCATCCAGACCAAAGGTCTCCGTAATCAGCGGAACCCCTCCATACATCCGAAGAAGCATAAAATAGTTATAAGCTCTCATAAAATGAACTTCCCCCGTTAACTGTTGTTTGTCATTTTCATCAGTAAACGGTACTTCGTCGATATTTTCGAAATACATGTTCGTGTTGCGTATCACACCATAGAATTTACCCCAATTGGCAAAATCCCACACAGCGCCGTGCTCATCTGGACTAATGTTGCCTTGTAGTACACGGGAAGTATTGTAGTCGTGAATAAACCTGGACTCATCCGTCAGGGAAGAGATCATCACTTCTGCAAAACCATGATCCATCTCTTCGTACATACGTGCTACAAAGGCCTTTGTAAGGTTCGGATCGGTCCATACATCAAGTTCGGATATCTCCGTTAAGGGCTTGCGGTCTAAAAAGTCTTTTTGACATGCGCTAAAACTTGCTGATAGAGCAAGAGCCAGAGCGCCGATCAATATATTATCTATTTTTTTCATCGTACGTTTAATTAAAAGGTTACACTTACACCAATATTATAAATTTTGGTTTGTGGATAATATTGTCCAGATCCACTAGGAATCTCAGGGTCGAAGAAATCGACTTTTGAGAAAGTCAACAGATTCTGGCCGCTGGCGAAAAATCGAAGTGAGCTGATCGATACCTTTTGGGTTAGATCTTGTGGAAGCGTATAACCCAGTTCGATCGTTTTTAAGCGTAAGAAATCTGTTTTCCACCACCAAAACGTATTTTCACGGTTTACCCAATATTCCCGGTTCCGGTCATAGGTTCTCGGCCACGATGCATCAATATTATCTTCTGTCCACCGATCTTCCACAAAGGCAACTGGGAAGTTACCGATTAAGCCAGATTCAGTTCTTACGTATTGTCTTGCTCCGGCTGAACCTTGCATTAATAGTGTTAAGTCAAAATCCTTATAAACGGCGGCGAGGTTGAAGCCGAATATCCAACGCGGATACTGTGTGTAGTCATAACGCATCCGATCTAGGTCATCGATCTGACCATCCTCATTGATATCCTTAAAAATGATATCTCCTGGTCGTGCTCCCGAAATATGAGGGTAGGAGTCCACATGCGCCTGATCACGGAATATACCGATCGATTCATAATATAGCGGAGCGTCAAATGTTTTCCCAGTTGATCGTTGATAATCCGGTGCACCGGGGGTCTCATCCCAATAGGTCAGTTTATTACGGGCATACATAGCATTGGCAGAGACATTAAGGTAAAGATCTCCAAAAGTATTACGGTGTGTAATTACACCCTCTATACCTTGGTTGGTCGATTCACCTATATTCTCATCCGGTAAGCTAAACCCGACATACAATGGCATCGAAGCAGAACGCTGGGTCAGGATGTTCGAACGGTTATTCATAAACCAGTCGGCCTCCAAGGCCCATTTTCCTTCGTTTAATTCCAATTCGATCCCCACATTGTAATTGTCAGAGAGCTCCCATGCGATGTTGGGGTTTGGGGTTCGCGTCTGCATAATTGAGCGGATTAGCTCGTCGCCCATAATTATTCCGGGTAACATGTTCCCGTCCGAATCCATAAACGCAAAAGTGCTCAAATACTGAAAGTTTGGTACCAGGTCACTACCCAGGCGTCCGTAAGAACCTCTTAGTTTGAAATGATTGATTGCTGGGATATTATCTTTCCAGAAGTCTTCCGAGGAGATTACCCAACCTATGCCGACACCGGGGAAGAAGCCAAAACGGTTGTCTTTCGGAAAGCGCTGTGACCCATCAACCCGCCAGTTAAAATCAAGCAGGTACTTTTCAGCAAAGTTATAGGAAACCCGGCCAAAGATATTCCGACGAGCATATTCATATCCCGATCCCGTAATAGACCTTTCCAGGTCACCGCCTGCAAACATTTGATCAATGGCAGATGAGATGAAGTATTTACGTTGGCCCTCAAAATCATCACCAATATTTTCGATCTGTTCAACGGCTACAAAGGTGTTCAGGTTGTGATCGCCGAAAGAGCGTTCAAAAATTGCACGCGCATTGATGGTAATGTATTGATCTTGATAATAGCGTTCGAACAGTTCAGGTTGCGATACACCGCGCTCAGATCCGCTTAGAATGGGTTCTCCATTTTCATCAAACCCATCAAGTGTATACAACATCCAGGGTTTCGTCCATCTCTTCTGAAAGTTGAGCATCTCATCAACACCAAAGTTTGCATCAAGTGATAGTCCTTCAACGCCTGGTATTCTAAAAGTTGCGCCTAGGGTTCCATTCAGTACCCAGCGTTTATGATTGTCATAACCGATTTCATTGGTGGCAGTAACAACAGGGTTGTCTCCAAATTCAATATCCGGTCCCGGTAAGCCGTTTGGCCAAACCGCTGCTTCAGTGGGTCTTCCCCGCATCGCTGCCCGGAAAATAGAACCGGCACTTCTCGGAGGGAAATTCCGGTCTTCCAAGCGACCAGCGAGATCCAGTTTAAAATCCAGATACTCGCCGACATTCGCGTCAAGGTTAATCCGCGCATTATGCTGTTTGTAGTTGGTTGCGCTGTTTTTGTAAATCCCATCTTGAAAAAGTGTACCTAAAGAAGCAAAATAACGCATCTTTTCCGTACCGCCTCGAATTGATAGAGAATGTTTGTTTTGCAACGAATTATTGGCAACAACAGCATCTAGCCAATCGGTGTTTGGATAACGCCAGGGATCGTCCCCATTTCTGAAATGCTCGATATCCTCATCTGTCCACTTTAATGCATCGCCACCGTAAGCGAGAATTTCATTTTCAAGTTGCGCGTATAAGGCTGCATCGGCCATTTCGGGTAATTTGGTTGGCGCCACAAAACCTTGATTGAAATTATAATTGATTCTTGGTTCGCCGGTGATGCCTCGCTTTGTCGTGATCACAATAACACCATTTGCTGAGCGAGACCCGTAAATAGCAGCCTGTGCATCCTTTAAAACAGAAACGCTCTCAATTTCATTCGGATCTAACCGCCCCATGCCACCTCGGTCCGGTATGCCGTCTATAACGATAAGCGGCCCGGAGTTATCAGAGTTAAGTGTATTTCTACCACGAATCAGGATATTCGATCCGTCATAACCCGGCTCACCACTTTGGTTTAAGCCCATCACACCGGGAATCCGTCCCGCCAAGGTGTTTTCAATATTCACCACAGGCGCTTGTTTTAGATCCTCACCTTTGACTTGTGAGATAGCTCCTGTTTTGGTTGCTTTTTTCTGCACACCGTAGCCGACTACCACAACTTCGTCCAGGTCTGAAGCGGTTGGCGTCAGCACAACATTAATTGTTTCCCGGTTATTCACTGCTTCTTCATGGGGTTCCATACCGACCATGCTGAATACGAGGGTGGCGTCGCCGGGGACATTCAGTAATTGGTAATTTCCATCTGTATCGGTACTGACTCCTTCTGTTGTACCTTTAATGTTGACGGTAACCCCTGGTAACCCCTCTGGGTCGTCAGGCGTTGTCACTTTCCCAGTAACAGCCTTCTGTTGTAAGCCAATGGGGTTAAAGGCTTTGTCTGGAAGTTTTACCTTGGGGTAAACTTCGTTTGTTTGCTGCAGGAACAGCAAACACAAACCCACATATTTTGCATGCAGGATTGTTGATTTCAATCGTAATTTGATCATTTGGTTAATGGTTTAGAAATTAGACAATAGAATTCCTTTTCAATAAAATTGAAGTATAGTTTGCTCTGGAAGAAAAAGAATTATTGAATTATAATTCAGGTTTTTAGTCTCTGGGTGTCTTCGTCAGACCGATTAGGTTAAAGTAAAATGTTTTTTCATAATTTTTAGTTTGTTGAACAATTAAGTTAATTAAGTGTGACTTTAAAAACGAATCTAGCTAAAAAAATAATTGAGTGCAAACGTTTCCATTAAATTTTTAAAATATGGTAATGGAGTAGCACGTGTTGAAAAGTCCAAACTTAAAAAAAGCCCAGACTGAATTTTGTCTGGGCTTAAGAATGAAAAAAGACGTACTGTGTTGTATTTTGCTGAAGACTTTAAAATTTATAAGAAAGGCTTGCCACCATATGGCGGGTTGATTGTGGGTTAGCCGTCGTGTAACCAATCCAGTAATGTTCATTGGTTAGGTTATCTACTTTGATACCTACCCGTATTTTTGGAAAATCGTAAAAGGCAGAAGCATTGAATACCGTATAAGAGGGGAGGAGGAATATGCCGTTGGACACACTGTTCATGATTTTGTTTTCACTGGCATAATTTCCACCAAATCCTACACCGAGTCCTTTAGCAATAGTTGCTGGAAAGCGGTAGCTTATCCACAGATTACCAAGATAAGGCGAAGAGGCTGTTGTAGGTCGGCGTCCCAGAACATCGGCGTCTGCTTTTTCAAACTCCGAATCATTGTATGAAAATCCAGCTACAATATTGAGCCCTTCAAGCGGACTGGCAATGACATCGATTTCAAAACCCTTACTTCGTTGTGATCCATCCTGCACTTCGGTAGAAAGTCCTGCCGCTTCAGGGTTGGGGTCTGGCCTCAGCACATTCTCTACCAATATATCGTAATAGCTTAAGGAAGTTGTTAGTTTTCCGTCAAGCAAATCAAGTTTTACTCCACCTTCGATCTGGTTGGCATGTTCCAGGTCGGCAGCTTTCTGGGTGACTTTTTCAGGCACGTTGGCATCGTATGCCGTATAAAAGCCTTTGTTGGTAAAACTATTTTGGTAATTTGCGAATAGAGAAATGCGGTCAAGAACAGGCTGGTAGACGATACCAAACTTTGGTGAAAGCGCATTTTGATTGTAACCAGCGAAGTCTTCACCTTCAGTACCGGCCGCATTTTCAAACCGGTCCAAACGTAAAGCAGCTAATACACTTAAGTTATCCGTAATATTGAGAACATCGGAGATAAAAGCGCTGTAAGTTTTCGACTTCTTCTTTACCGGCCAGGTGAAATCAATCTCATCTTTCTCATATTTAGCAGATTGGTTTGTACCGTTAAAGTCCCCATAATCGTAATCCGGATCGTTTAGCGGGACGGTGTCATAAACGCTTCCGTAAAATGTTTCATCAATATTTGTAGCATAGTAATCAAGTCCGAGAACTACACGATTGCGCATATTGCCGAATTGGAAGTCGCCCGTAAATAGCTGTTGGATTTCAAAGCTGCGATCTTTGCTATCTATGGTCGACTGGTCAGCCCGTACAAGGTAGTTAGCCTGCCCGGCATCTGCGTCATTTCCTGTTACCAAGTTGTCTGGCATCAGATAGAAATAAGCACCGAAACCGTCGGAAGAGTTGGTTGTAGCTGTCAAGTTGGTCGACGATGTAATCGATTCAGAAATTTTGTAATTCACTTGACCAAATAAATTGGTATTTCTTGATTTTTGTGTCAACCCTTCACCCATATATGACTTTTCATAATCCAAATTCATGTCGGCTGCGTTATGAATACCAAGGGCTTCTGATGGGAAATAGAAGAAAATCATTTGTTTCCCGGTACCCTTAACCGAGAATAATTCGGCATCCAGATTAACCGTCAGCCGGTCGTTCGGTTTGTAAGTCAAACTCGGGGCTACAGCAATGCTTTTGTCAAACCCTATTTCCTGAAACGTGCCTTGATAATTATAAGCTGTGTTTAACCGGAACAGTAAGGAGTTATCAGCAGTCACCGGTGTATTGATATCTGCGCTAAAGCGATGGAAATCTTGCGTACCTCCGGCAGCCGTTAGTTCCGCACTGAAAGTTTCAAAAGGTTTTTTTGTTACCCGGTTAATCGCTCCCCCGTAGGAAGTTAGTGAGCTGCCAAATAAGGTGGCTGAAGGGCCTTTTATTACTTCGATTTTCTCAATATTGACTGCGTCGATCGAGCTGGTAACTTTTCCTGCAATACCATTTCTCAATAAGCCTTGGGTGATAAAACCTCGAGTGTTATAGTAGCTTCCACCATCGCCGGCTCTACCCGTTGCTTCCCACATTTTTTGGATTCCGGGAGCATTGCGCATCGCATCGTCTACTGAATAGACCAATTGATCAGCCAATAGTTCTTTGCCAATTGAGTTGTACACTTGCGGGTTTTCTATATTCAGCAAGGGCATCTTCGCTACAAAGTCACTTTCTTTTCTGGCGAAACGATTCTGAGAACCGGTAATGACTACTTCGTTAAGCGATTGGGTAGTCTTATTTAGCTGTAGGTTCAGTTCGGTATTGCGACCACCCCGGACTATAACGTTTTGCTTAGACGCTGCGTAGCCCAGACCAGAAGCGGTGATCGTATAATTTCCGGGCGGAATATTCTTCAGCTCAAAGCGACCGTGTTCATCACTGGTTATCTTCAGGGATAATTCATCCAGATTTAAGCTGATCCCAACAAGAGGTTCGTCGTTTTCAGAAAGTATCAATCCGGATATAGATCCAGGACGTTGCGATTCGTCTTCTGCATGTTGTGCTTCGATTTCGCTCGCAGCCGACGGACCAGAGAGTTGTGCGTGCGATGGGTTATACAGCAAACACAAAGAAAGTAAGGCACTACAGCCCAATATAGTAGATGATCTCATTATTTATATTATTTAGAATGATTATAAACTGAATGCAAAAATATAGTATAGCATGGATAAAATAGGACGCTAACGGGAGAAGTTAAGACGTTATCGGGAGAAACTAAGACGATGTTTCTACGTAAAGAATTTGGCTCCGTACTTAAA